>JBCBCR010000154.1:0-8027 GCA_038530495.1 Pseudomonadota bacterium | reverse complement strand
GTGCGCTTTTCGTACGCGCTGACCGAGACCGCAAACCCCTTGCTTTCCAGAGACTTGGCAAAGCGGGCCATGCTCGCGCGGTGCAGCCACAGCTTTTGCTTGTGAAAGGTCGCCGGGTACTGCGCGTCGCCGAAAAACAGCGGGTCTTCGAAAAACACGATGCAATCGGGGTCCTCGTTCAGGCCCGGATGCGGATCGAAAAGCTGGTTGGGCAGGATAAGCAGGGCGGTGGTCACAGGCAGGCTCTCATTGTTCGAGGGCCAGAACCTAGACCGCCACCGCCGCGCGCCAAGGCGCGTCGGGATTAGCCGCCGGAAATCTGCTTTGCCTTTTGCACTAGCACTTCGGCCTGCCGGATCGAGGCATAGTCGATCAGCCGCCCGTCAAGGCTCACGGCGCCCTTGCCCGCAGCCTCGGCCTCGGCCATGGCCGCAAGGATACGGTTCGCTTTGTCGATCTCGGCGTCCGACGGGCTCATCACTTCGTTGGCGAGCGCGATCTGGCTGGGGTGGATGGCCCACTTGCCCTCGCATCCCAGTACCGCGGCGCGATAGGCCGCGGCGCGATAGCCGTCGGGATCCGAGAAATCACCAAACGGGCCGTCGATGGGGCGCAGGCCGTTGGCGCGGGCCGCGACGACCATGTTGGCGATGGCCGAATGCCACATGTCGCCCCAGTGCGTGGCGCGCGCCCCGTCGGCATCGGGGTCTGTCAGCACCGAATAATGCTCGTTCACGCCGCCGATTACCGTGGTGCGCGCGCGCATCGACGCGGCATAGTCGGCGACACCAAAATGCAGGCTTTCGTTGCGGGGGGACGCGGCCGCGATCTCGTTCACGTTCTGCATCCCCAACGCGGTTTCGATGATGTGCTCGAAGCCGATGCGCGTCTTGTACCCCATCGCGTCTTCGATTTGGGTCACCATCATGTCGACGGCATAGACATCCGCCGCCGTGCCCACCTTGGGGATCATGATCAGATCAAGCCGCTCGCCCGCCTGTTCCACAACGTCCACCACGTCGCGATACATGTAATGCGTGTCGAGCCCGTTGATCCGCACCGACATGGATTTCTTGCCCCAGTCGATCTCATTGAGCGCCTTGATGATGTTCTTGCGCGCCTGTTCCTTTTCATCCGGGGCCACTGCGTCTTCGAGATCAAGAAAGATTACATCGACATCCGATTTCGCGGCCTTTTCAAACATTTGCGGCTGGCTGCCGGGGACGGCCAGTTCGGATCGGTTGAGCCTGCCGGGGGCTTGCTGAACAGAGTGGAAGGACATGAAGCACCGCCTTTCGAGAACGAAAATTTCGCCACAGATGGTCCGTGGCGCAAGATTCTGTCAAGCGCCCTTTCGGTCTATCTGGGCATACCGCCGTCGTCGGGCTGTTCGACAGCAAGCCGCGACGAATAGAAAAAGGCGATCGCCTGCGCGCGGTTCTTGACCCCCAGTTTTTCGTAAAGGTTGGACAGGTGAAACTTCACCGTGTTGACGCTGATCGCGAGCTCCTTGGACAGTTCGCGGTTGGTCAGCCCCTTGGACAGCGCCTGCAACATCGCGCGTTCCTTGCGCGACAGTTGCAGGATCGGATCGCTTTGCAGATCGCGCACGTCGAGGAACGGAAACACCATGCGCCCGGCGGCGACATCCACGCAGATGTCGAGCAGTTGTTCGGCCTCGCTTGACCGCGGGGCAAAGGCGGCGGCACCCGCTGACATGGCCAGCCGCGGCAGGTCACCGGTGTCCTTGGCATAGACCACGATGCGCGGCGGGCTGGGCTGTTCGCGCAGCACCTCGATCAGCTTGGCCCCACCCAGCGCGGGCAGTGTCCAGTCGATCACGCCGACCTGCACCGGAACACGCATGACGGTGCTCAGGAACCCTTCGGCTGTTGAGGCTGTGGCCACCAATGAGAATCGCGCGTCGCGTTCGATGATTTCGGCGAGGGCGGCAAGGACCAGCGGATTGCTGTCGCCTAGCACGATGTCGATTGTCATGACCTGTCCTCTTCAACCTGTTGATAACGTTTGGTTAATCGTAATAAACTACCCGTTTTAGCGGTTCAAATTCGCGTATACCGCTGTATTCCATACTTACGGGTGGGTATTTTCCCACCCGAATAGATACCCATAAGTAGGACTAAAGACCGTTTTCAATTTTCACACAGCCCTTATCTACGGCCCACCGGGCATTTTGTCCGGCGATTGAGATTTTCGCCCACGCGGCGCCGGAGGAGATAAAAATGACAACACCGACCCTGTTCCCACAGCTGGACATCCCGAACACCATCGCCGCTGGCCCGGGTCCCGGCAACACCGATGCGCGGGTGTTGGCGCGGTATGCCGGGGCTGGGTTGGCCGATCACATGCACGGCGATGTTCTGCGCGGCATGGTCGAAAGCAAGCATATGCTGCGTCAGGTGATGGGCACCGACAACGTGCACACCTTTGGCGTGGCCGGTACCGGCTGGAGCGGGCTCGACATGCTGTTTTCGGTCGTCATGCCGGGCGACAAGGTGGTTATGTTCGTGAACGGCACCTTTTCGGGCATTGACGGGCTAACCGTGCGGATGAAAGCGGCATCGGCAGAGGAACTGGCCGCCAACCCGCTCGACCCGCAGACCGAAAACGCGATCATCATCAACGTGCCGCACGGGCAAAGCGTCACCGGTGAGATCGTCGACGCAGCACTGGCCGAACACAAGCCGAAATGGGCCGCGATGGCGCATTGGGAAACCGGATCGGGCCGCGTAAACGACATTCAGGGCTTTTCCGATGCGTGCGAACGGCACGGTGCGATGGGCCTGATCGACGCGGTATCGAGCCTGGGTGTCGGTGATTTCCGCATTGACGATTATCCCGGGGTGCACGGCTGGGCGTCCTGCCCGCAAAAAGGCATCTGCTGCCTGCCGCTGACATACGCGCCCGTGTCGTTCAGCGACCGCTACATCGACACACTGCGTGCCACCGGGACGCGGACGTTCTGCCATCACCCGATCCTCGAGGCGCGGCACTGGGGCATCATCGACGGCAAGGATGTGGAAAAGGGCACCTACCACAGAACCCATTCCGCCTATGCGGTGTCGGCCTTTCACGAGGCACTTCGGATTTGCCTGCAGGAAACCATCGCCAAGCGCGCGGCGGATTACACCTACCACGAAGCGGCCCTGCGGTCGGCGGTTGAGGCGATGGGCTGCGAGGTGACGTCGAACATGCCGTCGCTTGTGGTTCTGAATCTGCCCGACGCGCTGGCGGGCCGCGAGATGGAATTGGTGCAGCACTGCCGCGCGCAGAATTTCGGGATCTGGCCCACGCTGTCCGAGCCGGTGCAGGTGCGCATCGGTATCCTCAACTTGCTCAACGAAACCGCCATCCGCGACATCGTCACCCGCTTTGCCGCCGCTGTGCGGGAACTGGGGGCCGAGGTGGACCACGACGCGGTCGATGCGGTGCTGAACAGCCATTACGACGCGGCCATCGCCGCAGAGTAATCCCGGCATACGCGAGGAGGACGACCATGGACATCCACGAATACCAGGCCAAGGAGGTACTCTCGGGCTTTGGCGTGGCCGTCCCGGACGGCGCGCTGGCCTACAGCCCGGAACAGGCGGCGTACCGTGCCCGCGAACTGGGTGGCGAGCGTTGGGTCGTCAAGGCGCAGGTGCATGCCGGTGGTCGTGGCAAGGCGGGCGGCGTGAAGGTGTGCGACAGCGATGTCGAAATCCACGACGCCTGCGAAGCGATGTTCGGCATGAAGCTGGTCACGCACCAGACCGGCCCCGAGGGCAAAGGCGTCTATCGCGTCTATGTCGAGGCGGCAGTGCCGATTGCGCGCGAAATCTACCTCGGCTTCGTGCTCGACCGCACAACGCAGCGGGTGATGATCGTCGCTTCGGCCGAGGGCGGGATGGAGATCGAGGATATATCCGCCTCCAAGCCGGACTCTATTGTGCGCGCGGTCGTTGAACCTGCGGTCGGCCTGCGCGATTTCCAGTGTCGTCAGATGGCCTTCAAGCTGGGGATCGAGGCGGGCATGGTGCAGCAAATGGTGCGCACCTTGCAGGGCTGCTACCGTGCGTTCACGGAGCTTGACGCCACGATGGTGGAGATCAACCCGCTGGTTCTGACCGAAGACAACCGGGTCATCGCGCTTGATGCCAAGATGTCGTTTGACGACAACGCGATGTTCCGTCACCCGCAAATCGCTGAACTGCGCGACAAAAGCCAAGAAGACCCGCGCGAAAGCCGCGCGTCGGATCGCGGGTTGAACTATGTCGGGCTCGACGGCAACATCGGTTGCATCGTCAATGGCGCCGGGTTGGCGATGGCGACAATGGATACGATCAAGCTGGCAGGCGGCGAGCCGGCCAATTTCCTCGACATCGGCGGTGGCGCAACACCTGAACGGGTGGCCAAGGCCTTTCGCCTCGTGCTGTCGGACAAGAAGGTGCAGGCGATCCTTGTCAACATCTTTGCCGGCATCAACCGCTGTGACTGGGTCGCCGAAGGCGTTGTGCAGGCCATGCGAGAAGTCGACATCGCCATGCCGGTGATCGTGCGGCTGGCCGGGACAAATGTCGAAGAGGGGCAGAAGATCCTCGCCAAGTCCGGGTTGCCCATCATCCGCGCCACGACCTTAAGCGAGGCGGCCGAACGCGCCGTGGGCGCGTGGAAAAGCGACGTGACCCAAGCCGAAGCGATGAGGGCCGTGTCATGAGCATTCTTCTGGATCAGACCACCCGCGTTATCGTGCAGGGCATCACCGGCAAAATGGCCCGCTTTCACACCCGCGACATGATCGCCTACGGCACCAATGTCGTGGGCGGCGTCGTGCCCGGCAAGGGCGGCGAAACGGTCGAAGGGTTGCCGGTATTCGACACGGTCGAAGAGGCGGTGGCCTATACCGGCGCCGAGGCATCGCTTGTGTTTGTGCCGCCACCCTTTGCCGCTGACAGTATCATGGAGGCCGCCGACGCCGGTATCCGGTATTGCGTGTGCATCACCGACGGCATCCCGGCGCAGGACATGATCCGTGTAAAACGCTACATGTTCCGCTATCCCAAGGAACGGCGCATGGTTCTGACGGGTCCGAATTGCGCGGGCACGATCAGCCCGGGCAAGGCGCTCTTGGGCATTATGCCGGGGCATATCTATCTCAAAGGGCATGTTGGCATCGTGGGTCGGTCGGGCACGTTAGGCTACGAGGCGGCAAGCCAGCTCAAGGAACGGGGGATCGGGGTGTCGACCTCTGTTGGCATCGGTGGCGACCCGATCAACGGCTCGTCCTTTCGCGATATCCTCGAGCGGTTTCAGGAAGACGACGACACGCACGTGATTGCCCTGATTGGCGAGATCGGCGGCCCGCAAGAGGCCGAGGCCGCCGAATACATTCGCGATCACGTGACCAAGCCCGTGGTGGCCTATGTCGCGGGCCTGACCGCGCCCAAGGGACGCACCATGGGGCATGCAGGCGCCATCATCTCGGCCTTTGGTGAAAGCGCGTCGGAAAAGGTGGAAATCCTGTCCGCAGCCGGCGTCACCGTCGCCGAACACCCCGCCGAAATCGGCGCCACAATCGCCAAGGTCATGGAGGCCGCGTGATGATCAAACCATCTGTCCTTGTTACCCGTCGTTGGCCCGCCGCTGTCGAAGAAAAGCTGGCGGCCAACTATGACGTTCACCTCAACCGCTCGGACCGGCCATTAACGCCCGCAGAGTTCCGCGAGGCGATCCAGCGCTTTGACGCTGTGCTGCCGACGGTCACCGACAAGATCGGGGCCGAGGTGCTGGATGTGCCGAAGGCAAACACAAAGATCTTTGCCAACTACGGCGTCGGCTACACCCATATCGACGTGGAGGCCGCCAAAACCCACGGCATCGCCATTACCAACACGCCCGATGTTCTGTCGGAATGCACCGCGGATCTGGCCATGACGCTGATGCTGATGGTGGCGCGGCGCGCAGGCGACGGAGAGCGCGAAGTGCGCGCGGGCAACTGGGATGGCTGGCGGCCAACGCATCTCGTTGGCACCAAGGTATCGGGCAAGACGCTGGGCATCGTCGGCTTTGGCCGCATCGGGCAAGAGATGGCGCGGCGCGCGCATTTCGGGTTCGGCATGGACATTCTGGTCTACAACCGCTCGCCCATTGGTTCCGAAGTGCTGGCGCAGTTTGGCGCGCGGCAGGTGGCGGCGCTGGACGACATGCTGCCCGACTGCGATTTCGTATCGCTGCATTGCCCGGGCGGGGTCGAGAACACGCGCATGATCAACAGCCGCAGGCTCGATTTGATGAAAGAGGATGCCTTTTTGATCAATACGGCGCGGGGCGAGGTCGTGGACGAGGCCGCATTGGCGCAGGCGCTGATGTTCGACACCATCGGGGGCGCGGCCCTTGACGTGTTCGAACGAGAACCGCGGATCAACCCGATGCTTGCGCAATGCGACAACCTCGTGATGCTGCCGCACATGGGCAGTGCCACCCGCGAGGCGCGGCAAGCCATGGGGTTCCGCGTGCTGGACAACCTCAACGACTTTTTCGACGGTAAGGCACCGCGCGACCGGGTGGCCTAGTCGTCCGCTGCCCCGCGCACGTGGGTCCAGACGTCTGAGATGACCACCGACCCTTCGCCCACGGCAGAAGCTACGCGTTTGACCGATCCGGCCCGCACGTCGCCCACAGCATAGATGCCGTGATGCGAAGTTTCGAACTGGCTGCGCCCGCCGACCGCTTCGCCGGTGATCACATAGCCGCGGGAATCCAGTGTGACGCAATCAGGCAGCCAGTCGGTGTTGGGCGCGGCCCCGACCATGACAAACACGCCGCGCGCGGGGCATTCCTGCGGACCTTCTGGCGTTCTGTAGCGCACGCATTCAAGCGTGCAGTCACCGTCCAGTGCTTCGATCTGCGTCTCAAAATGCAGCGTGATCGCCGGATCGGCGGCGAGGCGGCTGGAGAGATAGTCTGACATCGATGCCGCCAGCGACGTGCCGCGGACAAAGACGTGGACGTGCTTGGCGGTGCGGCTGAGGAACATGGCGGCCTGTCCCGCCGAGTTGCCGCCGCCCACAACGATGACCTCGTCCCCAGCGGTATAGCGTGCCTCGGTTTCGGTCGCGGCATAGTAGACGCCCGCACCTTCGAAATCCTCCAGCCGACGCCAGGGCAGGCGGCGGTATTGCACGCCGGTGGCGATGACGACGGCGCGGGCCATGATCTTGTGACCGTCCTCCAGATGCGCCTCGATCCGGCCATCGTCCTGTTCGATCAACGCGTCGATCCGGCGCGGGCGCACGAACTGCGTGCCGAACTTCATCGCCTGCACCTGACCGCGCCAGACCAGATCTCCGCCGGATATGCCGGTGGGAAAGCCCATGTAGTTTTCGATCCGCGACGAGGTGCCAGCCTGTCCGCCGACCGCGAGTTCTTCGACCAGAACCGAGCTTAACCCTTCAGCGCCGGCATAGACGGCTGCGGCCACGCCGCCCGGCCCGCCGCCGACAATCAGCACGTCAGTCTGCGCGCAATCAAGCGCCGTTTGATCCAGACCCAACCGACGGGCCACGGCGCGCGGTGAGGGATCGGGCATCAGGCCCTCGCCACCGAACACGACGCCGGGCGCCGCAGTGCCGCCGCACAGTGGTGCGGCGTCCGGATCATCCAGCGTCAATGCCCGAAAGGGGAGCTTGTTTCGGCTTAGAAACGCCTCGATCTGGCGGACGTCGCGCGACGCCTCGGCCCCGATGAGACACAGGTTGCCGTCGCCCATTTCCACCTGCCGCCGCCGCCGGGCAGCGAGGACCGAAATGATGATGTCACTCATTTCGGGGATCTTTGACATCAGCTTGAGCAGGTCTTTTCGATCGGCCACCAGTACCTTTGTAACCTCTCGCGTGCGCAAGCTTAGCGCAGCGGCCGACCCGGTGAGCAACGCGATTTCGCCGGCGAACTGTTTTGGGCCCAGGTGCGTGTCGAGATATGCCTCGCTGGTGCGCTCGTCGAACACCTCGATCGCGCCGGACAGCACG
>JBCBCR010000153.1:0-8038 GCA_038530495.1 Pseudomonadota bacterium | reverse complement strand
ATACGGTCAACTTCCTGCGCCGCCATGGGCGTCTTGAAGTTGTATTCGGTCAGCCGAACAGCCCCAGTTGTAATTCGCTCCGCCGACGACCAGTAGCTGAAGTGCTCTTCTTCATGCTGATGGAACCCGCCGACACCGAAAAACGGCCGGGACGTGCCGGGGATTTCCGGCAAGCTGAACGCCGCGTCAGTCAAAAGCAATGCATGGTTCCCGGCTTCGTGCTGCCACGACCACGAAATGCCATGTCTCTCGAGCTGACGGCGCACGAAGTCAGCGTCGCTTTCACCATATTGCACCGTGTATTCGAGAATTGGGTAGGTGTCTGTGATCTGCAGTTCGAGATGCGGGCTGCCAAATGCTGCATAATCGGACAGCACCTCTTGCACGATGTCGATCACCGTCTTGTCATGGAAAATCCGCATATTGCGGCGCAGGCTGGCGGTATGCAGCCATGGGCGCAGGACCAGATCATAGCGAAACCCGTTTTCAAAAGCGCCAAGTGAACGCGCCTCGCAGATGATACCGTCGAACGGGCGCGTGCCATCGGCATGATCAATTTCCACAGTGGCATGCGTGCCAAGCATCGCGTGCAGGTCCAACCCCGGCTGGTCCGACAAGGCCTCCACCCGCCATTCAAAGTCGCCGGAGAGTTCCTCGGAGCCGTCCATACGCAACAGCACCATGGCATCGCTGCCCAGTACGGTGGACAAGCGACCCTGACGCGCCTTCTGGCTAAAGATATTATTCAAAGAGATTTCCCAACTACCCTACGGTTGAACGCTAGCACGACAATTACTGCGGGAAAACCGTGGTCTTAAACTTCTGATTCCGAGCGTCTTTGGTGCGTGTTGGATGAATTCCCGGGGAAAACGCGGATCTGGTTGTTCGGCTTGCCGCGACCCAACAAAACCGTCCTGCCCTACCCGTCGCAACACCTCTGTTCGTGTGGCACGTCTGATTGGTCTTTTCGCACTACAGTTTTTGACGATGTTCGCGCAGGCGGATCAACCGCTGCTAAAGGCCATGCAGGTGGACCTCTCATTGTCGGACTGGACTGGAGCGGGAACGGGTAGCGGCTGTATTCACAACTGAGAATATCCGTCACGGTCCTACGGTATGTCCCGAACAGACAAACCGGCGCGTGTGATGTCGCGGAACCCGTTGCGGCGGCCATAACCAAACACGCGGTTCTTGGCGACGTCGGAATAATAGACTTGAACGTCTTCGAACCCGGCGGTTTCCATCCACGCCCCAAGGCAGGCAGCCGTGGGCGAGAACCAGTTCCATCCACCCCGGTTCAAGTCTTTGACATCACCCGACAACGCCCGGTTGGAGTCAAATCGGCAATGCAAGCCATCCCCGACAATCCCCTGGCTTTCGACAAGGATATCGCCGCCATCGCGCAATCGATTGTACAACCGCCGCAAACCCAAAACCGGGTCGGACAGATGATAAACGACACCCGGAAAATAGACGTGGTCATAGGTGCCGGCTTCAAACTGATACAAGGATATGTTCGCGCAACTGACATCTGACAGCCCGTAAACATCGCTGAACAAACTGTTGGCCGCGTTTGCGTATTTTCTTACCTCTTCAAGCGCCTGCACCCGCTTTGCCCCCAGTGCATTTAGCAACAGGCTGGTGCCACCAGTCCAACATCCGACATCCAGGATGTCCTTGTTGCTGAAATGATCCGGTGGCAGGCCAAAGCTTTCGATGAATTCAGCCATCAGGGTGATGTGCCGATCGGACATCCGCCCGGTCAGCGCAAACGCATCCGAGAACCGGTGGTTATGACCCCAATGGAATTTGACCGACAAATCGCGCTGACCATCGGGACTGGCATAGCCCTCTTCCTGCCAATCGACGACGCCGATACGGGCCTCAAGTGCGCGCGCCGCTGCCTCTTGGGTTGGCGTGTCAATTGCGTAAGTGCGGTCAAACAACGACTGCAATTCCGTGGCGCGGGCTTCAATCCGCTCCTTGTGGTCGTTCGAATGCTCGATGATGTGCATGTCTGTCTAACGCCGCAGTGGTCCGCCGTGGGCATATCGTAATAAAAAAGCGACCGGCGCAAGAGCAGCCGGTCGCGTTGCGTTCTTATTATAAGCTGACTTAGCCTTTCGAGCTGTCGGCAGCTTCTTCCAGCCGTTCAATCCGCTTGTGCAGCTGCTCGATATAAATGTGCGCGTGCTCAAGCTCATTCAGCATGCGCAACATCTTTTCAGTCATGTTGACCGGGATACCGGGGCCAGTCGGTCCAACTGCGGGAAGATGCTTGTGCTCCCACATCAGGGCCGCGTGATCTTCGATCGACGGCACAGTATAGACATCCGGATCAAACACGGCATCGCAAGGATCGGCTGCGGTACACGCGCCGCCCCCACCCGTGGTGATGAGATGCCCGCTCAAGGTCAGGTTGCCGTCGTTATCCAGCGAGAATTCGTTGTCATTCGGTCCGCCGGGTGCCGACGTGATCTCGAACAGTCCACCGTCGTTGAAGATATTCCACTGACGGCCCAGGTTGTCCCCGACCGCAACCGAGGTGTCCACCAGACTCATGTACGAAACGCCGTTGTTTTCAAGGCTTAGCATGTGTCGTTGTTGGACCGTCGAATTCGTATTCTGGACCAAGGCGTGAGGGGTCACAGCGTCAACCACGGCGGTCTCGCGCAAATGCATCTGGGCGGAAGGTGCGTCCGTGTTCATCCCGATATTTCCGTTAGCGGCCACGAAAAGAGCGTCTGTCGGCGCCCCTGGCTTGATCTTGAACGGCAGCTTGCTTCCGTTGGTCACGTCACGAACAAAAAAGTTTGCTTCGTTGGCGGCGATATCGAAGGTTTGCGGCGTGAAGCCCGAAGAGCCGTCTTGTTCAAGCCGCAGTGTCGGGCTGTCGCCATCGACTACGTGCATCTCCACCACTGGGTTCGACGTACCCATGCCCAGCTGGCCCGCGTTGTCCAGCACCATCGCGTTCGCCGGGGCACCGGCTTCGATGATCACGACCTGACGTCCGGCGGTGCTGTCTTCGAAAAACAGCTTGTTGGCGCCGCCGTTGGTGCTGTCGTTGGCCCCAATACGCCAGTCATTGCTTGGGAAGCTGGCCGAATTCGACGTATCGTCGAAATGCAGGCGCAGGTTGTTTTCCTTCATCCGGATGGTGTCAAAACCAAAGCTTTCGCCATTGTTGCAGTCGAGGCCGACACAGGCCGAACCACCGACAATCAGATCGTCGAGGATCTGCTGGTCCGCAGCCGCAGGCAGGGCCAGCGCCGTGCTGGTGGCAAGCGCCAGCCAGGTTGTTTTGTGGTGTCTCATGATCCGTCCTTCCAATGGTCTTCAACCTCCGCTTGGCGCGGATTTTTGGCCTTTATTCTTCTTTGATGTCTTCGGGGGTGATGATGACCCCGCGGAAAACGGTAAAATGCCCGCTCAGGTAAAACGGAACAAAGCGTTGCGTCCGTGCCGCGTCACCGCGGCCGTTGTCGATCTGGTTCTTGATGTCTTCACGCTGCTCGGTGGCGGCGCGCAATTCGTACCGGTAGATCCCGTCGCGCACATCGCGCCCGGTCAGCTTGAACACGGGTGTGCCACGCTCGGCTTCGACGGTCTCGATGGTGCCATCCGGGTGGTTCACCACCAGCGACGCCTGTTTCAGTCCGCTGAAATTCTCGAACCACAGAGCGTTGGAATTGTGCTGTTGCACCGGTTGCGGCGTATCGGTTGCAGCCATAGCACCGCCTGCACAAAGGCTGGCAATGCAAATCACCGCGGCGGCAATCAGCTGTCTCATACAAACCCCCTGACCGGATGGGCGCGGTCCCCACCGTGCCCGGAAATGATGTCAAACAAAACGCACTGGTCTCACCTTGCAAAATCTTACCACAAGGGGCCTGAATTCAAAGGAATTTGCGCAACGGCGGCGCAATAAAGGTCGCTTTTCTACTTTTGCGCGAATACTGCAATCGCCCGCGGCTCGGGTGCCACAGTCTCAGACCACCGCCACCTCGTAGGCGCGCATCTTGGTGTCGGATGACACCAGCTGCATCGCCTCGACCTGCGCCTGCGCGATCAGCATGCGGTCAAACGGGTCGGCGTGATGGGCGGGCAATCGGGCAGCGGCGTCCGCGTGCGACCACGTGATCGGCAAGGGTTTGCAACCTGCCGCCGCCGCCGTGTCAAACACGTCCTCAGGGACGTCCAGCTTGCCAAGCGCTCGCTTGATCCCGACCTCCCACACGGTGGCGGCGGACACATAAAGGCCGCCTGCCCCGGCCAGCACCTCGCGCTGCGCGGCGCTCAGCCGCGGGTCATCAACCAGCGCCCACAACAGGATGTGTGTGTCCAGCAGGTATTTCACGCCGACGCGTCAAACAGGGCCTGCACCTCGGCGTCGCCTGCATCGACATCCGGCGCTTCAAACCGGCCCGCCATGGCGCCCAAGAGCGGACGCGCAGCCCCACGCTCCACCGCCACGATCTGTGCCACGGAGCGGCCATAGCGGGTCAACTCGATCGCCTCGCCCGCCTCTGCACGGCGGATCAGGTCGGCAAATTGCGCCTTGGCTTCGGCAATGGCGATCTTCATGGGACGCTCCGCTCAGTTATGACCATGATGTAGGTCATAACTGAGCGTCGTGCAAGGTCAGTTCAGCGGCACCACCACGCGCAACCGCGCGCCGTAGGATTCGTAATCCGACTGGCCGATCCCGTCATAATGCGCCCCGGCTTCGAACTGAACGCCACTGCGGCCCGAAATGCGCACCCCGGCCTCGATCCGGGCGCGCACGCCGTTGGTTTCCTCGGACGTGTCATTGACCAGCGTCACACCATCGGTTTCGGCAAAGTTGTAGATCGCGTTCACGCTGAAGGTCGGGCTAATGATCGTCTGGTTGCGCCCCTCGAACGTGGTCGAGAAGGTCGGACCAAACCGCACCTGCCCCAGCGACACTTTCTGTTCCGGGATGGTCTGCCCCAATCCGTTCACATAGCTCTCGGCGGTATCCTCGATATAGGCGAGCGAAAAGTTCGGGCTCACCACCCAATCGTCCCAATCAAAGCTGCCCGACAGCGTCGCCTCGATCAAAAAGCGGTTGCTGTCGAACTTGTCGACATAGGTCGTCTTGGGATCGTAGGTGTTGCTGGACTGGCCATAGGCGATCCGCCCGTCAAAGATCAGGTTTTCCGCCAGCCGCGCCGTCATGTAAGGTCCGGCCATCCAGCCGTTGCCCTCGACCGTGGCCCCACCATTGTCACCCTGATCCATGCTGTCGAATTGCAACGCAAAGCCCAGCAGAAGGTCCTCGTTCACGAGGTAATCCGCCCCCAGATGCGCGATGGCAAAATGGCCGTCCGATTGCGACGCGTTGAACTCGGCAAAGGTCGCCTCGAACCAGATGTCCCACCGCGGCGGGGTATAGACCTCGACGTTGTTTTCAACACCGTCCACCATCAGCATGAACATGCGACGCGACCGTTCGACCTGCTGCAGAGAGGTCGAGAACTTGTAGTTCCCCGACCCGACCGACAGGAAATCGAAGGTGAACGGCGTGGCCGACGCCAGATCGCCATTCTGGAACCGCAACGTGCGCGCGCGGCCCACACCCTGGTTCAGCCGCTCCATGCGCCGGCCCACGGACGGACCGTTTGACAGGATCAGGTTGTTGCGGCGCTGCAAGAAGCTGTTGATCGCCTCGACCGTGTCCTCGATCGAATTGGCCGCACCCCAGGTACAGGTGAAATTGTCACCATCGTCGATCACCAGACTGACGCTGCCCGCCGCCACATCGACCGTGGTGTTGCCATCGCCGCAGACCAGCGTCGCGTTGGTCAACCCGTCCGGCCGGGTCTGCGTCACGGAATAAGTGCCCGCATCCAGCGCCACCGGGCCATAGCTGCCCGATCCACCCGCCACCGCGATGTCGAATGTCAGCGACGGTTCGGACGACGCAAAGTTGAACGTGCCGTCGATGATCGAGTTTTGCACAAAGGTGACCGACCCGAACGGGTTGTCCGTCACCGCCAGCGGCGTGGTTGGCGCCGACAGGGCACTGCCCCCCAGGCTCGAAGACAGGGACCCCGTGACCGGGCCCAACGTGCCCTCGGTGGTGGAGGTCACGTCCACACCCACGATACAGGTGGACCCCGCGCCAACGCTGCCACCGCTCAGGACAACGGTTGTGCCATTGCCCGTTGCCGTGACCATGCCGCCGCACGTGTTGCTGGTGTTGGGGTTCGGCTCGATCGTCATGCCGGTGGGCAACGTGACGCTGAAGCCCAGCGATCCGGCCATGCCCGGCCCCTGCGGCGCAATGCTGGCCCGGTTCGCCACAAGGCCCGAGGTCGAATTATCGATCTGCAACGACAGGCGCGAGGTTTCGCCCTGCCCGATCGTGCTGGGCGCATAGGTTTGCGTGAATTCTGGTGCCGGTGCGGCGGATACCGCCAGCGTCGCAGTCGCACCGCCCGCAGTGTCCGCGACATCCGTGGTGAGTGTGCCCAGCGTGGCATCAAACGATCCGACATCCAGGCTGGTCACGTCAAAACTGACGGTACAGCTTGTCCCTTCGGTGATCGTGCCACCAGCCAAATCGGCGCTGCTGCTGCCTGCTGTGGCCGTGACCGTACCGGCGGCACAGGTCGTCGCCGCGTTCGGCGCCGCTGCAACCTCCATCGTGCCGCCCAACGCCACGCTGAACGCTGCAGCGTTGGCCGCAATCAGGTTGGCGCTGTTGTCCAGCGTCACGGTCACCGTGGCAACATTGCCCTGGGTGACGGAGCCTGGATTGATCGCAATCGTATACCCGAGCGACGCCGCTGGCGTGACCGTCAGGGCCGCATCCACCGACGCGCTGGTGCCCAGCGACGTGATCACGTCGCCCGTGGGCTGCGCCAGACTGCCATCGCCAATCGCGCGCAGATCAAGCGACGCGGTACAGGTGCCCGCCGCGGGGATCGTGCCACCTTCCAGCGACAGCGGCGATCCCGAAACCGGGGCCAGCCCGGCGCAATCGGTCACGAAAACCGTCGGGCTCGCCAGTTCCAGCTCGGGCAGCAGGGACAGGTTCACCGTCATCCCCGTCGCATCGACCAGCGCCGTGCTGTTGTCGAACGTGATGGTCAGCGTGCTCTGCCCGCCTTCGGCCACGGTGGCGGGCGCAAAGGCCGCGCTCAGCGTTGGCACCGGTGCTGCGGTCACGTTGATGCTGTCGGACACAGCGGCCGCATTGCCCAGATCCGAGGTCAGGTTCAGCGTATAGGCGTTGGTACCCGTCTGTGACGGCACGACCGGCAACGCGATCTGGCAGGTCGCCCCCGCCAGCAAGGTGACCCCCGACAGCGATAGCGCTTCGGACGCGGTGTCGGTGCTCAGCGCGCCGCCACACCCGTTGGTCACAGCCGGGGTTGTCCCGGTGAACATGCCTGCAGGCAGCGCATCGGCAAAGCCGATACCTGTCGCGGAAATGGCCGCACCGTTGGTGATATCGATGGTCAGGATGGCCGTGCCGCCCTGCACCACCGATGCGAGGTCAAAGTCGACCGCAACCGTGGGCACAGGAGCTGCACCGGTGGTCAGCGTCGCGACCGCCGGTGTGGCCCCGCCGATGTCCGACGCCAGCGGCGTCACGGCGGTATCCGTGTCCCCGATCGTCACGGACGTGACATCCACGGTCACCCCGCAACTCACCCCCGAGGACAGTGCAAAGCCGGTGATGTCGAAACTGGCATCCCCCGCACTGGCCGTGGTCCCTGCACCGATGCATGTCCCACCAAGGTTGATCGGGTTGGCCAGCACCGCGCCGCCGGTCAGCGCTTCGCTGATGGTGATCGTCCCGGTCGGGATCGCCGCACCGTTCATCATGCTAAAGGTCAGCGTCGACACCTCGCCCTGCAAAATGCTGTTGGGCGAAAAGCTTTTGACAAACACCGGCGCCGTCGCCGCATTGACCGTCAGCACCGCGCTGGCGCCAGCAGCCGATATTGCGATGTCCGTGACCAGGGTCGAACTGTTCACCGTCTGCGTGGTATTGTTGGCCGTG
>JBCBCR010000152.1:0-8184 GCA_038530495.1 Pseudomonadota bacterium | reverse complement strand
GGTGGTCTTCGACCACTTCCTGATCGACTTTGCGCATCAGATCCTGCTAGCGGTGTTTGTGGGTGAGGCCGTGGGCATCGCCAAGGTGGTCGACGAGGCGGGCGGGCAGGATGGTGGCGAGCGCCGTGGTCAGGGCCTTTTTGCCGTTGGTGCGGCGCTGGTCCTTGAGGAATGCGGTGATGTCGGTGTCGGGGGCGAGGTGGATCGCGATGTCGCAGCCTTCTGTCCAGTAGCTGGAGGCTTGCAGGATGGCGGGGCCCGAGAGGCCGCGGTGGGTGAAGAGGATCGCTTCGTCAAAACTGGGGCCATCGGCGTGCACGCGGGCGGGGGCGGCGACGCCGGAGATGGGCGCAAAGCGCTTGTCGGTGAAGGTCAGCGGGACGAGGGCCGGGGCGGTGTTGGTGACGCGGTGGCCGAACTGGCGCGCGATGTCGTAGGCAAAGCCGGTGGCGCCCATTTTCGGGATCGATTTGCCGCCCGTGGCCAGCACCACACGGGCGGCGGTGATCGCCTGTCCGGTGCTGAGGGTCGCGTGGAACATGTCAGCGTCGCGGGTGAGGGTGGTCACCCCGGTTTGCAGGCGCAGCTCGGCCCCGGCGGCCCCCATCATGCTGCGCAGCATGGCAATGATGTCCTTGGCCGAGGTGTCGCAAAAGAGCTGGCCCAGCGTCTTTTCGTGCCACGGGATGCTGTGTGCATCGACGAGGGCGACGAAATCCCACTGGGTGTAGCGGGCGAGGGCGGATTTGGCGAAATGCGGGTTTTCGCCGAGGAACGCGTGGGCGTCGCAGTGCATGTTGGTGAAATTGCAGCGCCCGCCGCCGGAGATGCGGATTTTCTCGCCCGGCGCCTTGGCGTGGTCGACGATCAGCGTGCGGCCGCTGATGTGGGCCGCGCACATCATGCCGGCGGCGCCCGCGCCGATGATCAGGGTGTCGTAGTGCATGGGCGGCGTTTGGCGGACGGTGCGTGTCGGGTCAAGCGGGGGGATGTGTGGCAGATCGGCCCTTCGGGGAGAGTTTGTTTGGCAAGATGAAGGGGGGGTTCCTCGTGTTGAAACTGGACGGGGGCGGTGTGCGTGTGTGCACGGGGGCGCGTGGTTGTATCGGAGGTTTGCGCGGTTAGATGAGGGGGAACTGCAGAGAGCAAAGGAGCATGACATGACGGCATTGGCGGCAGGATCCGCTTTTCCCCGGATCGAGATCGACGCCTTGGGCGGTGGGACGCTGACGCTTGGCGTGCCGCAGGGCGGGCGGGACTGGCAGATGGTGGTGATCTACCGCGGGCTGCACTGTCCGCTGTGCAAGAAGTACCTCGCGCAGCTCAATGAGATGCGGGGGCAGTTTCATGAGCAGGGGGTCGATGTTGTCGTGGCCTCGGGCGATCCGGAGGAAAAGGCGCGCGCCATGGCGGATGAATTTGCGCCGGACCTGCCGATGGGGTTTGGTCTGAGCATTGCGCAGATGCAAGCGCTGGGCCTCTACATCTCGGACCCGCGCAGCCCGCAGGAAACCGATCGGCCCTTTGCTGAGCCGGGGCTGTTTGTCGTGAACGGGGCCGGGGACATCCAGATGCTCGACATCTCGAACGCGCCGTTTTTGCGGCCCGACCTCGAAAAGGTGTTGAGCGGGATCACGTTCATTCGTGCCAATGACTATCCGATCCGGGGCATGCACAAGGCGGCCTAGTCCAGGCGGGTCCCCTGCTTCATCTTGCCAGAAAAACTCCCGCCGGAGGCTCCCGTACTCTCCACCGAGAGCCTCCGGCAGGTATATTTGGACGCCAGTTTAACCAGCCCCGCGCCATATCTTGCCGGGCGGGGACGCGCGGGCAACTAAGTCTGGCCCGAAGGCGCAATTGCCGCTATGCTGCGCTGCAACCACCCTGGAGCAACCGGGGGGTCGAGGCAAAACAGGCGTGAAGGCGGCAGATCATGACAGAGATGGTCTATGGCGCGGTCCCGGTGCGGGATGGTGAACCTATTCTTCCCAAATGGTGGCGGACGGTGGACAAGTGGACCTTGTCCTGCGTGCTGATGCTGTTTGCGGTGGGCCTGCTTCTGGGCTTGGCCGCGTCAGTGCCGCTGGCCGAGAAAAACGGGTTTGGCCCGTTCCATTACGTGGCGCGGCAGGCGTTTTTCGGGGGGCTGGCGCTGGTGGCGATGATCCTGACGTCGATGATGTCGCCGACGCTGGTGCGGCGGTTGGCGACGCTTGGGTTTCTGGCGGCCTTTGTGGCGATTGCGCTGCTCCCTTTCTTTGGCACGGATTTCGGCAAGGGGGCGGTGCGTTGGTACTCCTTGGGTTTTGCGTCGATCCAGCCGTCTGAGTTTTTGAAACCCGGTTTTGTGGTTGTCGCTGCGTGGATGTTGGCCGCCAGTCACGAGATCAACGGCCCGCCGGGGCGGCTGTGGTCCTTTGTTCTGTGTATCTCGATCGTGCTGATGCTCGCCCTGCAGCCGGATTTCGGGCAGGCGTGCCTGGTGCTGTTTGGCTGGGGCGTGATGTATTTCGTGGCGGGCGCGCCCATGATCCTGCTTGTGGGGATTGCGGGGCTCGTGGTGCTGGCGGGCAGCTTTGCCTATTCCAGTTCCGAGCATTTTGCGCGCCGCATTGACGGGTTCCTGTCGCCCGAGATCGACCCACGCACGCAGCTCGGTTATGCCACCAACGCGATCCAGGAGGGTGGGCTGTTTGGTGTGGGCGTCGGTGAGGGGCAGGTGAAGTGGAGCCTGCCGGACGCGCATACCGATTTCATCATCGCGGTGGCGGCGGAGGAGTACGGCCTTGTCCTCGTCCTCTTTATCATCGCTCTTTATTGTCTGATCGTGGTGCGGTCGCTGATGCGCCTGATGCGCGAGCGTGATCCGTTCATCCGGCTGGCGGGCACGGGACTCGCGTGCATGTTCGGGGTGCAGGCGATGATCAACATGGGTGTGGCGGTGCGGCTGTTGCCTGCCAAGGGGATGACCCTGCCCTTTGTCAGCTATGGCGGGTCGAGTGTCATCGCGTCAGGGATTGCGGTTGGCATGCTTTTGGCCTTTACCCGCAGCCGCGCGCAGGGTGAGATTTCGGACCTGTTGCGCGGGCGGTAGCAGTTTTGGGGGCGCGGGACCCCCGGTGGGAGACAGCGCATGGCGGAACCTCTTTTGCTGATGGCAGCAGGTGGGACGGGCGGGCACATGTTTCCCGCGCAGGCGCTGGCCGAGGCGATGCTGCAAAAGGGCTGGCGGGTAAAGCTGAGCACCGATGCGCGCGGGGCGCGGTATACGGGCGGGTTTCCCCACACTGTCGAGATTGAAGAGATTTCATCGGCCACTTTTGCCCGCGGCGGGCTGCTGGCCAAGGCCGCGGTGCCGGTGCGTATTGCCGGTGGCGTGCTGTCGGCCAGCCTGCGCATGATGCGCGAGAAGCCGGACGTGGTCGTGGGCTTTGGCGGCTATCCGACCATACCGGCCATGGCGGCGGCCACGCTGTTGCGGCGGCCCCGGATGATCCACGAACAGAACGGCGTGTTGGGGCGGGTGAACCAGATCTTTGCCAAGCGTGTTGATGCGGTGGCCTGCGGGACGTGGCCCACGACGCTGCCGGATGGGGTCGAGGGGGTACATGTGGGCAACCCGGTGCGCCGCGCGGTGCACGAACGCGCCGGGGCGGCGTATATTCCGCCCGGCGACTACCCGATGAAGATCGTCGTGATCGGCGGCAGTCAGGGTGCGCGCATTCTGTCCGAGGTCGTGCCGAAGGGCATTGCACAGCTGCCCGACGCGGTGCTGGCGCAGCTGAGCGTCGTGCAGCAGGCGCGCGAAGAGGACGTGGCGGCAGTGCAGGCCGCCTATGACGGGATCGGGGTGCGGGCCGAGGTGGCGCCGTTCATCCATGACGTGCCGAAACAGTTTGCCGAGGCGCAGCTGGTGATCTCGCGTTCGGGCGCGTCGTCGGTGGCGGATATTTCGGTGATCGGGCGGCCGTCGATCCTGATCCCCTATGCCGCGGCGGCAGGCGATCACCAAAGCGCCAATGCCCGCGGTCTGGTTGACGCCGGGGCCGCGATCCTGATGCCCGAGAGCCAGTTCACCCCCGACACGCTGGCCACCCAGGTGCAGACCGTGCTGGAAAATCCCGACGGGGCCTTGCAGATGGCCCTGGCGGCGGTGTCGGTGTCGCGCCCGGATGCGACCGATGCCCTTGTCACCCTTGTTGAAACCCTCGCCGCAGGAGAGCGCCCATGACCCCCGTGACCAAACTGCCCGGCGATGTCGGTCCGATCCACTTTGTCGGCATTGGCGGCATCGGGATGTCGGGGATTGCCGAGGTGCTCTTGAACCACGGCTATGTGGTGCAAGGCTCGGACCTGAAGGCGAGCAAGATCACCGACCGGTTGGCGCAGTTGGGCGCGCATATTTTCGTGGGTCAGAAGGCCGGGAATATCGATGAGGCGGAGGTTGTCGTGATCTCGTCCGCGATCAAGCCGGGCAACCCAGAGCTGGACGCGGCGCGGGCGCGCGGTTTGCCCATCGTGCGGCGGGCCGAGATGCTGGCGGAGCTGATGCGGTTGCGGTCGAACATCGCGGTGGCGGGCACACACGGCAAGACGACGACCACCACGATGGTGGCGGCGCTGCTGGACGAGGGCGGCTTTGACCCGACGGTGGTGAATGGCGGGATCATCCACGCCTACGGATCAAACGCGCGCAAGGGCGATGGCGAGTGGATGGTGGTGGAGGCCGATGAGAGCGACGGCACATTCAACCGGCTGCCTGCGACCATTGCCATCGTCACCAACATCGACCCCGAGCACATGGAGCATTGGGGCACGGTCGAGGCGCTGCATCAGGGGTTTTACGACTTTGTGTCGAACATCCCGTTCTACGGGCTGGCGGTGTGCTGCACCGATGATCCGGACGTGCAGGCGCTGGTGGGCAAGATCACGGACCGGCGGGTGGTGACCTATGGCTTTAACCCGCAGGCGGATGTGCGGGCAGTGAACCTGCGGTACGAGGCGGGGGTGGCGCATTTTGACGTGGCGCTCTTGGCCGAAGAGACGGTGATCGAGGGCTGTAGCTTGCCGATGCCGGGCGATCACAACGTGTCGAATGCGCTGAGTGCGGTGGCCGTGGCGCGGCATCTGGGCATGAAGGCGGACGAGATCCGCAGTGCGCTTGCGGGCTTTGGCGGCGTGAACCGCCGCTTTACCCGTGTGGGCGAGGTGGATGGCGTGACGATCATCGACGATTACGGCCACCACCCGACCGAGATCGCCGCTGTGCTCAAGGCCGCGCGGCAGGCCACCGAAGGCCGCGTAATCGCCGTGCACCAGCCGCACCGCTATTCGCGGCTGAGCCATCACTTCGAGGATTTCTGTTCTTGTTTCAACGACGCGGACGTGGTGGGCATCTCGGAAGTGTTCGCCGCCGGCGAAGAGCCGATCGAAGGGGCCTCCCGCGACGACCTCGTCGCCGGCCTGATCCGCCACGGCCACCGCCACGCGCGGGCGGTGGTGGACGAAGGTGATCTGGAGCGCTTGGTCCGCGAACAGGCCCGGCCCGGTGACATGGTGGTGTGTCTGGGGGCAGGGACGATCTCGACCTGGGCCAACGGGTTGCCGGAGCGCCTGCGGAAAGGGGCGGCGTAGGGTGGAGATTGAGGAGGTTGTTGATGCGGAGAGTCTAAAGGCCTATCTAACCGGGGTTCCGAAAGAGGAAGGGCTTCTGACCGCACGACGGGTGGCGCATCGGGCGGCGATGCGGATTGCGCCGCTTGGATTGCAACATTTCGCGCAACTGCCCAAGCTAGGAAGACATCAACTGACAGCGCTGCCATTGTTGGTCGGATTGTCGTACTCGGGTGCCGGAGCGGTGTATCAAACTCCTGAATACGATCGCGCCGCCGCCGCCCACGCCTACGCCGCCTCCTACCGCGCCGCCAAAGCCGCTGGTGCCTACCCTCACGCCGGCTACGCCGCCTACAGCGTTGGCAATGCCACACGCTCCGCGGCCAACGCCGCCGAAACTGCAGCCTACGCCGTCGACGCCGCCACTGCCGCCGCCGAGGGCGCCGCGTACGCCGCCTCCGACCCCACCGGTGGTTGGGGATGGGTCCGACGGGATCTGGCGTTTTGCGCGGCATCGCCGGGGGGTGATTTGCCTGCGCTTTGGGACGGTCTGGAAGAACCTGCAGCGTTCAAGACCGCCTGGGTTGAGGCGCGCGCGGCGTTGCTTGCCGACCAGATGCAAGGTGATGGCAATCTAAGCTGGCGTGTGTTTGTCCTGATGATCGACCGCATCCGGGCCGGACGGGATATTCATGCGCAGGTGCTGGCGGACTGTTTGGAAGGGTTGACGCAAGAAGAAATCGAACGCGTTCCGGCCTTGGTGCTGCCGCGGTTTGATCCGTTGTTGGAGATTTATCTACGCGAGGATCGCCAGCGGGCAATCGCCGCGACACCCATGGGTGAGGACATCGCTGTGGCGGACACCACTGCTGTGTTGGTGTTGCTGCCCCGAGATAGAGTTTCGTCGACGTATCTGGATGACATTCGGGCGCATATTCAAAGCGCCATCGCTCTGTTCCAAGACGGTGCAGCGCATAATTTTGCGGGGCTCTTGCAAAGGGAGATCGGGATTCTTGAGCGCGCGATTGATGAACATGCCAAAAGACCCGTTTTGCTGTTGCAGGATTGCCGCCGGGTTCTGGACCGCCTTGATCACAAAGAGCGCAACGACGTGGTTCCAAGCGCGGAGGAGGACCCGGACATCTTTGACTTTCGCGGTATTCTCAACAGGACGCAGTTGGACCTGATCGCGCTGAGCCCGGAAGTGAAACGGTATCATGAGGCGACAAAGCCACTTGCGGGGCCTGACGATCTGGCGTTGATCGCCGATGCTGCGGATATCGCGCGGGATGCGGGTGACGCGGAGTTGGCCGAAATACTGCGTGAAACGGCGGAAATTCTGCGAGAGCCGGATATCAGCGATGAAGAGCGAAGGGCGGCGTTTTATGCTGCGGCAAGCCGGTTGTCGCGCATGTATTCCGTTGCTGAAAGCGGTGAAAGCCCGGTTCCGGTCAAGGGCAAGACAGCGCAGGAGATCATGGATGAATTGCGCTGGTTCACAAGCAATCCGCAGGTGCAGGACGCGATTGCGGTGATCGTTCGGATTTTTGTCGGGTATGGGTAACGGAATTCAGTTTGAAGCTGCGCCCGGCGGCACCGCCGGGCAGCGCCCGACCGCCCCCCCGGGCGGGCGCTACGCGCGACGCCCGCGGCCGGTCGCTGCCCTTGGACATCATGGCTACGGCTTCGCTATTGGACATGGAGCGCATCCATGACCCTCCTCATCGCGCTCCTCCCCCTCCTCCCGCTCCCTGTCGCGCTGATCTGGGGCCTGCGGGCTGCGCTGATCGTCGCGGTGCTTTGCGCTGCCTCCGTCTTCGTTGCACCGTATGGGTATTTCGGCCTCTGGGCGCTGATCGTGGGGCAGGAGGTGGTGCGTGTGTTAGCGTCTTTGGTGGACGTGCGGGCGGTGTTTTTGCCGATTGCCGCTTGGGTCTTGCTTTGGGGCGCGGGCGCTGCGGCTGTGGGGGCCGGGGTGCGCGCCGGGTGGCGGACCTGGCGGGGGGCGCAGAGGAGAGAAGGATGAGGGTGAGATGACGCTTTCGCTGACGCTGGCGTGCCTGTGGGCCATTGCGGCCAATCTGGGGGCCATGGTGCCGAGCCGGGATTATCATTGGCGCTTTGCCTACGGGCTGATCGCGGTGGGCATCCCGTTGTTGGGCTATGTGACGTACCAGCACGGGCCGTGGATCGGCTTGCTGGTGCTGGCGGCGGGGATGAGCCTGTTGCGCTGGCCGGTGATCTATCTGGGCCGCTGGGTGCGGCGGAGGCTGGGTCTGTGAGCTGGGCCGTGGCGCTGATGCTGGGGCTGGGAACGGCGCTGGGCTGCGCGCTGGGTTGGGCGCGGCGGTGGCAGGTGCTGGCGGCGGTCACGGGGATTGCGGGCGCGGTGTTCTTTGCAGGTCTTGTCGCGACACCGCAGGAGGTGACGATCCTGCTGGCGTGGCTGGGCAGTGCGATGATCTGCGCGGGGCTGATCACGGGCGGCGTGCTGGCGTGGTTCCTGCGGCGCTGGAGCGGGCGGGCGTGAGCGTGGGCTTGACCTTGGGCCGCCGCCGCGCGATGGCGCGG
>JBCBCR010000151.1:0-8187 GCA_038530495.1 Pseudomonadota bacterium | reverse complement strand
CGTGATCACCGACATTGCCTGTGCCGCACCCGGTGCGCGCATCCGGGTGTTGCCGTTCGAACGGTTCGTGGGCCGACCCGAGGCGCAGCTGGCCGCGATGCTGGGCACCACCGCGCCCGCCGACATCCGCCCCGAATGGCTGCACCGCAGCCCCGACCGCGACGCCATCGCCCACACGCTGGCTGATCGCGGCACACCCGCCGATCTCCGCGGTATCGACACCCGCTGGATCCCGTTTTCACAGGAGGTTCAGGCCGACTTCCGCGAACAGATGGCCGACGACATGCACTGGCTTATTGCCGGGGCCGACGGCCTTGCCACGTTGACAGAGGATATGGGCACGAGCGAGACGGGACAAATCCCGCCCTCGGCCCGACAACCAAGAGGACATGATCGTGACATCGAAGAAAGACGACTGGCGCACCATCGCTGAAGGCGAATTGCGGGGCCGCCCGCTGGATGACCTGACGTGGAAGACGCTCGAAGGGATCGAGGTGCAGCCGCTCTACACCGAAGCCGACCTCGAGGGGGTCGACCACCTCGGCACGATCCCGGGGCAGGGCCCGTTTGTGCGCGGGGTCAAGGCGACCATGTACGCAGGCCGCCCATGGACCATCCGGCAATATGCGGGCTTTTCCACCGCCGAGGAATCCAACGCGTTCTACCGCCGCGGTCTGGCCGCGGGTCAGCAAGGCGTGTCGGTGGCCTTCGATCTCGCCACCCACCGTGGCTATGACAGCGATCACGAACGCGTCGTCGGCGACGTGGGCAAGGCGGGCGTGGCCATCGATAGTGTCGAGGACATGAAGATCCTCTTTGACGGCATCCCGCTCGACAAGGTGTC
This sequence comes from Pseudomonadota bacterium, assembly GCA_038530495.1. Taxonomy (GTDB): domain Bacteria; phylum Pseudomonadota; class Alphaproteobacteria; order Rhodobacterales; family Rhodobacteraceae; genus Tateyamaria. The sequence continues at coordinate 7,343 of JBCBCR010000151.1, read as the reverse complement.
CGTCTCCATGACGATGAACGGCGCCGTGATCCCGATCCTCGCCAATTTCATCGTCGCGGGCGAAGAGCAGGGCGTGGACAAATCCCTGCTCGCGGGCACCATCCAGAACGACATCCTCAAGGAGTTCATGGTCCGCAACACCTACATCTACCCGCCCGAACCCAGCATGCGGATCATCGCGGACATCATCGAATACACCTCGAACGAGATGCCGAAATTCAACTCGATCAGCATCTCCGGTTACCACATGCAGGAGGCGGGCGCGAACCTGGTGCAGGAGCTGGCCTTTACCCTCGCCGATGGGCGCGAATACGTGCGTGCGGCACTCGCGCGTGGCATGGACGTGGACAAGTTCGCTGGTCGTCTGTCGTTCTTCTTCGCCATCGGTATGAACTTCTTCATGGAGGCGGCGAAGCTGCGCGCCGCGCGCCTGCTGTGGCACCGCATCATGTCGGAGTTCGAGCCGAAGAATCCCAAGTCGCTGATGCTGCGCACGCACTGCCAGACCTCGGGCGTGAGCCTGCAGGAGCAGGACCCCTACAACAACGTGGTGCGCACCGCGTATGAGGCGATGGCCGCTGCGCTTGGGGGCACACAGTCGCTGCACACCAACGCGCTGGACGAGGCGATCGCTCTGCCGACCGACTTCAGCGCCCGCATTGCGCGCAATACCCAGTTGATCTTGCAAGAAGAAACCGGGGTCACCAATGTCGTCGACCCGCTGGCAGGCAGCTACTATGTCGAAAAGCTGACCCACGATCTGGCGACTGAGGCCTGGAAGCTGATCGAAGAGGTCGAAGAGATGGGCGGCATGACCAAGGCCGTCGCCTCCGGCATGCCCAAGCTGCGCATCGAAGAGGCCGCCGCCACGCGGCAGGCCATGATTGACCGCGGCGACGAGGTGATCGTGGGCGTCAACAAGTACCGGCTGGAGAAAGAGGACGAGATCGACATCCTCGACATCGACAACGCTGCGGTGCGCGATGCCCAGATCGCAAGGCTGAAGAGCATCCGCCAGGATCGCGATGAAGCCGCGTGTCAAGCCGCACTCGACGCGCTCAGCGATGCGGCGGCACGGGACGGAAATCTTTTGGAAAAAGCGGTTGAGGCCGCGCGGGCACGCGCATCGGTGGGAGAGATCAGCATGGCCATGGAAAAAGTGTTCGGGCGCCACCGCGCCGAGGTCAAAACCCTCGCCGGTGTGTACGGTGCCGCCTACGAGGGCGACGCAGGCTTTGCGGCAATCCAGAAATCGGTCGAAGCCTTTGCCGAAGCCGAAGGCCGCCGCCCGCGCATGCTGGTGGTCAAGATGGGACAGGACGGCCATGACCGCGGCGCCAAGGTGATCGCCACCGCATTCGCCGATATCGGTTTTGACGTGGACGTGGGCCCGCTGTTCCAGACGCCCGCCGAGGCCGCGCAGGACGCCGTCGACAACGACGTGCACGTGGTCGGCATCTCGTCCCAGGCCGCGGGGCACAAGACGCTGGCGCCGCAATTGGTCACTGCATTGAAGGAAGCGGGGGCAGAGGACATCATCGTGATCTGCGGGGGTGTTATCCCGCAACAGGATTACCAATTCCTTTATGATGCGGGCGTTAAGGCCATTTTTGGCCCTGGCACCAACATTCCCACAGCGGCGCAGGAAATTCTGGATATCCTGCAAAAGGCAGGGTGACCCCCGCCGGGCGATCAAGGAGCGGCCTATGATTTTGGATCATCTGGTGGTGGCGGGTGCGACGCTGGACGAAGCGCGCGCCCAAGTCGAAGACGCCTTGGGCGTGGCGATGCAGGCCGGCGGGCAGCACGCGGTGTTTCACACCCATAACGTGCTTTTGGGGTTGGAGGACGGTCTCTACCTCGAAGCGATTGCTGCCGATCCATCCCGGCCTGTGCCGGACCGCCCGCGCTGGTTTGACCTTGACCGGTTTAAGGGGCCCGCGCGGCTGTCCAATTGGGTTGTGGCGGTGCCGGATCTGCCTGCCGCACTGGCGCACGCGCCCGAAGGCTGCGGCGCGCCGGTCGATTTGCAGCGCGGGGACTTGCGCTGGCAGATGGCGGTCTCGAGCGATGGCACAACGCCTTATGACAACCTGTGGCCACCGATGATCGCGTGGCCCTCTGACGTGGTCCACCCGGCCACGCGGCTTGCCCCGTCCGGTGTGCGGCTGAGACGGCTGACGCTGCGCCACCCCTCTGCGATGGAATTGCAGCGCGCGCTTGGCGCGGTGCTGGACGATGACCGCGTTGCGATTGAACCCGGAGAGGTCGGATTGCACGCCGCGTTCGACACGCCGCACGGGCGGCGCACCCTATGATCCGGGCGGCGACATCCGTGGACGCGCCGTGGATTATGGCGATGTGGAATGCGGTGATTTCAGACAGCCTGGCGACCTTTACCACGGTCGGGAAATCACAGGCAGAGGTGCAAGCGGTGATCGACACAGGCACGGTTATGGTGCTGCCGGATGCGGCGGGCTTTGCCTGCTACGGCCCGTTCCGATCCGGTCCGGGATATGCGGCGACAGTGGAGGTCACGATCTACCTGGCCGATTCGGCGCAGGGGACAGGGCAGGCGGCCAAGCTGTTGAAATCCTTGCTGGATCACGCGGCGGACGCGGGCAAGCATATCGCCGTCGCTGCGATCAGCGGGGCCAATCCGCGGGCGGCGGCGTTCTTTGACCGGCAGGGTTTTGACCGGGTCGGGCACCTGCCGGAGGTGGGGCAAAAGGCCGGGCGGTGGCTTGATCTGATCCTCATGCAAAAAGCGTTGAATGCGCAGGACAATCCCGATCTCGGCGGCTAAGGTGCGGCCATGTCAATCTGGTCTCGGATCATGGATGCGCTGGCGGCGCTGGCCTCGGGCGAGGGGCTGGCGGAGGTGTTCGAGCGCCTGCGTGCGCCGCCTGAGATGTCGGTTGCATTTACCATCGCGGTGGTGGGGCTGGGGGCCAAGATGGCCAAGGCCGACGGGTTGGTCACGCGCGATGAGGTAACGGCGTTCCGGCAGGTGTTTCACATCGCGCCAAGGGACGAGGCCGGGGCGGCCAAGGTGTTCAACCTCGCGCGGCAGGACGTGGCGGGGTTCGAGGACTATGCCACGCGCATCGCGGGCATGTTTCGCGGCCAGCCGGACACCCTGCGCGACCTGCTGGAGGGGCTGTTCCACATCGCGGTGGCGGACGGGGAATATCACCCCGGCGAGGACCAGTTCCTTGAGATCGTGGCAGGGATTTTTGGTATATCTGACAGGGACTTCCGGGCTTTGCGGGCGCGTTTTGTGCCCGATGCACATCCCGATCCCTATGACGTTCTGGGGGTCTCTCCGGACATGGAGATGGATGAGATCCGGGCGGCGTGGCGCAAGCTGGTGCGCGAGAACCATCCCGACGCGCTGATCGCGCGCGGCGTGCCCGAAGAAGCGATGTGCATGGCGGAAAAACGCATGATCGACATCAACCGCGCGTGGGACGAGATTCAGGGGCGCTGATGCGGCTGGCGACCTACAATATCGAATGGATGAACAGCCTGTTTGACGACGCGGGCGGGCTGGTCAACAGCGCCGAACGGGCGTCACGATATGGTGTGAGCACGGCGGAGCAGACGGCGGCTTTGGTGCGTGTTTTCAATGCGTTGGATGCCGATGCCGTGTTGGTGGTTGAGGCACCGGACGAAGGATCGACGCGGTCGACGCGGGTGGCGCTGGAGAGTTTTGCGGAAGCCGCTGGCATCCGGGCACGGCGGGCGTTGATCGGGTTTGCCAATGACACGCAGCAGGAGATTGCGCTGCTCTATGATCCGGACGTGCTGAGCGCGCGGCATGATCCGCAGGAGGGGGCGGGCGCGCCGCGGTTTGACGGGCGGTTTGCAATCGACCTCGACATCGATGCGACGGCGGATGAGGTGGTGTTTTCCAAGCCGCCGCTGGAGCTGGAAATCGAGACAAAACAAGGGTTTATGATGCGCATGATCGGGGCGCATCTGAAATCCAAGGCCCCGCATGGGGCGACCAACCGCGACGAGGTCATGCGCATTTCCATTGCCAACCGGCGCAAGCAGTTGGCGCAGGCGATCTGGTTGCGGACGCGGGTGGATGCGGTGCTGGAAGCCGGTAACCCGTTGATTGTGCTGGGGGATTTGAACGACGGGCCGGGATTGGATGAATACGAGCACCTGTTTGGTCGGTCGTCGGTGGAGATCATTCTGGGGTCTGGGGAGCGGGCGCTGTTTGACCCGCATGCGGCGCGCGCGTTGAAGGCGCGGATGGGGGCGGCGCCGACCACGGCGCGGTTCTGGATCCGGCCGGAAAAGCGTTATTTACAGGCGCTTTTGGACTATATCATGGTCTCGCCCGACCTGTTTGCGAGGGACCCGCACTGGCGGATCTGGCACCCGCTGGATGACCCGGAATGCTGGCTGGATGCGGGGCTGCGCGAGGCGTTGGTGCTGGCATCGGACCATTTTCCGGTGACGGTGGATTTGGCGATCTGAGCGTCGGCGCGGGTGGCAGATCGGCCCTCCGGGGGCGGTTTATTTGGCGAAATGAAGAAGGACCGTGCGCCGTGTTTACCAGGGTTTTTTGGGTGAGTCGGGGGCGATGGAACGGTGGGTTTTGTTCAAAATGGACGGCGTTTTGTACAAAACGGCGGGGGTGATTTGGGCGATTTTGGGGGTGGTTTTGGCGTTTTGATGAAAATGGGGGGTGTTTTGTACAAAACGGCCCCTCTGGATTTTTGAGCGGCGTCAAAGGGTTAATTTGGTCTGATTTGTCGTGGGGTTTTCTTCTGCGCGGGCAGGGGCCATCTTGATGCCATGAGACGTCTCTTGATCATCTGTGCCGTGTTGGCGGCGGGACCTGCGAGTGCCGAGGAGGACCGCGGGCTGAGCCTGATGGAGCGGGGCGCGCAGATGCTCATGGAAGGGCTGTTAAAGGAGATCGAGCCGGGGCTGGAGGCGTTGCAGGAGTTGACCGAGGATCTGGGTCCGGCGCTGCAGAGCTTTGCCGCCGAGATGGGACCCGCGCTGCGCGACCTGCTGGAAGAGGTGGAGGATTGGAGCGCGTATCATCCGCCCGAGATCCTCGACAATGGTGATATCATTATTCGGCGCAAGGCGGTGCCTGAAGCGGAGCCTGAAGATGCGCCCGACGCGGGTGGGGCGATCGAGCTTTGAGCTTCGCGGGGCATGGCGCATTTGGCGGGGTGGTGCCTTTTGTCGTTCCACGGCGCTTGGGCGTGGGTTCGGCGGCTTGCGCGGGGAACCGGCGACGCTTTGATCTTTGGATGACATGGCCGCCCGTATCGGGTGTTCGGGACCGGGTGCGGTGGTGCGGCGACGGTGTGTGCGCGGCGCATATGTAGCGCATCCCGGGCCAAATGACGTGATGTGGTAGGTGGCCGGGAGACCCCGCGATGGGGTATGCTGCCGCTGGTGAGGCGCCTGTGCGACCTCAGGCGCGGCGGGTTTTGACCACCACCTCGGCCTGCAGGGATGCGGCCAGCGAATTGAAGCGCGCTTCGGCGACTTCGCCAAAGAGCGGGACGGCATCGGGGCTGAGGCGCAGTTCCAGCAGGCGCTTTTTCGGGTACCAGCGCAGGGCGGCGCGTTCGGCGTCCTTTTCCATCCACAGCATCGCGCCAAAGCGCATGGCTTTGCCCAGCACCTCGGCCTCGGCCTTGGCCTTGTCGTCGATCAGGTCGTAGAGGTTTTCGAAATGGGTGCCTTCGCGCTTGTTGCGGTAGCGGTGCAGCAGGGCGAGGCCCAGAAAGATGCGTTCGGAATGTTTCAGCCCGCCGAGGTTGGCGCGGGTGGCGTTGTCAAAGCACGCCTCGGCCCGGTAGTCGGGGTGGGCGCGCCAGCTGACGTCGTGCAGCAGGCAAGCGGCCTTGACCAGCCGTTTGCGCGCCAGCGGGGCGGATTTGAACAGCGGTTCGATGAAATGGTAGAGCACCTTGCCAAAGCCGGGCAGGCGCGCGTCCTTGTGTTCGGCAAAGCGGCAGGCTTCGATCAGGGGGTCGCGGTCGCGCAGCTGTTGCGGCATCTGTTCGTAGAGCATGCCCTCGCGGATGCCGTAGCTGGAGATCGCGATGTCCTGCGGGCGGAAGGTCTTGACCACGCGGCCCAGCACCTCGGCCGCCAGCGGGACCAGTGCCATGCGCGCGCCCGACAGGCCGCAGGTCAGGCGCAGCGCCTCGTAATCGTCGTGGGTGCGGATGTATTTCACCGTCTTTTGCACGTCGCGCGGGGTCAGGCGGTATTCGTGCAGCACCTGCAGCGGGTAGCCGCGGCGGTGCATGTCGATGCGCGCGATGGCGCGCCAAGAGCCGCCCACGAGGAACAGGCGGTCGCGTTGTGGGCCGAGCGTTTCGGCGAGCGTGGCCAGCGTGGCGTCGATGTGCTGGCGGCGGCCTTTGCGCCCGCCCGTGACCGATTGCAGTTTGAGCGGGCCGAGGTCGGAGGTCACGCGGGGGCCCACCTGTCCGCCGGAGATCGCGGCCAGTTCCATGGACGCGCCGCCGATGTCGCAGACAAGGCCGTAGGAGCCGGGCCAGCCGAGGAGGACCCCCTGGGCCGAGAGCCGCGCTTCCTCCAGCCCGTCGATGGTGCGGATGTGCTGGCCGGTTTCGCGCAACACCTCGGCGATGAAATCGGGCCCGTCGGTGGCGTCGCGCACGGCGGCGGTGGCGACAGCGGTCAGCTCGTTCAGGCCCATGCCTTCGGCGAGGCGCTTGAACCGGTGCATGGCACCCAGCGCGCGGGTGCGGCCCTCGGGATTGAGGTGACCGGTGTCGGACAGGCCAGCACCCAGCGCACACATGATCTTTTCGTTGTAGAAATAGGCGGGCGAGCGGGCGGCGCCGTCAAAGACCACCAGCCGGACCGAGTTGGAACCGACATCGACCACGCCCACGCGTGACAGTTTGCGCGCGGCGGGGCCGTCGAACAGGGGCCGGCCAAAGAGGCTGGTGTCGCCGGTTTCAGTTCTCACCGGTTTGTTCATGCTGTCCCCGCGGTGTTTTGGAAATTGATGGACCGAGTCGCAGGCGCGCGTCAATTCCGCAGGGCGTCTGCCGCGGCCATGGCCGAGGACCATGCCCATTGGAAGTTGTAGCCGCCGAGCCAGCCTGTGACATCGAGCGCTTCGCCGATGAAGAAGAGGCCGGGGGCGTGTTTCGACATCATGGTGCGGGCGTCGACCGCGTCGGTGGCGATGCCGCCGCGGGTGACCTCGGCGGTGCGGTAGCCTTCGCTGCCTGACGGCGTCAGGTGCCAGTGTTCCAGCAGGTCGGCGATGGCCGCGATGCGCGCGTCTGACAGATCGCCCAGCCGGTCGGTGAGGCCGT
>JBCBCR010000150.1:0-8187 GCA_038530495.1 Pseudomonadota bacterium | reverse complement strand
AGGAAACCGCGGTCAAACACCGACACTTTTGCCTCATCCTCGGGCAGATAGGCGCCATTGACGTAAACGGTCCGGGTCATGAACAGAACTCCTCGATCAGCCCCAAAGGGCGGGGTCAGGTGGATGCACGCCAGCGGCGTCATAGGCCAACGGCATATCGCGGTCTTCGGCCAAGAGCAGCGGTCCGTCAAGGTCCACAACCGCCGCACCCTGCGCCACCAGCGTGGCCGGTGCCATGGCCAGCGACGACCCGACCATGCAGCCGACCATCACGGCATATCCTTCCGCCAGTGCTGCATCCCGCAGCGCCAGCGCCTCGGTCAAACCGCCGGTCTTGTCCAGCTTGATGTTGACCATGTCATACTTGCCGTGCAGCGCCGGCAGCGACGCCCGGTCATGGCAGCTTTCATCGGCGCAAACGGGCAGCACCCGCGCGATCTGGGCCAACGCGTCATCGTCTCCGGCGGGCAACGGCTGTTCCACCATCTCCACCCCCAGATCGACCAAAACAGGCGCCATCTGTTGGTACAACTCCGGCGTCCACCCTTCATTCGCATCCACGATGATCCGCGCCTCCGGTGCTCCGGCCCGCACCGCCCGTATCCGCGCAATATCCTCGGCCCCGCCGCCCAACTTGGTCTTCAAGAGTGGCCGATGCGCATGTTCCGCCGCCTGCGCCTGCATCGCCTCCGGCGCCTCCAGCGACAGGGTAAAGGCCGTCACCTCCGGCCCCGGCGCAGCGAGCCCGGCCAGGTCCCAGGCCCTCTGCCCCGCCTGCTTCGCCTCCAGATCCCACAGCGCACAATCCACCGCGTTCCGCGCCGCACCCGCAGGTAACAGCCCCTGCAACGCCTCCCGCGTCAGTGCATCAGGCAACCCTTCAATCTGCGCCACCACACTGTCCAAAGTCTCGCCGTACCGGGCATAAGGAACGCACTCGCCCCACCCCTCATGCGCGCCGTCGCGCACCCGAACGGTCACAACCTCAGCCGCCGTCCGCGACCCCCGCGCAATAGTAAACACACGCGCCAGCGCAAACACGTCCCGGCTCACTTCAATGCGCATGATCCACCTTCACTTTGCCGAATAAACTCCCCCCGGAGGGCCGCTTTGCTACCAGCGCCCCACCTCACACCAGCAGCGCGTCCACCAGCCGCCCGGCGCCAAACCGGAACGGATCCGTCGCAGGCAAGCCCATCCGGTCCTCGATCTCGGTCAGGCACGCGCGCGCCGCGTCCTCGTCCAGCGCCTTGGTGTTCACCGACACGCCCGCCACAAAGCAATCCGGGTTCGCTACGCGCGCCAGCGGCAATGCCGTGTCGCGCAGGGTCTCAAGCGTTGGCAAACCATAGTGCGGCAACCCGCGCATATGCGTCCGCGTCGGCTCGTGGCACAGGATCAGCGCATCGGGCTGGCCGCCGTGGATCAGCGCCATGGTCACCCCGGAATAGCTCACGTGAAACAGGCTGCCCTGCCCTTCGATGTGGTCCCAGTGATCGTCGTCATTGTCCGGTGTCAGGAACTCCACCGCACCCGCCATGAAATCGGCGATCACCGCGTCCAGCGGCACGCCTTTGCCGGTGATCAGAATGCCGGTCTGCCCAGTGGCGCGGAAATCCGATTTCATCCCACGCGCCCGCATCTCCGCGTCCATCGACATGGCGGTGTACATCTTGCCACAGGAACAGTCAGTGCCAATGGCCAGCACGCGCTTGCCGCTGCGTTTGGTGCCGTTTGCAATGGGATAGGCCACGGTCGGCACCCGCACATCATGCAGCGTGCGCCCATGGACCTTGGCCGCCGATTGCAGCTCATTTTCATCGCGCAACAGGTTGTGCAGCCCCGCAGCAAGGTCATAGCCCATCTCGATCGCTTCGACCAAAACCGCTTTCCACGCGTCCGAGATCATGCCCCCGCGGTTGGCGACACCAATGACCAGCGTCTTGGCCCCCGCGTCCAACCCCTGCTGCAAGGTCATGTCGGTCAGCCCCATATCCGCACCGCATCCGGGCAACCGAAACTGTCCCACCGCGTTCTCGGGCCGCCAATCGGTGATGCCCTGCGCCACCTTGGCCGCAAGCGCATCGGGCGCATCGCCAAGAAACAAAAGATACGGTGTCTGAATCATCGCGGGCCCTCCAGATGTCGCTTCGGGCAGAGTGGGACAATTTCAGTGCAAGATGGCTGTTATTTCCGCGCGTGAACAGTCAATTGCGCAATAATCTTCGATGAATTTTGGCAAGTATGAAATTTTTTCCCACGCATTATGCAGCGCCGCAGCATTTTTGCTGCGCTTGCATAATCGCCATTGCGCTGCCCGGCGCAATTTCATACCACCGAGATCGAAATCACGGCAATAAAATTACCCAAAGGCCCGCCCATGTCCTTCCGTCTGCAACCCACGCCCCCTGCCCGCCCCAACCGCTGCCAGCTCTTCGGCCCTGGCTCGCGCCCCGCCATTTTCGAAAAAATGGCCACCTCTGCGGCGGACGTGATCAACATCGACCTCGAAGACAGCGTGGCCCCCAGCGACAAGGACAGCGCCCGCGAAAACGTCATCCAAGCCATCGGCGACATCGATTGGGGCAGCAAAACGCTCAGCGTGCGCATCAACGGGCTCGACACGCCTTATTGGTACCGCGACGTGGTTGACCTGCTGGAACGCGCACCCGACCGGCTGGACCAGATCATGATCCCCAAGGTCGGATGCGCCGGTGATCTCTATGCCGTCGACGCCCTCGTCACCGCAATCGAAGCTGCCAAGGGCCGCAGCAAGCGCCTTGCGTTCGAGGTCATCATCGAATCTGCGGCAGGCATCGCCCATGTCGAGGAGATTGCCGCCGCCTCCCCCCGGCTCGAAGCAATGAGCCTCGGCGCCGCCGACTTCGCGGCCTCCATGGGCATGGCCACCACCGGCATCGGCGGCACACAGGAAAACTACTACATGATCCGCGACGGCCAGAAACATTGGTCCGACCCGTGGCACTGGGCCCAAGCGGCGATTGTCGCCGCCTGCCGCACCCACGGTGTGTTGCCGGTCGACGGTCCGTTCGGTGATTTTTCTGATGATGACGGCTTCCGCGCCCAGGCGCTGCGCTCGGCCACGCTGGGCATGGTCGGCAAATGGGCGATCCACCCCAAACAGGTGGCTCTCGCCAACGAGGTCTTTACCCCGTCCGAGGCGGCCGTAACTGAAGCGCGCGAAATCCTCGCCGCCATGGAACAGGCCAAGGCCAATGGCGAAGGCGCCACGGTCTACAAAGGCCGCCTCGTCGACATCGCGTCGATCAAACAGGCCGAAGTGATCGTGAAGCAATACGAGATGATCTCGGGCTGAGACGGGACGGCGGGCGGGGCGCATTTGGCGCAGCCAAACAGCGTCCGCACGTCGTCAATCCGGCCAAACCTTGCGCCCGTCCACGCCGGTCTCTTCGATCAGGCCCTGGCGCTTGGCTTCGTAATAATACCCGCGCGCATACCACATGACCGCGGCGTCCATGTCCCCACCCGACACCAGCCACGCCCCGCGCAAATAGCGCACCGCGTATCTCAGGTTCGTCTCGGCATACAGCAGATCGGCAGGCTGCCCGCGAAAACCCATGGACCGCGCCGTCGCGGGCAAGATCTGCATCAACCCCCAATAGGGCCCGTTGCGCGCGCCCGGCCGGTGCGTGCTTTCGCGGATCACCACCCTCTGCACCAGCGCAACTGGCACATCGTTTTCCGCCGCAGCCGCCTCGATCAGGCCACGCAGTTCGGGCGTTTCGTTGGGATAGAGCGGCACCGCGGGCGGCACAGGCTCCGGCGCCTCGGCACTGCAGGCCGCCAACCAAACCATCAGGGACAACAGGATCAGTCGCATCATGGCGGCACCCTATCCCGCCGCACACAGGCCCGCAGTCAAAAAACCGCGTGTGCGCCAAGATCCGCCTGCGCGGACCCCTCCAGCAGCGCCGCGTAATGATCCCACAGCGTATCGCTACCGGTCTCGGGTGTGGCGTCGGCGTCATAGCACTGCCCATCCCACACGAGCATCGACTCGGTCGCATAGTACAGCCCGGTGCGCGCAAACTCGGCCTTGTCGCGCAAACCCGCGCCCAGCGGGCTTAGCGCACCAAGCGTCCCGGCAATCCCGCGCATCAGTGTCACCGGCACATGCCGCACATTGGGCGCCTGACCCATCAACTCAAACAGATGTTCTGCCTGATCGATCGGCGTGATCGCGGGTCCCGGCCCACCGATGGGCAGCACCCGGCCCTGCATGCTGGTATCCCCAAGAACATCCACGATGTATCGCGCCAGATCGCGGTCGCTGATCGGCTTGCAAGCCGTGAGCCGCCCGTCGCCAAACACCAGGAAAGGCTTGCCTGCCTGCACCCGCGCCACCTGCCCGGACAGTGATTTGAAATAGGCCGTGGGCCGGATGATCGTCCAGTCGAGGCCCGAGGCGCGCAACCGCGCCTCGAATTCCAGCTTGGCATGCTGAAAGGCCAATCGCGGTTTTTGTACACAAATGGCCGACAGTTGAACAAAACGCGTGGCGCCTGCCTCCGCCCCTTCGGCTAGCAACGCCTCGTGCGCCTCCACCTCGACCGCCCGCGCGTCCGCAGGCGCGCCAGTGCGGGTCGACATGCACGAGATCACAGCCTCCACACGCGCCCCACCCAGCGCCGCGATCAGACTGCCCGGCTGCATCAAGTCGCAAACGACAGCCTCGCCCCCCGGCACCGCACGCCCATCACGCACCGGGCACAGCACCCGGTGCCCGTCCGTCCGCAACGCGTGCAGTGTGGCGCGCCCGATGGTGCCCGTGGCCCCGGCAAGCAGGATGGTCATGGCTTGGCTCCGCCCAGGTGTGTCAACTTATCCTTACACACATCCACAGGCCCGCCAAACGAAAACAGGCCCCGGATCGCTCCGGGGCCTGCCACCTGCGCCGCAGCGCAAAAGATCAGAAATGCAGCGACCGCGCGCCCAGCGGGCTTTGCATCGGCGGGGCAAACTTGGTCAGGTCGATGCCCTCGACCGCAACCTTGTATTCGTCCAGCGTCGGCGTCCGACCAAGGATCGCGGACAGCACCACAACAGGCGTCGACCCCAGCAGGCTCTCGCCTTTCTTGGTCTCACTGTCGCCCACGACGCGGCCCTGGAACAGGCGGGTCGAGGTCGCGAGAACCGTATCGCCTTTGGCCGCTTTTTCCTGGTTGCCCATGCACAGGTTACAACCAGGCCGTTCAAGATACAGAATATTCTCGTATTCGGTCCGGGCTGTCTGCTTCGGCGCGCTGTCGTCGAACTCGAACCCCGAATACTTTTGCAGGACCTCCCAGTCGCCCTCTTCCTTCAACTCATCGATGATGTTGTAGGTGGGGGCGGCCACGACCAGCGGCGCCTTAAACGCCACCTCGCCATAGGCTTCTTCGAGGTTACGCAGCATCTGCGCCACGATCTTGATGTCGCCCTTGTGCACCATGCACGACCCGACAAAGCCGAGATCGACCTTTTTCTCTGCCCGGTAGTAGGAAATCGGGCGGATGGTGTCGTGCGTGTACCGCTTGGACACGTCGGCGTTATGCACATCCGGGTCTGCGATCATCGGCTCGTCGATGGCCGACAGGTCCACCACCACTTCGGCGGCATAGTTGGCATTTGCATCGGGCTTCAGCGCGGGCTTCTCGCCCGACGTGATCTCGGCAATCCGCCGCTCGGCAATGTCGATCAGCTTTTGCAGCATGCCGTTCTCATGCTCCATGCCTTTGTCGATCATGATCTGGATGCGGTGCTTGGCCAGTTCCAGCGATTTGATCAGCGTCTCGTCGGTCGAAATACAGATCGACGCCTTGGCCTTCATTTCGGCTGTCCAGTCGGTGAAGGTGAACGCCTGATCGGCCAGCAGCGTTCCAATGTGCACCTCGATGATCCGGCCCTGGAAGACGTTGTCTCCATGTTGCGCCAGCATCTGCGCCTGCGTGGCATGCACCACGTCGCGGAAATCCATGTGATCAGCCATCTCGCCCTTGAAGGTCACCTTGACCGATTCCGGGATTGGCATCGACGCCTCACCGGTCGCCAGCGCCAGCGCCACCGTGCCCGAATCCGCGCCAAAGGCGACGCCCTTGGACATCCGCGTGTGGCTGTCGCCGCCGATGATGATCGACCAGTCATCGACCGTGATGTCGTTCAGCACCTTGTGGATCACGTCCGTCATCGAGTGGTAGACACCCTTGGGATCGCGCCCGGTGACCAGACCGAACTTGTTCATGAACGCCATCAGCTTGGGCGTGTTGGCCTGCGCCTTGAGATCCCAGACCGACGCGGTGTGACAGCCCGACTGGTACGCGCCGTCAACCACCGGCGACAGCACGGTGGCGGCCATCGCCTCCAACTCTTGCGCGGTCATCGGGCCGGTGGTGTCCTGGCTGCCCACGATGTTGACCTTGACCCGCACGTCGGACCCGGCGTGCAGCACCTTGCCCGGCGTCGCACCCACGGAATTGGCGTTAAAGATCTTTTCAACCGCCGTCAGGCCCTGGCCCTCGTGGCTGATTTCCTTGGACGGGGCAAAGACCGGGGTCGGCTCCACGCCCAAAATCTCCGCCGCGGTGGTTTGCAGCTTCTTGCCAAAGACGATGGCATAGGACCCGCCCGCCTTCATGAACTCCAGTTTTTGCGGCGTAAACGACGCAGACATGTCCACCAACTCGTCACCGTCTTCGCTGTAGAGCTTCTTTGTCTTGGTGTTGATTTTCAGCACCGTCCCGGTCTCGACCGAGTATTTCTGTTCAAGGATCGGGTTGCCGTCATTGTTGAGGATCGGCTTGCCGTCCTCGCCCATCTTCTTGACCCAGTTCTTGAGATCGACACCGATGCCGCCGGTCACCCCGACCGTGGTCAGAAAGATCGGCGAAATGCCGTTGGTCCCCGCCACGACAGGTGCGATGTTGACGAACGGGACATAGGGGCTGGCCTGCTGGCCGGTCCACAGCGCCACGTTGTTCACGCCGGACATCCGCGACGACCCGACGCCCATTGTGCCCTTTTCCGCGATCAGCATGACCCGCTTGCCGGGGTGCTGCAGCTTCAATTCTTCGATGTGCTTCTGCGCTGCCTCGTCGATCATGCACTTGCCGTGCAGTTCTCGGTCGGCGCGGCTGTGGGCCTGGTTGCCGGGCGACAGAAGGTCGGTCGAGATATCGCCTTCGGCCGCGATAAACGTGACCACTTCGATCTCTTCGTCGACCTCGGGCAGCGTGGTGAAAAACTCCGCCTTGGCATAGCTGGTCAGGATGTCGGTCGCGATGTCGTTGCCCGCCTTGTGCGCCGCTTCCAGCCGGTCGGTGTCCGCCTCATAAAGGAACACCTGCGTCTTCAGCACCTCCGCCGCCTGCGCCGCGATGTCCGCGTCATCGCCCAGCGCCAGATCCAGCAGCACCGCCACCGACGGCCCGCCTTTCATGTGCGACAAAAGCTCGAACGCAAATTCAACACTGATCTCGTCCAACACGGCCTCGCCCAGAACGATCTCTTTCAGGAACGCCGCCTTTTCACCCGCCGCCGCGGTGGTGCCGGGCAGCGTATTGTAGATGAAATAATGCAGCGAATCCGCGCGATGTTCGTGATCCGCGTCTTTGATCTGGTCGATGATCTCACGCGTCAGCGGGCCATCGTCGATGGGTTTCGGGCTCAGCCCTTCGGCTTTGCGTGTCTCGATCTCGGCGAGGTAGTCGGTGTAAAGGCTCATGGCTGACTCCGCGGGCTAGGCGTTTGACGAAGAGCGAAAGGAGGTCCGATTCAGCGGGCCTTCAATCTTTGTATACCGCGGTATACTGAAATTCCAGCAAAGCGCAAGCCACATAAGCATGGCATTTTCGACACCTTACCGTGAGGCACTGCAACAATTCCGGGCGTGCTGCACAAGATTGCAAATCGTCGCGCATCTCTGCATACAGCGCAAAACGGGTCGGGAACCGAACAGACGTGACGCAATACCTCGAATTCGAAAAACCACTGGCCGAGATTGAGGGCAAAGCCGAAGAGCTGCGTGCCCTCGCGCGTCACGGCGAGGTCGAAGCCCGGCGCGAGGCGGTAGGTGCCGACGTAGCCTTGCAGAACCTCCTCGGACACCTCGACGGTGGCGTCCTCGGGCGTCACGCCGAGGCGTTCGAGCATATCGCGGCCGTTCTGGTT
>JBCBCR010000149.1:0-8312 GCA_038530495.1 Pseudomonadota bacterium | reverse complement strand
CTGTCCAACAACACCGTCCACCATGTGGACCGCGTCGGCGTCTTCCGCCCGCAGATGGAGATGGTCGACAGCCTCGGCCCCGGCGAGATCGGCTTCCTGACCGCCTCCATCAAACAGGTGCGCGACACCCGCGTGGGCGACACCATCACCCACGAACGCAAGGACGTCGAGCCGCTCCCGGGCTTCAAGCCCGCGCAACCCGTGGTGTTCTGCGGCCTCTTCCCCGTCGACAGCGCCCAGTTCGAAGACCTGCGCGACGCCATCGACAAACTGGCGCTCAACGACGCCTCCTTCAGCTTCGAGATGGAAACCTCCGCCGCGCTCGGCTTTGGCTTCCGCTGCGGCTTCCTCGGGCTCTTGCACCTCGAGGTGATCCGCGACCGCATCGAACGCGAATACAACATTGATCTCATCACTACCGCGCCCTCGGTCATCTACCACGTGCACATGCGCGACGGGACGATGATCGAACTGCACAACCCCGCCGACATGCCCGACCTCACCCATGTCGACCACCTCGAGGAACCGCGGATCAAGGCGACGATCCTTGTGCCCGACGACTATCTCGGCGATGTGCTGAAACTGTGCCAGGACCGCCGCGGCATCCAGGAGGATCTGACCTACGCCGGCTCGCGCGCGATGGTGGTCTATGACCTGCCGCTGAACGAGGTGGTGTTCGACTTCTACGACCGGCTCAAATCGGTGACCAAGGGGTACGCGTCCTTCGACTACCAACTGACGGGCTACCGGCAGGACAATCTGGTCAAGATGCAGGTGCTGGTGAACGACGAACCCGTGGACGCGCTGTCGATCATGGTCCACCGCGACCGGGCCGAGACCCGTGGCCGCGCCATGGTCGAAAAGCTCAAGGACCTGATCCCCCGCCACATGTTCAAAATCCCGATCCAGGCGGCCATCGGCGGCAAAGTCATCGCCCGCGAGACGCTATCGGCGATGCGCAAGGACGTGACGGCCAAATGCTACGGCGGCGACGCCACGCGGAAGCGCAAGCTCTTGGACAAGCAGAAGGCGGGGAAGAAAAAGATGCGCCAGTTCGGGAAGGTGGATATCCCGCAGGAGGCGTTTATTTCGGCGTTGAAGATGGATGGATAAGGAAGAAGGCAGCAACCGAAAAGCTAAAAGCTCTTGCTCAGGCTCCGCCTCCACCCTGCCCGAAAATATCTATTATTGATCGAATTGCGTTTGCGGTATTCAATCCCTTCTTGGTAATTTTTTCGGCTTTATCCGCTTGAGACAATGCCTTTTCGCTTAAATCATCAACCTGCTGCAAAACTCGTCTGGTCGCTGACTCCGTAGGAACATCTTCAGCCTGTTTGAAGGAAGCCAAAAGAGACTCTCGATCTTCCTCGCTCAAATTTACCTCCTCAGCCAAAGCGAAAATGTATTCTTTCAATTGACCAAGGGTCTCAATGCTAGGCAGGCTCTTTGACCTCGCGCCATATTTCTCGCATTTGCACGGGCCCTTGCCGCATGCAGGGCATCCGCCTTTATAGTACGAGCTGATCTCGTGACTGAAGACAATATCTTTGTGGACAATGGTCCAAGCGCCAGTTGCCCACGCAATACAGTCAGCAAGTTCTTCAGCTAGAAGGTCCTTGGACTTCTTTTTCGTTATCGCATCGGTCGCGGCTTCATGAACTTCGCTTAATTCTTCCTGCAGCTTAGCGCAGACTTTCCATGGACCAGCATCCTGCCATGTGCTCCGATTATTCGGGTAAATATTCCGCAGTAATTTTTGACAGAGTTCAAAAGTGACCTTCTGGGTGTTTGTAAAAGCGAGAGCACGAGCCTCCAGCTCTTCTCCAATCTTGTGAGTGGGGATATCAATTGCCGGCCGCTTATTTGTTTCAGAGCAACGACAGGGAGCTACTAAACAATATGGACACACGCCTGGATATTTTCTGATAACAGCCTGACCCAAATTAATATCAAATTCGTTCGCAATCGAAACTAACCAAGAAACCAAGCGAAAAAAGTCTTGCGGTTTGGAATTGCGTTGCCATAAACCTCGAGTAAGGACACCTGTACTGTTCGTGGTGTACCCAAACAGATAATCAAACCCATAAGGCTCGCCGGTCGTGCGATCTACATTAGGGTAAAGAGCGCGAAGGCCGGATTGCAAATCATCGAAGGTGACTACATCCATTTTCTAATTCCCCTCATTTAAATCTTCCGGTAGTTCGTACCGTGCCTTCGCCTAGCAGATCAACTAAAAATAGTACGCGGGAAGACTCCTACACTATCGGTGGATGGCTTTGGCAAAGATGCTAACAGTGGTTTTGGAGTTGTGGCATGGCTCTATTGGTCACGCAGACACGAAATGGTTTTGCCATCGCACGCCGTTATCTAAAGTAATTCTCAATGCGTTGTTTAGGCTGGAAATCTCAAAAAACCACCCCACTCACCAACCCCACATTAGCATAAGCCGTCCCTTCCCCCGTCCGCACCACCGCCACAGCCTCGGCACTCCGCGCCTTGAACGCCTCATGCGGCACCAGCTTGCACGCCACCCGCGCGTCGATCAGGCCTCCGATTGTCCCGGGCTCCGCCCCTGGGGACCTCAAACCGTCCCCCGGACGGTTTGCCGGGCTAGGCCCGGACCGGTCCCCAGCCTCCTCCGCCCGAAACGCAGCTTCCACGCACATCTCGCTCAGCACCGCGTCCAGCACCTCCAGCATCCCCGGCACACCCAGCGTCACCGCCAGGTCCACACACGGCACCCCCGGCGGCACCGGCAGGCCCGCATCGCCGATCACCAGCAGATCGCCGTGCCCAAGCCCCGCCACCACCGCGCTCAGCTCAGCGTGCAGGATCCCCGCTTTCTTCATTCCGTCTCTCCCTCCACCCGTGGTCCCATCGCGCGCCAGCGGCGATAGCTGTCGTCGTTCATTCCGCATGGCGGGTAGCCGTGGGTCAAGTTGCTGATCATTTCCTCGGACACCCAGCGTTCCTTTTCCCGGATCGCCGACACGCGCCGGTCGCAGTCGACCATGGCGCGGTGGAACGCCTCGCGCGGGTTCAGGCCCACGGCGCGGTGTAGCACCGCCTCGTCGCGCATCGGGATCACCACGCCGCGCGGGCGGCCGTGTTGGAACAGCCACAAATGCCCCATCTCGTGCGAGACGAATTTCATCTCGGACGCCATGTGGCGGCGGAAGTCGGAAAAAGAAATTCGGCGAATTTGGTCTGGCATGATGTCGCACCTGTCGCGTGGTTTCGGGTTTTGTACAAAACGGGCCCCGTTTTCATCAAAACGCCGGAATCGGGGGTTTTTGGCCCGAATCCCGGGGGTGCGTTTTGTACAAAACGGCGGCTTCTTTGAACGATTCGGGTTCTAAACCGCCGCGATAAGGGGGCCGTGAACGCGCCGTACGCCGCCGTAAGCATAGCTTAGCGGTTTGATGCTTGGGGCACCGGTTCTGACCTTTGGTAAGCCGCCGAAATCACGTCGGAATCCCGGCTTATCCACAGCCAATCCCCAAGAATTCCGCACGTAAAATCAACAGCTTATCCCCAAGAAACTTGGGGTCCGCGTCATTTTTTCTTTGCCTGAACGCACGCAAAAGGCCAACTTGATCTCACCGGCGCAGAGGTCACAGACCAAAGCGGTGGACGCAAAGGCCCCGGTGGCAACGGGAGGCTCAGGACAAATCCTCGGATTTAGCTTGCAGTTTCAACGGGTTACTGGACGCAGGTCGGATCGTGTGGGGGCGAAAGCCTCGTGGCGAAAGGGCGGTGTCAGCAGGGACGATGCGGGGGCGTACGGGCTTCGGCCCGGGCGTTCGGCAAAGGGCAGAGATGCCCCGCGCAAGCTGGGCCAAATGTCGCCCTCTGGGGGGAGATGAGGTTCAAGACGGCGTCAGGATGTGCTGCTTGCGGCACGGCATGGATTTCGGTCCAAGCTCCTGGCGCCGTTCGCTTTTTTCGGACACGGATGATGTGAAAGGCGACGCCAAAGCGCCGCCTTCTAGGATCACTTGTACCCAAACGCCGCGTTCTTCATCCACGTCGCTTTGCCCTGACCGGCCCGCATATGCAGGCAGGCCGTCCCGAGCCGCTGGAAGTACGTGATATCCACCGCATACCACCCCGCCTGCGGCACCTCCGCCTGCACGGGCTGCGTCGCCTGACACGGCTGCCGTCCATTGAAGTACGCCACAGCCTGCCCGCCGATCTTCGCGTCGAGGCCGTCATTCGTCAGAAAATCAATCGAGTACGTGCCGGGCGCGTCGAACTTTACATAGCCGGTGATCTTGGCCACCACGTGATGCGCGCGGTCCGACGTCAGCGTTTTGTCACCATCGTTGGTGTCGCGATAATCAAGCCCTGCCAAGGGTTTACCGGCCTTCGCCTTGCGCAGCGCCCGTTCGGCATTGCCCAAGGTTTTGACATCTTTCGGATAGGCATATTTCACCGCGAGCCCCTGCTTCAGTCCCGACGGTTGCGGGCTGGCAGGTTTCAGTTTCAGCGGCGCAGCCCATGCGCCAGTGGCCAAAAGTACAGTGGCCGTGGCAACCGCGGCGGTCTTCCAAATTCCCATTTCTCTCTCCCATTCCCCGGCGGCGGGGTCCTCATTCATGGTTGAGAGAAACTTAGCCATGCGCCCGCGATCAACACAAGCGTCATGGTCGAAATGTGATCATTGGTGCGCGCGGTAAAACAGGTACCGATCCGGGGCAATCGTGTCGGGGCCGCGGATTTGTTCAATTCCAACAAGAGGTTGCTGTGACAGAACCAACCCTCCGGGGGCCATCACAGCGGCAATCCGAGGGCTCAGGGCGGCGCCCTCGGCGACGTCACGTTCTTTGACGCCGTGCCCGAAATCATAGTGTGCCAGCGCAAATTTCACTCCGTCGGCGGCCAGTTGGTCCAGCATCTCCTCGGCCTCGCCCCGCAGGAAATCGGCGGCCGGGGGCACGCAGCTGGGGTGGGCGTTCATCTCGCGGTCGATGACCCAGATGCGGCGGTTGGGCAGTTCCTGTCGCAAGTGGTCATAGGTGCGCCCGTTGCCGAGTCCCATTTCCAGCACATCGCCGGGAATGTCGGCGATCAGGTCTGCGGCCCAGTTGATGCCGTCAATCTGTGCGCTCAACCGTCGGCGCATCGATTCCAGTCTGCTCATTCGGTGGTCTCCATGTGCCACGGCCGTGCGCCTGCCAGTTGTAATTCTGTAATGATTTCAGTGGCAAACGCCCAGATAGCGGGGTCGTGGACGATGTGATGTGTCAAGAGGCCATAGGGTTCGTCGGCATCTGCGCGACCCTCGGCACGGTCGGTGAAATGCGCGGCGGCCCGGGTCACGAGGTTTTCGGCGTCGATTAGCCCGCCGCCACCACGCCAGTCGATCGGGTCTAGATGCGTATTGATCTGTACCAAACCCGGCGCAGCCTGCACGGCGGACCGCGGACCGTAGGTCGATAGCTCGGTGAACCCCAGCGGGGGCAAGGCGTTCACGACCGCGTCGCTGATCCGGTTCCAGGGCGGCACGAACATCGCGCGCAGGTCGGCACCGAACAGGGCGTGCATCCTGTCGAACCCGCGCGCGGCGTCGTCAATCGCCCCCTCTCGGGGCGTTTGGAATTCGTTCTTCTTGTCGCCGCCTTCGCTGTGATCGCGATGCGCCCAGCCGTGCACCACCGGCAAAAAAGGCGCGCCTTTGCAGTAGGTTGCAAGATCATGTGTCGCGCCCGCCGGGATAATGGCGAGGTGAATCTTCAAGTCGAATGCGTCCGCCAACTGGGCAAGCTGTTCAAGCGCCGGGGTCACTTCGACCGCGTCATCGTCCCGCCACCAGAAGCGCGTTTCAATACCTGCCGCGCGACACTGTTTCAGGGCATAACGCAGCGGGGACCAATCAATGCGCGACATGGCCTGACTCCACGAACTTGGCCACCAATCGCACTGTTTCGGCAGCGCCATCCATGCCGTCTGCGCGCGGCGCGCGGGTTTCTTGCATAGCGTCGCGCACTGCCTGGCGCAGGTTTTCGCCGGACAGCATGTCGTTTGTGATCACACGTACCGCTGGCAGACGCGCCAATGCCTGCGCGCGCAGCGTTTGTTCCACTTCGCCGCCGTCATCAAATGGGATCATCACCGCGGGGACACCCGTTTGCAGCACATCAAGCACCGTATTGTACCCGCACATGGAGATCGACGCGCGGGCCGTGCTCAGCAGGGTGCGGAAGTCGGGACGCAGGCCGTCAATGGTGACGTTTGGCGGCGCGGTGTTTGCCAGCGCATGACGGCGATTTTCATCGGGAACGCAGAAAAGCCATTTCTGATCAGTATCTTCGCCCGCAGCGTCTAAGGCTGTCTTGAACACCGTGTCTCCAACGGCCCCGCCTCCCGCACTCACCAGTATCGGCCCGTCGCGGCGCTGCGCGAGGCTTGGCGGCGTGGGCGCGACAAAGCCGGTGTAGCGCAGTTTGGCCGCCAGATCTGCCGAGACGGGCCAGCTGCGGTCGAGTGTGATCACATTTGGGTCCGCATGCACCAGAACGCCGTCATAAAGGGCCAGCATGTCCTCGGCATAGGCCGCCTTTTTCGCCGAACTTGGCGGGGCGAGGATGTCCCGGACGGACGCAAATATGCGGCACCGCCCCCGTGCGATTTGCAGCAGCGCATTGAATTCATGCCGCAGACTGCGGCGGCCAAAGGGGAACAGTTCGGTGATCAGCACATCCGGCGCCGTCGTCCGAAAGGCATCAAGTAGGGCGGCGGTGCGCAAGGACATGTGGTCTGCGTCTGCAAGCTGTCCGTCCGAGGTCAAAAGGCGAGAGAAGTCAGTGCCATCAGAGGCCACGCTGGGCAGCTGGACGAATTCGATGCCAGCGGTTCCAAGATGCGTCACGGGACGCCCGCCGCTGACCAGGGTCACCGCGTGCCCGCCATCGACAAAGGCGCGCGCGAGGGTCAGTGCCCGCGACAGGTGCCCGGTGCCCAAAAGATGCGTGACCACGATCATCACGCGCATGATCAGCGTGCCTCGAGCCGTTCGATGGGACCAGCGCGCCAGGTTTCCCCTTCGATTTCAATGACAAACAGCCGGTTGCGTTTGATCTGGAACGGGGCAGGGCCGTCGAAATTCCATCCGGTGGCGTGGGCCAAAAGCACGCGCATGATGCCGATGTGGCAGATGGCGATGCAGTCGCCGGTCAGTGTTGCCACCCAGGGCACCAAACGGTCGCGTACCTCGGCCGGGCTTTCGCCGCCGGGGGGGCGGTAGTCCCAGCCCCAGTGTTCGATGTCACGAAAACCCGACGCGGGATCTGCGCGCAGGTCCGCGCCCTTCTGCCCTTCCCAGTCGCCCCAGTTCATTTCGGTCAGTGCCGGAATGGCCTCGGGTGTCCGGCCGGTTACGATTTCGCCGGTTTCGACCGCGCGGGTCAGAGGGCTGGAGACGATGCGCGCATTTGCCCATCCGGATGGCAGGCGCAGCTTTGCAAGTCCTGCGCGCGCCTCATCGTCTATCGGGATGTCGGTCAGCCCCTGAATCTGGCCGGCGCGGTTCCAGTGCGTGTGGCCGTGACGCATGAGGGCGAGCCGGATCATAGCGCGGCCTCGATGGCAGAGGTCAAGGTCGCGGCGGCGTGGGGCAGAAGGTGCGTCGGGGACATCGCAGTGCGTCCGGCGGCAGCGGCGGCGCGCGCTGCGGTGTCATTTGTCCAGATCTCGGCAATGCGGGCGGCCAAGGCCTGTGCGCCCGCGTCGGGCGCGGGTTGATCGGTTGCGATGATCTCGCGCATGGCCGGACGGTCCTGCGCGATGACAGGCACGCCTGCGGCCTGCGCTTCGAGAAAGACCATGCCAAAGGCTTCGTTGATCCCGGGCCAGACCAGCGCGCGTGCCTGTGCGTATGTCTGCGCAAGTGCCTCCGCGCTGAGCGCACCGAGAAAGCGGACCCGGTCACCGAACGCGGCAAAGAACGATTTGATCTCGGCCGCGTTGTCGCCGTCACCGGCTATGTCGATGCGCCACAGCACGCTATCCGGGATCAGCGCCAAGGCTTGGGCAAGCAGACGGTAAGATGCGGTTTTGTCGCCGTGTCGCATCATCGCCACTGTCAGAAGCGGGCCGGAGAGATCGCTGGGCCCGGGCAGGTCGGTGCGATCGAGAAACGGGGGCAGGTGCTTCAGAACCTGACCGGCTGGCGCGTCGCGGCGCAGGGTTTCCGCATCGCGTTCGGTGAAATAGAGGATCGTGTGGGCGGCATCGCTTGCAGCCTCGGCGGCAGCGGCGAAGCGGGCCCAGGGACCGTTCAGCCGTTTCTTGGCCCGGGTACTTTCGATTTG
>JBCBCR010000148.1:0-8340 GCA_038530495.1 Pseudomonadota bacterium | reverse complement strand
CTACATCCAGCTTTCTAAGAAAGACGATTTCATCTCTTCACTTGAGGCAGCTTTTCCAACCCTTGCAGCTGGTGCCGCGTCTGTTCCGGTAACATATCAATGGTATGAAGGCAGCGCTGCTGGAACAATATTCAGAGAGTCCGCCGATAGACCGCATCTGGCTTGGGAGACTAACAACGCTCCGTCAGCTTGGCGGATGCACCCAAATGCAAGTGCCGTTCGTCCCGAAACTATTTTGGGCGATCCCAGTCACAAGGACGCTATTTCAGCGGACGCGGAATTTCACAAACTCACCTCTTCAGGCATAGGTCAGCCATACTTGATTGCCGTAAAGCTCGCCAGTGAAACTGACATCGTGCATCTGAGGGTCCAAATTGACAATCCCACAGCCGGCTTTGAATGGGCTGACATAAACAACTCGCCTGCAATCGTCAGAAACTTGGCTGCATCCACTAAATCAACGTCAGCTCTCGCTTGGCGGCACCTGTCTTCGACAGCTTCCTCAGACGCACTTTACTTCGATCCAACAGAAAAGGGTCAACCTTGGGCTGATACCCCGAAAGCTGAGAGTTTTGATGTCGGCGACCAAACAGCAACGGCTGGATTTCTCATCGCGTCGGATGGTGCTCTTGATAGCGACCTTCTTGCCGAAACAAGCGAGACTTCCGACGACGAGGTCGCAGAGTTTGAACAACAAGTCAGCGAAGGTAGTTATGGAGTTGAAGATACGCGAACTACTACAAAGACGCGTGGTAGCGCCCAACGCGTATTTGCTGACGCCGTAAAGAAGAACTACAGATCGCGTTGTGCAATCACAGGAATCCAGACCCGAGAGTTTTTGATTGCGTCTCACATAGTACCGTGGAGCGCAGACGAAAGCATCCGGCTCGATCCGTCAAATGGAATTTGCTTATCGGTGCTCGTAGATCGGGCGTTTGAAAACGGCTACTTGATCATTAACGATGACCTGTCCGTCAGTATCGACTGGGAAAAAGTAGGGGGTGACAAACGCCTCAGCGATCAACTTAAGCCTCTTGATGGACGCAAGCTCGAGTTGCCTAAGGCTTACCCTCCAAATAAGGACTACTTGCGACGGCGACGTGAGATGTAGACCGCGCCTTCCAGCCTGACGTATTGTACACAATTTTGTACATAGGGTATTTCCTTCAGCGCAAAATGATGATTTTATATATTTTTTTCTCGTGTGAGCCAATTGCAAATCCGTGTACACCGGTTCGATTCCGGTACTCGCCTCCACGCTTTCCACTCTTCTTGCAGCCGTTTCGTGTCGCCTCGCGACGTTTGAGGTCCGTCTGCAAAGCGGTGGCGAGGGGCGTTGACGCCAGCTGGCGAGGCTACCCTTGTGCCGCTGATCTGCCGGCAGTTCGGCCGAAGACCGCGCCTGATGTCAGACCAGAGCCTCCGGGATAGCCTTCAAAGAAGACGCCGCCGACCATCTCGCCTGCCGCGAACAGTCCGCCGATGGTGCCGCCCGTCTTGGCCATCACCTGCCCGTCGCCGTTCACCTTCAGGCCACCATAGGTAAAGGTGATGCCGCCGGTCACGGGATAGGCCTTGAAAGGCGGTTTATCGAAGGCCTGCGCCCAGTTTGACTTGGGCAGCGGCAGCCCCTGTGTGCCCTTGCCGTCTAGGATCGTGGGGTCGAATGCGACGCTCTGATCAACTGCTGCGTTAAAGGCGGCCAAGGTCGCACGGGCACCGTCAGGATCGACCCCGTCCAGCTTTTCGATCAAGCCGTCCAGCGTGTCAGCCTCAACAAAATGCGCGTCGTGAAAGCTGTATTCGCCATAGAGTAGCCCCTCGACCTTCGCATCGAAGATTTGCCAGGCGAAATGTCCCGGCTGATCCAGCACGGCCTTGCCGAATTGAGCGTAGGTGTAATTGCGGAAATTCTCGCCTTCATCGACGAAGCGCTCGCCCTTCGCATTCAGCATCACGCCAAGAAAATAACAGATCTTGCGGTAATTCTTGCGCTCGGAGGCCGGCAGGTCGAGCCCGCCGAACTCCGCCATGTGCAGGTCCATCGGTGTGGCGTGGCAGCCATCAATCAGGCCGGTGGTTTCGGCATCAAGACCTGCAGCCATCACCAGACCATCGCCGGTGTTCATCGGGGTCCCACGCACCTTGGCCTTGGCCCAATTGGCGCCCATCCAGTCGCGGCGAAGGTCCTCACTTGCCTCAAACCCACCACAGGCGAGGATAACGGCATCCGCTGCTATCTCTTGTTCGCCCACCGCAACGCCAGTCACCTGCCCGTGTTCCGTCAGCAAGTGCGTCACGCCCGCGTTGTAGCGAATTGTCCCGCCCATCCGCTCAAACGCGGCAAGCTCCATCTCGAACAGGCCCACGCCCTCATTCTCAGCGGCCAACGTAAGGCCACCCCAGAACACATGCCGCCCGTCTTTTTCAAAGCTCTGGCGGGAGTAGATCGGCTCAAACTTCACTCCGTGTTCACCGAGCCATTGCATGGCGGGCAGGCTTTCAGAGATCAGTTTCTCCTGCTCTGGCGACAGCGGCCGGCCACCGTTGAACATGAGCAGATCCTCACCGAATTTTGTCTTCGTGTAGCCACCGAAATCCGTTTTCTTCAGCCGAGGATCGTCGAGGTTTTTCAACAGCGGCAACAGATCATCAACACCGTCATAGGCAAAACGCATCGCCCCTGCCGTGTATTTGGTGTTACCGCCGGCCAGCGCCTCATCCGCTTTTTCCAGCATCAGTACCTCAGCGCCACCCTCAAGGGCTGCGATTCCGGCGCAGAGTGCGGCATTGCCTGATCCGACGACGATGACCCTCTTTGACATTTGCGATTCTCCTCTTTAGACCGCCTTGTATCCAAGCGGATACAATTTGGAAAGGGTCGCACCATGACAGATGATCCGACAGACCTGTCGCAAGGGGGGCTCGCCTTTGCGAAACTGATGCAGGCTCTGGAATCAGGCATCTACAAACCCGGCGACCGCCTGCGTGAGACCGAGGTTGCGGAGCGGTTGTCGCTGTCCCGCACCCCGGTGCGAGAGGCTCTGCGCCGGCTGGAGGCCGAAAACATCATTGAGCATCGCCCAAGGGTCGGCGCTGTGATCCGCAAGCTTGGCCAGACAGAGGTTGTCGAGTTGTACGAAATGCGCCTCGTTCTGGAACGCACCGCCGCCGAGATGGCCGCGAAACACGCAGCCGAGGCTGAGATTGATGGGCTTGGCGCGCTGAACGACGACATTGCCCAGTCGCTCGGAGACAGTGCGCGGGCTGCCGCGATCAATCAGAAGTTCCATGCCGCGATCTATTTGGCCGCGCGCAACCGGTTCTTGCTCGATGCGGCGCGGGCGGTGAACAATGCGCTTTTGCTTCTTGGGCCGACCACGCTGGCGGATTCCAACCGGATTGAGACTGTGGTGCGCCAGCATACCCAGATCATCGACGCCATCGGCGCGGGCGATATTGAGGCTGCAGGCGCCGCCGCTGAAGCACATCTTCAAACCTCGCTGCGCTACAGGCTGAAGGTCATGCGCGGATGATGCAGGTACTGATCACCCACCTGATTGCTGCCGTTGGCGTGGTCGTGTTTCATCTGGCCACCCTGCCCTTGCCATGGCTGCTCGGGCCGATCTTTGCCTGCCTTGTCGCCGCCCTCTGCGGGGTCAAGATGCGCGGGATGCCCGTCTTGAATAATGCGATGCGGTCGATCCTCGGCGTCGCAGTCGGCGCGACCTTTACTGTGGCCCTTGTCGCCAGCATGGCGCAGATGTGGTCCACCTTGCTGCTGGTGCCGGTGATGATCGCCGCCATCGGCGCGATTGGTGTGCCCTATTTCCAACGTCTGTGGGGCTTTGACTTTGCCACCAGCTATTATTCGGCGATGCCCGGCGGGTTGCAGGACATGCTCATCTTCGGGGAAGAGGCAGGCGGCGACGTGCGCGCGCTGTCGCTGATCCACGCCACCCGCGTCATGGCCATCGTCGTCGCCCTGCCCTTCATCCTCAAGGGCTATTGGGGCGTCGATCTGAGCAATCCACCCGGCGCCCCGGCCTTGACCCTGCCGCTGTCGCAATTGGCGCTGATGGTCGTCGCCGGTCTGGCAGGCTGGCAGATTGCCAAGGCGGTGGGCCTTTTCGGGGCGTCGATCCTTGGGCCGATGATCCTTGCGGGGATCCTCGCTCTGACAGGCCTGTTGGAACATCGCCCCCCGGCTGAGGCGATCTGGGCCGCACAATTCTTCATCGGCATGACCGTCGGCACCAAATATTCGGGCGTCACCGGCAACGAAGTCCGCCGCGATGTGACAGCCGCCCTGGGTTTTTGCGTGATCCTGCTGATCCTTGCAGCGCTGTTCGTGGAGTTCATCTACCTCTTCTCGCTCGCCCCACCGATGGAGGCGCTCCTGGCGTTCGCGCCGGGCGGTCAGGCTGAGATGACAGTGCTGGCGCTGATTGCCGGGGCCGATCTGGCTTTTGTCATCGCCCACCACGTTCTGCGGATTGTGACGGTCATCCTGGGCGCACCGATTGCCGCGCGGCTGTTCAGCCCGAAACCTCCGACACATCAGGGTTGATGACATGGATCGGGGCGCCGCTGGCAAAGGCGTTCACCTGATCGAATATATCACTGAATTGATGGTCAAACTCATCCTCGGTGACGAACCCGATATGGGGCGTCGGGATGACGTTCGGGTGAGACAAAAGGATGTGCCCCGTATCGCGCAACGGCTCTTCCTCAAAGACATCGACGGCGGCATGGATGCGCCCCTTGGCAATCTCAGCCTCCAACGCACCGGGCGCAATCAGACCGGACCGCGACGTGTTCACCAGCAAACTACGCGGGCGCATCGCCGCCAGATCGTCCGCCGTGATCAGCCCGCGCGTCTCGGGCTTGAGGCGCACATGCAGGCTCACGATGTCCGAGCTTTCAAAGAACGCCCGGCGGCTCTCTGGCACGCTCAGCCCGTCAGCAACACCCCGCGCGCGCCCCGCCTCTGACCCCCAGACCTGCACGCGGACCCCAAGCGCCGCCGCGTATCCCGCCAGCGCCTTGGCGATCTTGCCATAGCCATAAAGCCCCAGCATCTTGCCGCGTAGAGTGCGCCCGACCCCCATCTGCCACTGGCCCGCCCGGACACTGGCCACCTGTTGAGGGATTTGTCGATAGCTCGTGAGGATCAGCGTCAGCGCCAATTCAGCCGCCGCATAATTCGGCCCCGCACCAGATTGGTTTGAGCACAACATGACCCCCGCCCGCGTGCAGGCCTCAACATCCACATGGGGATAGGCGCCGCGCTGGGAAATCAAACGCAGGTTCGGCAGCCCCGACAAAAGCTCCACCCCGACCTTTGTGCGTTCCCGAAACAGAACAAGCGCCTCGGCATCCTGCATCCGTGCGGCAAGCTTGGACGCATCGGGTTCATGGTCGGTCCAGACGGTCACGTCATGACCATCCAATTTGTCATAACACGGCAGGCCGCGCAGCGTGTTGAACCAATCATCAAGGATGTGAACCTTCACCGGGACCACACTGCGCGGGGCACCATCACCTCTCCCTTTGCCAACAGTCGCGCGGTCCGCACCAACCCGGCAGAGCGCAAATCGATGCCGTCCGCCGTCAGGTCATAATCGACGATCACGTCGATCTGGCCGGAGGCATGTTCCAACGTCACCTTGGCTGGCCGGTCATTGGACCGCGCCGCCATCCCGTCCGCCACCGTGCCGGGCGTAAGAACGCAAGACGCCAGACATTGCGCACCGGTGACCGCCATCGTCGGGTGGGTCTTCCACGGCATGAAATAACGCGTCGCAATGGTGCCGCCGTCCCGCGCCAGGGCGAGCAGCCCGAATTTCGGCGTGACCGAGCTGGCCACGTTTTCAATGCCCATCGCCTCCCCCGCCTTGATACGGACGGCCTCCATCTTTGCGAAGAAGTCTGGGTTGTCATTCAATTCAGCTGCGCTTTCATACCCCGTCAGTCCGAATGCATCAGCCTTGGCGATAACCATCGGCATCGCCACATCCATGCACGTCACCTCAACCCCGTTGAAGCTGTCGATCAGGTTGCCCGTGGGTAGGAACGCCCCCGTCGCCCCACCGATCGTGTCCATGAATTGCAGCGCCACCGGCGCCGCGCTGCCCGGCACGCCGTCGATGGTAGCGGCCCCCTCATACTCGACCACCTGCCCCGGCGTCTGCACCGTCGCCACCACCCGCGCGCCCGTGTTGACCGCACGAATTTTCACCACCGTTTCACCATCGGCAGCGGGCATCAGCCCCATCTCAAGCGCGGCCGGACCAACGCCCGACAGAATGTTGCCGCAGGTCGGTTTGAAATCGACCTGCCCCTCCTCCACGCTCACCTGCGCGAAGAAATAGTCGATATCGGCCCAACCATCGTCAGATCGTGACAGCATCGCCACCTTGGTTGTCACCGCATTCCCGCCGCCGATCCCGTCGATGTTCAGCGGATGGCCGGAACCGACCATCGCAACCAGCACCTGGGCCAGCGTGTCACGGTCGTCCGGCAGATCGGCCCGGTTGAGGTAAGGCCCCCGCGACGTGCCGCCGCGCATGAACAGGAACGGAATTGCGGTTTGGGTCATGTCATCTTCTTCAGGTCAGGGGCCACGGCAGATCGAAATAGGATTGTAGAAGCCCCGGCGGGAAATCACGGTTCAGCGTCCACGCCATGAAGCAGATGAACCCGATACCCAGCGCCCCATAGCCCGCCGCGAACGCCACCGATTTGCCGGCCCGAATGCGGATGAACAGCACGAGAAACACCGCCAGCGCGAGGATAAACCCGACGAGTGCCGTCAGCACGAGGAGGCCCCCGAACCACGCCAGCGTCCCCCACAGGCTGTAGACGTTCAACTCAGCGTCCTGCACCTCCCGGTCAGCAAAGATCGCGTTGCCCTCCGCCGACAGCATCATCTGCGCGATCAGGGCAAGGCAGCAGGCCAAGGTAACCATCGCCACGAAATTGGGGAAAATCCGGTCCAGCGCGGCCCAGTCGGGAATGGTGCGCGCGTTCAGCACAAACACCACCACGACCGACGTAATCGCCAACAGGAAAATCAGCGGCGCGCGCTTGGTGCCCACCTGCACGTCGCCCTCTGCCTGAATGTTCTTGGCCTGCCGCAAACCGACCACGACCGACAGAACCGTGATGATGATCAGAACAATAACGATGGGGCTGAACACATATTCCGCAAACTGCTCCCACCCTTGCCGCAGCCGGAAATTGGCCTGTTGATAGGCCTGGTTGGCGTAGCGTTCGACCGGCGTGGACAGCACGAACCCAATGAGGAACGCAGGCCGCGACCAGTCAAACCGACGCAGCAGGATGCCCAGCAAACCAATTCCGAACAGCGCCACCAGATCCCAGATTTCCTGCCGCGACTGGAACGCCGCGAATGAGATGATCATGAACAGGAACGGGGCCAGCAGGGCAAAACGGATGCTCGTCAGCTTGGCGATCCCGCCCGACGCGGCGATGCAGATCAGCGTGCCGACCACATTGGCCAGCGCCAAGAGCCAGACAATCGCATAGGTGAAATCGAGGTTCCGGTCGAGCATCGCCGGACCCACCTCAATCTGACCCGTGCCCAGCAGCGCCACCGCCGAGATGAAGATCGCCATTGAGCCGGAACCAGGAATACCGAACAAAAGCGTCGGCACCAGCCCCCCGCCCTCTTTGGCGTTGTTTGAGCTTTCCGGCCCGATCACGCCGCGCACATCGCCCTGCCCAAACTTGGACTTGTCCTTGGCCGATTGCACCGTGTGCCCATAGGCGATCCAATCCACGACCGACCCGCCAAGGCCGGGGATCACGCCCACCGTCACACCAATCAGCGAACAGCGCATCGACAGCCATTTGTTGGCCCACCAATCGCGCACCCCCGACAGCCAGCCGCCGCCCAAAGGCGCACGTTCGGAAATGGCGCGGTCTTGGCGCAGCAGCGCGATGATTTCCGGCACAGCAAAGATCGCAAGGCCCACGATGACAAGCTTCAGACCGTCACCAAGGTATTGATAAAGCTCAAACTGCAGGCTGCCCGTCTCGGCCGACCGCCAGCTGACCGGCACCATGCGCAGCTCTCCCTCAAACCGGCCCTCACCGATGGTGCCCACCAGCAGACCAAGGCCCGCCGCCGCGATGCCCTTAAGCGGAATGCGCCCCGCCAGGATGCCCACCATCGACAGCCCGAAGATTGAGATCATCAACAGTTCTGGCGTTTGGAACAGCAGCACGATGGGCCGCGCGGCCAGGATAAAGATCGTCAGGAACGCCGCCCCCACGAGCCCGCCAAAAAGCGATGACGCAAACGCCGCCGACAGC
>JBCBCR010000147.1:0-8356 GCA_038530495.1 Pseudomonadota bacterium | reverse complement strand
TCAGATCGCGGTGTTCCTTGGAGAAGCCCAGTTCGGAGCTGAGGTTCTTGCGCACGATGTCACCGTCCAGCAGCGTGGTAGGGCGACCACCCATTTCCATCAGCTTGACCATCAGCGCGTTGGCAACCGTCGATTTGCCCGAACCGGAGAAGCCGGTGAAAAACACGGTGAACCCTTGCTTGGCCCGCGGCGGGCGCGACTTGCGCAGTTCGGACACGACGGCAGGGAACGAGAACCATTCGGGGATCTCCAGCCCTTCGGCCAGACGGCGGCGCAGTTCGGTGCCCGAGATGTTTAGGATCGTGACGCTGTCCTTGTCCTTGATCTCGTCCGCGGGTTCGTACTGGGCGCGTTCCTGCACATAAACCATGTGCTTAAAGTCGACCATTTCGATGCCCATCTCGTCCTGATGCTCGCGGAACAGGTCTTGGGCGTCATAGGGGCCATAGAAATCTTCGCCTGCCGAGTTCTTGCCGGGACCGGCGTGGTCGCGGCCGACGATGAAATGGGTGCAGCCGTGGTTCTTTCGGATCAGGCCGTGCCATACCGCTTCGCGCGGACCAGCCATGCGCATGGCGAGGTTCAGCAGTGACATGGACGTCGTGGAGGCGGGGTATTGGTCCAACACCGCCTCATAGCAACGCACGCGGGTGAAGTGGTCGATGTCGCCCGGCTTGGTCATGCCGACGACCGGGTGGATCAGCAGGTTGGCCTCAGCCTCCTTGGCGGCGCGGAACGTCAGTTCCTGGTGCGCGCGGTGCAACGGGTTGCGGGTCTGAAAGGCGACAATGCGGCGCCAACCCAGCTTGCGGAAATAGGCGCGCAGCTCGTTCGGCGTATCGCGGCGGGCGCGGAAATCATAGTGCACAGGCTGCTGAATGCCGGTGATCGGCCCGCCCAGATACACCTCGCCAGCCGTGTTGTGCAGGTAGTTCACCGCCGGATGCGCGATGTCATCAGCGCCAAACACTTTTTCCGCCTCGCGCGACTTGTTCGGCGTCCAGCGGTCGGTCACCGTCATGGTGGCAAGGATCACACCCTCTTGGTCGCGCAGGGCAATGTCCTGCCCGATTTCGAGCCCTTCGGAAAACGCCTTGTTCACGTCCAGCGTGATCGGCATCGGCCACAGCGCGCCGTCGGCGGTGCGCATGGTGTCCACGACGCTGTTGTAGTCGGCTTCGGACAAGAACCCCTTGAGCGGATTGAACCCACCGTTCATAAGCAGTTCCAGATCGCAGATCTGGCGCGGCGTCAGGTCCCAGCTGACAAGGTCGGCGGCTTCGACCTTGAGCTTTTGCGCGCTGTCGTAAGAGACATAGAGCTCCTGGATCGGGGCGAGGTTCTGTTCCATCAATTTGGTCCTGTAGGTGAGAGGGTTGAAACCGGTGCGGGTGCCGGTGATTTCGGCAAAGATCGCGTCGAACTCGGCGAACTTGCGGGTGAGAAATTGGTCAGCCAGCCGGTTTTTCTCGGCGGCGCCCTTGGCGGTCAGCGCATAGAAGTTGCGCTGGCGTTTGTCGGGGCTGTCATGGGCATCGACCTGCACGAACCCCTGCGCTGTGGCGGCGCGCAGCAGCGTGTTCAACCGGCCCAGTGACACGCCCACGGCCTGCGCCACCGTGCGCTGCGACCCGCCCGGGGCGGTGTCAAGCTGGCGCAGCAGGCGAAACAGCTGGTCGCTGTGCTCAGCGCTGGTTTTGGCGGTGTCGATGGGCATGGCGGCCAAGTTTGTTCACGGTTGAACGCGCTTTGGCACGAAATGTTTGTTCACCCAAGAACAAACTGCCATTCGGCTGGAAATTCAGAGATTTTGGTTAAGATGTGGTCAAAGCGCCACTGTCTCGCGCGCCCGATCCGCCTGCGGCAAGGGCAGCGCGCATAGCGGCGCATCCCGTCCGCGCAACGTCAACGGCATCAGCGCGTCAGCGGCCATTTCGATCCCGGCAGCGGTCAACGTGTCTTCGGATATCAGCGCCTCGACGCCCTGCGCCTTGGTCTCGGATTCCAGTCGTGAGGCGATGTTCACCGTGTCACCAATCAGCGTGCGTGGCGCTTGGCCCGCGGCGCCAATCTCGCCCAGCACCACGTTGCCCAGATGCACACCCACGCCAATGGCCACCGGTGCACTGCCTTCGGCGTCCAGCGTGTCGTTGAACGCCCGCAACGCCTCACCGATGCCCTGGATCGCGTTGATCGCGGCGAGGGCTGACGCGCGCGCCGTGTTGGTTTCAAACACCGCCATAAGCCCGTCGCCCATGTACTTGTCCACGGTCCCGCCTGCTGCGGTGATCGGCGGCACGATTTCGTCAAAAAACCGGTTCAGAAGGAACACCACGTCGTAGGGCAACTGTCCGTCGGTACGCGCGGTAAAGCCGCGCATGTCCAAAAACAGCACCGCAAGCCGCGCTTCGATCCCGGATCGCGCATGTGCCCGCCTGCGCTTGCCATCCGCGCCAAAAACACGCGCAACCGTCACAGGGCCGGTGGGCACCAACTGGCAGGCCAGCCGCGTCTCTGGCCCCGCGCCCACAGCCGCAAGGCTGCGCGCCTCGGCGGCGGACGGGGGCGGGATGTGTTCGGCGCCTTCCAGAATATGCACCCGGCACGTCGTACAACGCCCGCGCCCACCGCACAGGGCGGCGTGATCAATGCCCGCGCTGCGCGAGGCGTCCAGCACGGTCTGCCCGCGCGCGGCCCGCGCCGACGGCCCGTCGGCATAAGTGACGCGGATCGGTTTGCGCAACGCAATCAGGATGTGCCGCCCCGCAACGACCAGCGCCAGCGCCAAAAGGGCTGCGATGATCACCTGATCGGTTGTCTGATCAATGCGGCCCAGCTGTCCCAGACCGGCCCGATCGGGCAGGTTCCACAGCGCCGACATCGTGGCCCATCCCTCAGGCCCTTGTAATACGTCTGCAATGCGCCGCCCGGCATCGAGATAGCCCAGCAACGCCAGCGTCGGGATCAGGGTGCCCACCACGGCCAGCGTCGGGATATTGCGCTGCCACCAATCCGTCGGTCGCAGCCACATGTGCAACCCGATCACACCGTGAGCCCAGACCACCAGCACAAATGCGGCCTGCACCCATGCATAGGACCCGCCCCAAACGCGCGAGACCAAGTAGTGAATCTGCGTATTCACCTCGAGCTGTGTGTGCGCCACGGCGGTGAAAATCACGTGGCTGGACAGCAGCAGCGGGATCGACAGCCCCAGCACGATCTGCAGGTAGTCACGCAAGGGCATGCGCAGCGTGCGTTTCTGCACGACTTGCGCCAGTGACAACACCACATGCGACACGATCGCCAACGTCATCACCGCGATGGCCATCGGCGTGCGCGTGACCGCCAGCCGCACGTCCTGAACCGCATCGGCAAAGTCCGGCGACACAAGTACGGCACCGATATTCAAAAGGTGCGCCGTCACATAGATCATCAGCACGAGCCCGGAGACGATGCGGACCCGCGTCGCCCAATTGCCGCGCCAAAGCACGTGTGTCATGGCTGCCCCTGCAAGGTTGTGTTGCGGCGACAGTGCGTGCCACGCGCACAGCCGTCAAGCGGGCAGGGGGCGCGGCCCCCGGCTGCGCCTCCCCCGGAGTTTATTTGGCAAGATGAAGGGGCGTTATTCCGCGGCCAGATAGGTGGTGTTTTCGGCCTCGGCAAGGAACCGTTCGGCCTCGAGCGCGGCCATGCAGCCCATGCCCGCCGATGTGACCGCCTGTCGATACTTGTGATCGGTCAGGTCACCGGCGGCAAAGACCCCGGGGATCGACGTCTCGGTGCTGTCGGGTTTGGTCACGACGTAGCCGCCCATATGCGTTTCGAGCACATCCTTGACCAGTTCATTGGCAGGTGCGTGGCCGATCGCGATGAACACACCCTTTGCCGGGATATCGGTGATCTCGCCGGTTTGGGTGTGCTTCACCTTCACGCCCTCGACGCCCAGCGGGCTGTCGGTGCCATAAACCTCGTCCAGTTCGTGGAACCACATGGTCTCGATCTTGGGGTTTTTCAGCAGCCGGTCCTGCAGGATCTTTTCCGCCCGCAGCTCATCGCGGCGGTGCACCAGCGTGACTTTCGATGCAAAGTTGGTCAGGAACAGCGCCTCTTCGACCGCGGTGTTGCCGCCGCCCACCACGACAATCTCTTGGCCGCGATAGAAAAACCCGTCGCATGTGGCGCACGCGCTCACGCCGAAGCCTTTGAACTTGTCTTCGCTGTCCAGCCCCAGCCACTTGGCCCGCGCGCCGGTGGCAAGGATGACGGCATCTGCCACGTATTCCGTGCCGCTGTCCGATTGTGCCACGAACGGGCGCTGGTCGAAATTGATCGACGTGATAATGTCACCGATGATTTCGCATCCGACCGCCTTGGCGTGCGATTCCATGCGCACCATCAGGTCTGGTCCCTGCACTTCTGTGTCGCCGGGCCAGTTCTCGACCTCAGTGGTGGTGGTCAGCTGGCCGCCCGGTTCGATCCCCTGCACCAGGATCGGCTCCAGCATCGCGCGGCTGGCATAAACCGCCGCCGTGTAGCCCGAGGGACCAGAGCCCACGATCAGAACCTTGGTACGTTTGGTATCGGCCATGTGATGATCTCCCGTGGCTATGGACGACGCAGCCCACTTGATATAGCTGCCGCGACGCGCGGTTTGAAGGGTGAACTTTTGCCGATGTTTTCACCATCTTGTGCAAGGCTACCTTTCAAAATCTTGCGCAGTATTGAAATATAATTGCGCACAGCGGCGGGGCTGTTATAACAACCGCAAATCAAGGAGGCGCACGTGGCAAGCACGCGACTGGACCCTATCGATCGGAAAATTCTTGCGGAATTGCAGGCTGATGGTCGCATGACCAATGTTGAACTGGCCAAACGCGTCGGTATCTCGGCACCGCCCTGCCTGCGCCGGGTCCGCACGCTCGAAGAAAGCGGATACATCCGCGGCTACCACGCAGATGTCGACATTCACGAATTGGGATTCGAGGTGCAGGTTTTTGCCAATGTGGGCCTCGCCAGCCAGGCCGAAGCAGACCTGAGCGCATTCGAGGAACGGTGCCGCGCGTGGCCGCTGGTGCGCGAGTGTCACATGCTCAACGGCGAGATTGATTTTATCCTCAAATGCACAGCGCCCGATTTGTCGAGTTTCCAAAGTTTCCTGACCGGCGAGCTGCTGACCACGCCCAACGTCGAATCGGTCAAGACGTCACTGGTGATCCGGCAGGCCAAGGATACGCCTGGCGTGCCGTTCGACGTGCTCGAGGATCGGCTGGCGAAGTCCGCCTAACCCACCATCGTGTCCAGCTCCGGCGCGCGGGGATGCGCCAGTGGCCCGAAATCGGTGACATGTGCGATGTGTGGGAACATCGACAGGAACATGTCGCGCTGGGCGTGCGTGACGCTGCGCGTGGCGCCCATGCCGGGGTGAAACGTTTCCATTTGAATGCCGCCCACGTCCACGACTGCATGGCGTGACAGGCAGATATGGAACAGCCGCACCGGTGTCGGTGGCACCACTTCGATGATGTTGACGTTGTCGACAAAGGCCGAGGCCGGCGTCAGCATGTCTGCGCCACCGGCACTGCCGCGCAAATGCGGCGGCGTCTGCAGCAGGCGCGCCGCGGGACCGACAGTGACAAAGCTTTCGGGCCGGTTTTCGCCAAAGCTGTCAGCCATGATCCGGATCAGCGGCACGCGGCGTCCGGTATCGGCGGGAACGAATTGCGATGATCCGATCCACAACACCTGCGCAGGTGTTCCCGACGAGGTGTTCAGCCAATCGCCGGGTTTCAGGTCTTCGATCGCGATATCGCCGTCGGGTGCCGCCAGCATGGCCCCGCGCGCAAATGCAGAGAACGCGGATTCAAACAGCGGGATCGCCGGAGCCTTGATCGACGAGATGGTCAGGGAACGATCGGCGCGCAGTGCGGCGATCTCGTAGGTGCGCGCCAAAGGTGCCTGCGATTGCATCCTTGGGGCGGTATAACGTGAGTTTGCGGCGCGTGGAACGCGCAGCGTGGCAGCGGTGGTCATGTGTAACCTCACAGTGTCGGGTCACATCCGCGTCGGCCCCCACCGACGACCACAGATGAACGATTTCCGTCAAAATATGCTGCAATAATTCCGAGATTTGCCGCAAATTGTCAAAAACTTCGACACATTCAACGCAAAAGGCGCATCAGTGATGCGCCTCGGGAGGTATTGTTGAGTGCTGGGGAACGCCCCCGCCACAATGTGATTCTGTTGCGCCCGGGGGCGCTGCGCTCAGGCTGTCTTGCGCTGCGGTTCCGCGGCAGCGGCCCGCTTGGCAATGAATGCGGCGCGACGTGCACCACGCGCCCAAGGCATCTGGGTCTGTTCCTTTGCGGCAGCGTCAACGACGGAGCGGATAAAGCGTTTGTTGGCCATGGTTACAGTGTCCCTCTGCTCGGCTCTTGGCATGTCTTTCGTTAACCAACGTATGACGCTGCTTTCGGGCGCCATTGCGGCCCGTGTCGGGCATTTTCATAAAATTGGACCTGTGGCGGGCAACGAATTGTGGCGGGCCGCGCGGCCGATGGCCCCTTGTTTTCAGGGCATTTGCATCAAATTGAACTGAAATGCGGCAAATGCAGGGCCAGCCCCGCCCGATTTCCGCCCGGTGTCAGAGCGATATGGCCGAAATCAATCGCCCATAATCCGGTTGCTTTTCGTGCACCGACAGGCGGTAGGAAAAGAACCGGTCCGGATCCGAATAGGTGCAGTGCCCGGTCCACGCAGCAGCGCCAATGCCCGCGGCCTGCAGCCGCGCCAGCCCATAGGCAATCAGGTCGAAATGCTGCCGGTCGCCGCTGCCTGCGGTGAAGTACCGGGCATTGACCGGCGTGTCGGCGACAAAGCGGTCGTGAAATTCGGGTCCCACCTCGTAGGCCGGTTGGCTGATCGACGGACCGATCACGGCGCTGATCCGGGCGCGCGCGGCACCAAGGCCTTGCATCGCGTCAATGGTGGCCTCAAGCACACCGGATTGCGCGCCCTTCCAGCCCGCATGCGCGGCACCAATCACCTGCGCGTCCGGGTCGGCAAAAAGCACCGGCATGCAGGCCGCGGTAAGAATCGACAAGGCAAGTCCCGGCGTCGCAGTGACCAGCGCATCCGCCTTGGGCTTTGGGTCATGCGGCGCATCCACGGTCGCCACATCCGCGGAATGGACCTGGTGCACGCCCACGAGCTTGTCGTTTTGTACCTCCAGCGCGTCTGCCACCCGCGCGCGGTTGATCGCCACGATCTCGGATTGGTCGGAACTGCCGGTGCCACAGTTCAACCCGGCAAAAATGCCCGACGACGCGCCGCCCTTGCGCGTGAAAAACCCGTGCCGGAACGGCAATAGGTTGTCATGCGTCAGGATTTCGAGGGTCATGGAACCAGTCCGGGTGGTGGCGCGGCAGCGCTGGGATAAATGCCCAGCACCTTGAACAGATTTCCCATTTCGTCGGGGTGGGTCAAGCGCCGATGCGCAGCGATATGGCTCTCGAGCGCGTCGCCCGAAAGACGCTGCGCCAACGCCTGCGCGCGTGCCGTGATCCCCAGCCGTTCCAGAAATACGCCCTGCGGCGCAAGCCGTGCGTACCGCGCAGGGTGTGCGGCCAGCGCCAGTGCTTCGAAATCCACATGGGCGGTCAGATCGGCGCGCCCCGGTGTGGCCAATGGATCGGTGCGTTCATGGCTCTCGACCGCCTGCAGCGTGTCACCCAGTGACCGCCAATCGCCATAGTCGATGATCAACGCCGCCCCGCCATGCCGCTCGATCCGCCGCCCGATCCACGACAGGATCTGGGCTGCTGCAGCACAGAGTTCGACCATGTCGCCGTCCTTGGTGTCGTCCTTGCGGTGATCCAGCGCGGGCTGCGGTCCCGGCGGTGCAAGCCCAAAGGACAGCGCGCCATCGGTCAGCCCCACGCAGCGCTCGCGCCACGCCTCACCGTCACGCACAAACTGGCGCACGGGCAGGGCGTCGAAAAACTCGTTGGCCACCAGCCACAGCGGCCCCGCGGGCAAATCCTCGACGGTGTCGCACCATGCGACGTCATAGCCCGCAAGCGTCTCGCGCTGCATCTCACGCAGGCGCGGCGACGCCTCGACCAAGGCGACTGTCACGGCCGCGTCGAACCGCGGCACCTGGGATGCCGCACGCAGGATATCCGCCATCAACGTCCCGCGCCCGGGTCCAAGTTCAGCCAGCACAAACGGCACCGGCGCGCCCTGATCCAGCCAGCTTTGCGCCAGCGCAAGCCCGATCAATTCGCCAAACATCTGGCTGATCTCCGGAGCGGTGACAAAATCGCCGCGCGCGCCAATCGCCTCTTGGGTGGTGTAATAG
>JBCBCR010000146.1:0-8637 GCA_038530495.1 Pseudomonadota bacterium | reverse complement strand
CCTTTGCCTTTCGTCCCGGTAGCTTCCGCCGCAACAACCAAAGAGGAGACCCCCATGCCCATCGAAGACCGCCTTGCCGAGCTTGGTGTCACCCTGCCGGACGCACCCGCGCCTGCGGCAAATTACGTGCCTTACGTCCAGATCGGCGACCTCGTTTACGTGTCGGGGCAGATTTCGAATGGGCCGGACGGGTTGATCCTGGGCAAGTTGGGCGCAGACATGGAGGTTGAGGCGGGGGCCGCCGCGGCGCGGACTTGCGCGATCAGCCTGCTGTCGCAGGTCAAGGCGGCGTGCATGGGCGATCTGGATCGGCTCAAGCGGGTGGTCAAGTTGACGGGTTTCGTGAACTCGACCGCCGATTTCACCGACCAACCCAAGGTGATCAACGGCGCGTCGGATTTCCTTGTAGATGCGCTAGGCGATGACATCGGGCCGCACAGCCGGTCGGCGGTGTCGGCGGCATCGCTGCCCCTTGGCGTGGCGGTCGAGATCGAAGGCATCTTTCAGATCGTATGATGCTGCCTGCGGCTTTCCTGGGTGCGCCGCTGGCGCATCGCGGCCTGCATGACGTGGCCGATGGGCGCCCGGAAAACTCGCGCGCAGCGATACGGGCGGCCATCGCGCACGGCTATGGGATCGAGATTGATGTCCAGCGCAGTGCCGACGGGCAGGCAATGGTATTCCACGATTACGGCCTGCGCCGATTGACGGGCTCCGAAGGCACCGTGGCGCAACGCAGCGCCGCCGAGATGGCGGCGATCACGCTGACGGGCGGCGATGACGGTGCGCCGACCCTGCCCGAAGTGCTGGAGATCGTCGCAGGGCAGGTGCCGCTGCTGATTGAGATCAAGGATCAGGATGGCGGCATGGGCCCGAATGTCGGCCCGCTGGAGCGGGCAGTGGCGGATGCGCTGCAGCGATATGCCGGGCCGGTGGCGGTGATGTCGTTCAATCCGCACGCGGTGGCAGCCTTTGGAGAGGCGGCACCCGAAGTGCCGCGTGGGCTGACCACATCCGCCTACACGCCCGGTGACTGGCCAATGTCGCCCGATACATGCGCGCGCCTGCGCGACATTCCCGATTTCGACCGCGTCGGGGCCTCATTCATCAGTCACGAGGCGGCGGATCTGGGCCGCGACAGGGTCGCAGAGCTCAAGGCCGCAGGAGTGCCGATCCTGTGCTGGACGATCACGTCGGCTCAGGCAGAGCGGGATGCGCGCCGCGTTGCCGACAATGTGACGTTTGAACAGTATCTGCCGCCGCTTCCCGGTTGATCCGCGCGGTCCGCGCCACACATTGCGGTGTGTCCCCCCGCCGGAGCAAATCGTGTCCGCCCAAGAAGTTGAAATCCGTGTGATGTCGTCCCTGTCCGAGATCGGACAGGAAGACTGGGATGCCTGCGCCTGCCCCGAGGCGGCGGATGGCGGGCGGCCGCAGGATCCGTTTACGACCTACCGCTTTCTCAAGGCGTTGGAAGACAGCAGGTCGGTGGGCGCGGGCACGGGGTGGCAGCCGCAATACCTGCAGGCCCGGATCGAGGGACAGACCATCGCCGTGGCACCCATGTACGCCAAGAGCCACAGCCAGGGTGAATACATCTTTGACCACAACTGGGCCCACGCTTACGAGCGTGCGGGCGGGCGGTATTACCCGAAATTGCAGATCGCGGTGCCGCACACGCCCGCCACCGGGCGGCGGTTCCTGACCCATCCCGATTTTGCCGAAGCGGGGATGTCGGCGCTGATCCAGGGCGCGGTGCAGATGGGGGCGGAGAACAAGATCAGTTCGCTCCACATCACGTTCTGCACCGAGGCCGAGCGCGCCGCAGGCACCGCCATGGGCCTGATGCCGCGCACCACGCAGCAGTTTCATTGGCTAAATGATGGCTATGAGACGTTCGACTGCTTTCTGGGCAATCTCGCCAGTCGCAAACGCAAGAACATCCGCAAGGAACGCGCGCAGGCACAGGGGTTTGGCGGCGAGATCACGACCTATTCCGGTGACAACCTGCGGCCCGAACACTGGGACGCGTTCTGGCGGTTTTACCAGGACACCGGCGCGCGCAAATGGGGCACCCCGTACCTGACGCGCGCGTTTTTCGACATCGCGCAGGACACCCTGCGGGACGACATGGCGCTGGTGCTGGCCAGCCGCGACGGGCGTCCGGTGGCAGGAGCGCTGAATTTCATCGGGCGCGAGACACTCTTTGGCCGCTACTGGGGCTGTATCGAACATCACCCCTGCCTGCATTTCGAGCTGTGTTACTATCAGGCCATCGACATCGCGATTGCCCGCGGGCTGAAACGGGTCGAGGCCGGCGCGCAGGGTGAACACAAGCTGGCGCGGGGCTATCTGCCGACGCAGACCCACAGCCTGCACTGGGTCGGCGATCCTCGTTTTGCTGATGCGATTGACCGCTATCTCGAGGCTGAACGGGACGCCATCGAACAGGACATCGAGGTTCTGACCGATTATGGTCCGTTTCGCAAAGTACACGTGGAGGAACAGGAATGACCGAGAAACTGAGCGCCGAGACCCGCGGCCCCGTTCTGGACCCGCTCTTTGCCAATGGGTGGGCGATGGTCGACGGGCGCGACGCGATCCACAAGAGCTTTGTGTTTGACGATTTCGTCGGTGCCTTCGGCTGGATGGCGCAGGTGGCGATCTGGGCCGAGAAATGGGACCACCACCCCGAATGGTCCAATGTTTACAAGACCGTGGAGGTGACGCTGACCACGCACGACGTGGGCGGGATCAGCGCATTGGACGCCAAGTTGGCGCGCAAGATGGACAGCCTGGTCTGAGCTGCGGTGCGCAGTAAATGCGCACCCTACGCCTACATAGCGTCGAGCAATGCCTCGCCACCCGAGATGTTGCATTCGCCGGGGTTGTCTTCGGCCTGGAACAGCACGACCTTGCCATCCTCGACCAGCATCGCATAGCGCTGCGACCGGGCCATCAGGCCCACGGGCGGGGCGCTGAAATCCATGCCGATCGCCTTGGTGAATGCGCTGTCCGCGTCGCCCAGCATGGTGATGCCCGCCTCAGCAGCTCCGGTGCTTTCGCCCCAGGCTTTCATCACGAACGGGTCGTTGACCGAGATGCAGATGATCTCGTCCACGCCCTTGTCGGCAAAGGCATTCTTGGTGCGCACAAAGCTGGGCACATGGGCGGAATGGCAGGTGGGCGTGAAGGCGCCGGGCACGGCAAAGATCACCACCTTGCGGCCCGCGGTCAGGTCCTTGACCTGCACGGCTTCGGGCCCCTCGGCCCCCAGTTTCACAAGGGTCGCGTCGGGCAGCGTGTCGCCGGGTGTCAAAGCCATGATGTGTGCCTTTCTTTGGCAATTGCGTCTGTCGTGCGCCACGATATAGGGTCGCGCGCGGACCGAGGCGAGAGGAAAAGCAATGGCGCATGTGGTGGTGATCGGCGCAGGCCAGGCGGGCGCGTCCTGCGTGGCCAAGCTGCGGTCGGGTGGGTTTGACGGGGCCGTCACGCTGATCGGCGCAGAGCCGGTGCCGCCCTACCAGCGGCCGCCGCTGTCCAAGGCGTACCTGCTGGGTGAGATGCCGGTGGAGCGGTTGTTCCTGCGGCCCGAAAGCTACTATGCCGATCAGGATATCCGCCTGATCACCGACTGCCGGGTGAGTGCCATCGATACCGCGGCGCGGACCGTGCAGGCCGTAGGTGACGTACTGGAGTACACCGATCTGGTGCTGGCCACCGGGTCCACACCCAACCGCCTGCCTGCTGCCATCGGAGGCGATCTGGAAGGCGTCTATACAGTGCGCGATTTGGGCGATGTGGATGCGATGGCGCCCCGCTTTGAGGCGGGCCAGCGGGTGCTGATCGTGGGCGGCGGGTATATCGGGCTCGAAGCGGCGGCGGTGGCGGCGAAACGCGGGCTGCAGGTCACCCTGGTCGAGATGGCGGACCGGATCCTGCAACGGGTCGCCAGCCCG
Organism: Pseudomonadota bacterium; assembly: GCA_038530495.1. Classification (GTDB taxonomy): domain Bacteria; phylum Pseudomonadota; class Alphaproteobacteria; order Rhodobacterales; family Rhodobacteraceae; genus Tateyamaria. The sequence continues at coordinate 4,675 of JBCBCR010000146.1, read as the reverse complement.
GAAACCAGCGACTATTTCCGCGGGCTGCATGTCGACCACGGCGTGGACATTCGCGAGGGCACGGGGCTGCGCGCGCTGACTGGGGACGGGACGGTCAGCGGGGCCGAGTTGACGGATGGCAGCACGATTGAGGTGGATTTCTGCATCGTCGGCGTCGGCATCCAACCCGCCACAGCTCTCGCCGAAGCCGCTGGAATCACGGTGGAAAACGGCATCTACACCGATGCGCAGGGACGCACCTCTGCGCCGCATGTCTGGGCTGCGGGCGATTGCGCATCGTTTCCCTATCGCGGCAACCGCATCCGGCTGGAAAGCGTGCCAAACGCCATCGATCAGGCCGAATGCGTGGCGGAAAACATCATGGGCGCGGGGCGGGACTATGTCGCGAAGCCGTGGTTCTGGTCGGACCAGTATGACGTCAAATTGCAGATCGCCGGGCTGAACACGGGCTACGACACGGTCGTCACCCGCAAGAGCGGTGCTGCGACGTCATTCTGGTACTACGCCGGGCCGGAATTGCTGGCCGTGGACGCCGCAAACGACCCGCGCGCCTACATGATCGGCAAGCGTCTGATCGAGGCGGGCAAGACAGCGGACCCCGCGGCGGTGGCCGATCCGGAGGCCGATCTCAAGGCGCTGCTGCAGTGAGGATCATCGCGGGTCGCTGGGGCGGCAGGCGGCTGGCGGCGGTGGGCAAGGGCGACGCGGGCGCGCATCTGCGCCCCACGCCGGACCGGGTGCGCGAGAGCCTGTTTTCCATGCTGGCCCATCGCGATGTGATTGACGGCGCGCGGGTGCTGGACCTGTTTGCAGGCACCGGCGCACTGGCGTTCGAGGCGCTGTCTCGCGGGGCGCAAAGTGCTGTTTTAATTGAAAAAGGTCGCGTCGGTCAGCGTCTGATTTCCGAGAACATCACGCTCTTGGGCGCGACCGAGGCGCAGCTGAAACGCATGGATGCGACACGGCTGGGACCGCTTGATGCTGCGCCATTCACGCTCGTGTTTCTCGACCCGCCTTACGGCCAGGCCCTGGGCCAAAAGGCCCTGATTGCGGCCCACGACCAGATCGCACCGTGTGCGATAATCGTCTGGGAAGAAAAGGAAATTCAGGTGCCGCCGGCAGGGTATGCGCCTTTGGATCAAAGGCAGATGGGGGGGAGCTGCATCACGCTGCTGACGCGCACCTGAGGGTGAGAGGCCGGGGAGCGGCCCCTCACGTCACGGATCAGCTGGCCGCGTCGGGCAGGATCACGCTGTCGATCACGTGGATCACGCCGTTCGAGGTCTCGATGTCGGCGGTGGTCACGCTGGCGTTGTCGATCATCACGCCGTTGTCGAGGTCGATCATGATGCTTTCACCCTGAACGGTGGCCGCTTCCATGTCGTCCTGCAGATCGGTCGACATCACCTTGCCCGGCACCACGTGGTAGGTCAGGATCGCGACCAATTGGTCTTTGTTTTCAGGCAGAAGCAGCGATTCAACGGTGCCTTCGGGCAGGGCGGCAAACGCCTCGTCCGTGGGGGCAAACACGGTGAACGGGCCGTCACCTTTCAGCGTGTCGACCAGACCCGCGGCCTGAACGGCGGCCACCAATGTTTCAAACGAACCTGCACCAACGGCAGTGTCGACGATGTCCTTCTTGGCGCCTGCAAACGCCGATGTGGCGAGGCCTGCGATCAGGGCGGAAGTCATTGCGATTTTACGGATCATAGTGGTTCCCTTTCATTAAGGATGCGCACGTTCGCATCTGGCAGGGTATATGGGGCCGATGATCGTCTGGATGAGTGGGAAAATTTTCCATTTCCAACTTGACGCGCAAGAGCCAAAAACTAAGCCGCGCCGATCGTCAGCGTCCACTCACGAGATTGTCAGGCGGGGCGGATTTTTGCCGGTGATTTTCGAAGGTTAATCGACCGTTCGATGCGCATTTGCAGGCGTTTTGATGAAAGAGCGGGTCCTTTTGTACAAAACCCGACGCCCCAAACCGCGCCATTTGGCGGACATTTCCACGTTTTGATGAACACACCCGCCGTTTTGTACAAAACCCGACCCCCAAGCCGATCAACCTCTCATTAACCCATCGCCGCCATTAACCTTTATCGTCGCACATTAACTCCTCCTTCATTTCGCCAGATAAACCGCCCCCGGAGGGCCGATCCGCCCCCGCACCCGCGGCATGCATTACAAGCGCTGACAAGGCCGTGAACCCCCTAGCGCTGGAGGGTCGGTCTGGCGCACTTATATGCCAAGCACGCTATGCACAGGAGACGCAGATGGCTTTTCGCTGGACCAACACCCTGACCCGGGCCGATGCCACGCCCTATGGCGCCTACATGAACCGTCGCCAGCTGATGGGCGGCGCGCTGGGGCTGGGGCTGATCGGGGCCGCGGGCGCGGGCCGGGCCGAGGACGCGGCGCAAGCTGCGGAGGAGGCATTGGAGCCGAACCCGTGGGAAGACATCACCCAGTACAATAATTTCTATGAATTCGGCACCCGCAAGACGGATCCGGCGCAAAACGCGCACACGCTGACCACGTCGCCCTGGACGGTCAAGATCGACGGGCTGGTGGACAATCCGGGCGACTATTCCATGGCGCAGATCATGGACGCGATGACCATCGAGGAACGCATCTACCGGTTCCGCTGTGTCGAGGCGTGGTCGATGGTGATCCCGTGGAACGGGTTTGAACTGGCGGACCTCTTGAACTTGGCGGGCGTGCAGGAGGGTGCGAAATACGTGGCCTTTGAAACCGCGCTGCGCCCGGACGAGATGCCGGGGGTCCGCTTTCCGGTGCTCGACTGGCCGTATGTCGAAGGGCTGCGCCTCGATGAGGCGCTGCATCCGCTGACGATCATGGCGACCGGTATTTACGGAAAAACCATCCCGAACCAGAATGGCGCGCCCATGCGTCTGGTGGTTCCGTGGAAATACGGGTTCAAGTCGATCAAGTCGATTGTGCGCATCACCCTGACCGAGGATGAGCCGCCCACCAGCTGGAACAAGGCCAATGGCCGCGAATACGGGTTTTACAGCAACGTGAACCCGCAGGTGGATCACCCGCGCTGGTCACAGGCGACGGAACGGGTGGTGGGCGGTGGCCTCTTTGCCCGGCGCCAGCCCACGCTGATGTTCAACGGTTACGAAGACGAGGTCGCCAGCCTGTATGACGGCATGGACCTCAAGACGTTCTATTGACACTAGAGCCCCAAGCGTTGGAACAGCCCGTCCTCGTCGGGCACGTCCTGGCCCGCGTCGAGGTTGCGTTCGATAATCGCATCCATGTCGGCGAGGAAGGCTTCGCGCTGGCTGATGTACTTGGGGATGTAGAGATGCGCCTGATCGGAAAAGGTCAGCATCAGCACGGGGCGCTTTTCATGCACCTCGATGTCCACGAGCCCCGACAGGTCGCGGGTCTGGTGGCGCAGGTTGGTGCCTTCGCAATGGATGGTGTCGCCGTCATAGGCGACGCGCTGGAAAAAGTTCAGGCTGATGGTGGCAAACATCAGCCCCCAGCCCAGCAACACCATTGCCCAGTGCACCGCGTTCGGGCCAAAGCCCAAAAGCGGCAGCCAGCCAAAGATCAGGTCGGGATCGATGGTGAAGAACACGAACGCCGCCAGCGCTGGCATGCCCAGCCGCATGCCCCATGTGGGGCGCAGTTCGGTTCTGCCATCATCGAGGGTGGTGTAGGACCCGCTGCCGATGATCGAGATCGCGGACATGCCGACCTCTTCCAGCGAATTGTCGGTGGCAAAGGCCGACGCGCGCCCCTTGGTGTCGCGCCACATCTTCACAAGATAGTCGATCATGATCCGGTCCTGTCTCTTGTTCAGGGGGACGTATACCGGGCGGATGTGACCAGAGTGGGGCAGGCCCAAGGCGGGGAGCGGGCGCATGGTTGAGCGGTTCAATGCCTCTGCGCGGCGCGTGCCCACGTGGGTGGTTTACGTGCTCGCCCTGCTGCCGGTGCCTATACTACTATATATGGGCATCACGGGGGGCCTTGGTCGGGAACCGGTGGAACGGCTGGAACACGAGCTGGGCGAGATCGCGATTCAGCTGGTGATCGTTGGGCTGTGTATCTCGCCCTTGCGCCGGTATGCCGGGATCAACCTGATCAAGTTCCGGCGCACCTTTGGGGTGCTCGCCTTTACCTATGTCTGTCTGCATCTGCTGGTCTGGGCGGTCTTGGATGTGCAAAGCCTCGAACGGGTGTGGGCCGATATCGTCAAGCGGCCGTACATCACCATTGGCATGGCGGCCTTTGTTCTGATGCTGCCGCTGGCGGTGACGTCGAACAACTGGTCGGTGCGCACGCTCGGGGCGGCGTGGCGGCGGCTGCATCTTTTGACCTACCCGATTGCTGTTCTGGCGGCGGTGCACTTTCTGTGGGTGCGCAAAGGGTTTCAGATCGAACCGATCGTGTATCTGCTGGTGATTTGCGGGCTGTTGGCCCTGCGGGTGCCGGGGATTGTGCGCCGGGCGATGGCCTGAGGCGGCGGAATCAGCGTCGCGAGTCGGTGCGGGGCAGAAATTTTCGGGAAAATTTGTGGCCGGGAGAGGTGAATCGGCGAGTCGGGCGGGTGAATCGGGGGCAGGCCGCGGGCGATTCAGGTGATTTGTCTGGGTGAGTCCCGCTTCTCTTGGGGAAAGGTCTGTGGATAACCCTATAT
>JBCBCR010000145.1:0-8708 GCA_038530495.1 Pseudomonadota bacterium | reverse complement strand
GCTATATCAACGCCCACGGCACCGGCACCGCGGCCAATGACAAGACGGAATGCGCCGCGGTCGCGGACGTCTTTGGGCCGCATGCAGATCGTCTGATGATCTCGTCCACCAAATCGATGCACGGCCACCTGATCGGTGGCACCGGTGCGGTGGAACTCTTGGCCTGCATCATGGCGCTGCGCGACGGCATCATCGCGCCCACCATCGGCTACGAAGAACCGGACCCCGAATGCGCCCTCGACGTCGTCCCGAACGAGGCGCGCGATGCAAAGGTCAACGTCGCGATCAGCAACGCCTTCGCCTTCGGTGGCATGAACGCCGTGCTCGCCTTGCGCGCGGTCTAGTCGGTCGGTCATTGACATCAGGCCGCGGGTAACGGCCAAGTCCCCGTCATGGAACGCAAATCCGGGATAGACCTTTTTGGCGCTGTCGCGCTCAGCCTGTTTTCGCTGAACCTCGCGTTCAATCAGGTGGTGATCAAGGTCACCAATGACGGGCTGGATCCCGTGTTTCAGGCCGGGCTGCGGTCGGCCGGGGCTGTGGTGCTGCTGGGTGCATGGATGTGGGTCCGGCGTATCCCCGTCGCACTGCCACCCGCCGCGCGGTTCGGAGGGGCTCTGGCGGGCGTTCTCTTTGCCGTCGAGTTCATGTTCCTGTTCAACGCGCTCGACCTGACCACCGTGGCGCGCACGTCGATTGTGTTTTACTCGATGCCGGTCTGGCTGGCGCTTGCGGCGCACGTGCTGCTGCCCGGTGAACGGCTTACGCCGCTCAGGGTGGGCGGATTGGTTCTGGCCATGGGCGGTGTCGTGCTGGCGCTGGCCGACGGCACCACGTCGGATGGCCAACTCGCGGGCGATCTTTTTGCCCTGTGCGCAGCGTTCTGCTGGGCTGGCATCGCCCTGTGCGTCCGGATCACCGCGCTGAGCGAAGCAACGGCCGAACAGCAACTGATATGGCAGCTGATAATCTCGGCGCCCGTGCTTCTTGCAATAGCGCCGTTCTTTGGCCCGATGGTGCGAGAACTGGCCGCGATCCACGTGCTCGGTCTGGGCTACCAGATGATCTTTATCGCCAGTTTTGGTTTTCTGTTCTGGTTCTGGCTGATGAAGATCTATCCCGCATCTGGCGTGGCGTCCTTCAGCTTTCTGTCCCCGGTGCTGGCGGTGGTGCTGGCCTGGGCGCTGCTGGGCGAGGAAATCGGACTGCGCGTGTGGATCGCGCTGGGGCTCGTTGCCGTTGGATTGGTGCTGATCAACCGTCGCTAGGTGCCACAGAACGTGGCCGGAACGATTTCATCGTCGGTCGGCGGGCGCGTAAGGTCATCAAATTCGGACGCAATGTCAAAGGGGTGCACCAGCGCCTTCATCTGCCGCTCGAAGGGCGCCATATCCCCGGCCACCGCGGCCTCGATCATCGCCTCGATCCGATGATTGCGCGGGATGACCTGCGGGTTTGCGCGCGCCATGATCTCGGGCGCATCGGCACCTGCACGGTTGGCCCAACGGGTGTGCCAGGCATCAAACGCATCGCGGTCGGTAAAGTGATCCCGCGCCGTGGCGCTGCCGAGTGCGGCGAATGTGTTGGTAAAATCCGCGCCCTGCGCCTGCATCAGCGCGAGCAGGTCTTCGATCAGCGGCTGATCGTCCGGCGTCGGGTCGGCCAGCCCGATCTTGGCCCCGAACCGCCGCAGCCACGCCGCCTGCAACTGCCCCGGCATGGCATGGACAATGGCCGTCGCTTCCTCGACCGCGGCTTTGGGGGCGTCCGATAGCTGGATCAAGGATGTGGCCAGTTGCGCCATGTTCCAAACGGCAATGCGCGGCTGGTTGCCATAGGCATAGCGCCCCCCGCGATCGATGGAGGAAAACACCCGCCCCTCGTGATACGCATCCATAAAGGCGCAAGGGCCATAGTCGATGGTCTCGCCTGAAATGGTGCAATTGTCGGTGTTCATCACGCCGTGGATAAAGCCGACGCTCATCCAGTGCGCGACAAGATCGGCCTGTGCGGCACACACCGCGGCCAGCAGACCCATCGGCCCATCCACCTCCGGGTAGTGGCGCGCAATGGCATAGTCGGTGAGCGTGCGCAGTTCGTCGATCTGTCCGCGATGGGCAAAAACCTGAAAGGTGCCGACGCGCAAATGGCTGGCCGCGACACGCGTGATCACGGCGCCGGGCAGGGGGCCGTTTTCGCGCAAAACGGCCTCTCCCGTGGCCACGGCGGCCAGCGCGCGCGTGGTGGGAATGCCAAGGGCGTGCATCGCCTCGCTGATCACATATTCGCGCAGGACCGGTCCCAACCATGCGCGCCCGTCGCCCATGCGCGAATAGGGGGTCGGACCCGACCCCTTGAGCTGGATGTCGCGACGCATGCCGTTCCGGTCGATCACCTCACCCAGCAGGATCGCGCGCCCGTCGCCAAGCTGTGGATTATAGCTGCCGAACTGGTGGCCCGCATAAAGCTGCGCCAACGGCGCTGCGCCGTCGGGCACCGTGTTGCCGGCGAACACCGCGCTGTCACTGCCTTCGATGCCCAGCTCTGCGGCCAGCGCGTCGTTCCACGCCAGCATGTCCGCGGCGCGTACCGGCGTCGGGTCGAGGCGCGTGTAAAACCCCTCGGGCAGGGTGGCGTAGCTGTTGTCAAAGGGGATGTGCAGGCTCATGCGCCTGACATAGGTGCTGTGAGCCTGCGTGTCATCAACCGGTACGGCGCGCGACTTGCAAATCCCGCACGTTCATAGAGGCGCGCAGCAGCAGCATTGTCGGCGCTGACCTCAAGGTGCAGCGCGGTGACACCCGCGGTGGCAAGGGCTGCAGGCAGTGCCTGCAACACTTCGCTGGCCAACCCGCGTCCGCGGACCGGCGGACGAATGTACAGCTCGTCTATGAAACCGTCGATGCCGCCGAATTCAATGGACCACCCAAATCCCAGGGCGACATATCCCACCGGTGCCCGCACCGGCCCGATCAGGTAAAGTGCGCCGTGCGGTGTCCCGTCGAGCAGCGGCAGGACCGCCGCCGCGCGCGCCTCATCGGACCTGTCCAGGCCCTCTTCGGCATGAAAAGCAGCCACCAGCGGCAAGACTTTCTCAGCATGTTCCGGCGCGGCAAGGGTCAGCGCCGCGCTCACAGCCGCGCCAACCGTTCGGTCAACAGCGCGAAAAAGCCGTCCGCATCAATGTCACCGATGAACAGCGCGTTGGGCGCGCGGTCGGTGACACCCCACCAGTCTGCCACGGTCATCCCCATGGTCAACTCGGACTTGGTTTCGATCTCGACATTGATGTACCGACCGGAAAACAGGTCGGGCGCCAGCAAATAGGCGGTCACACACGGATCATGCAGCGGTGCCCCGGACGAGCCGTACTTTTCCTTGTCGAACCGTTCAAAGAAATCCGTCATCTCGGCCACGGCGACACCCACCGGTGTGCCAAGCGCGCGGAACGCATCATTGCGTGGCTGTGTGACCAGTGCCTTGTGCGTCACATCCAGCGGCATCACCACGATGTCTACGCCGGATTTGAACACGATGTCAGCGGCTTGCGGGTCGACATAGATGTTGAACTCGGCCGCGGGCGTGATGTTGCCCACTTCGAAATAGGCCCCGCCCATCAAAACGATCTGTCCGATCCGTTCGGCGATGTCGGGCGCTTCTTGCAACGCTGTGGCAATGTTGGTCAGCGGCCCCAGCGGGCAAAGGGTCACGCTGCCCGGTGGCGCGCGCCGCAGGGTGTCGATGATGAACGAAACGGCATGCCCGTCTGCCAGCGGCATGGTCGGGGCGGGCAGGTCCGGCCCATCAAGGCCGGTTTTGCCATGCACGTGTTCCGCGGTCACCAATTCCCGTCCCAGCGGACGGTCGCACCCCGCGTAAACCGGGATGTCCGTCCGCCCGGCCAGTTCGCAAATGATGCGCGCGTTGCGCGCGGTCAACGCCAGCGGCACATTGCCCGCAACAGCCGTGATGCCGAGCACGTCCAACTCATCCGGGCTTGCCAGGGCGAGCAGGATGGCGACGGCGTCGTCCTGCCCGGGGTCTGTGTCGATGATGATCTTGCGAGGGGCCATGCGATACGCCTGATCCAACCCTGCGCAGGGCGCAGGGTCACGCGATTACTGTTGAACGACCGCAGTCTGATCGAACGACGCGGTAAATCCGCTCAGCGACATGGTCAGTTCAACCGACTGATCCGGTGCCAGCGCCGGAACCAGCGTCAGGGTCGCCGAATTGCCACGCTTAAACGCGTCGATTTCAGGCGCCGTCAGGCCAACGCGGGCATAACATCCGATCTGGTTGCAGAAGGAATAGGGATAGCGCCGCGCCTGACCGCCATCGACAGCCATGGTCAACTGTTGCGGCAGCGAGGTCTCCAGCGGCACGATGATCGTGGCACCCGCCACGGCGCGCCCGCCTTCGGGCAAACGAAAGATCGAGATTTCAGCAACCGGCGTACCTTCGGCATCGGACATCAGCTGATACATCTGGCAGGGGTCGGTCTCTTCCTCGGTGCGGATACAGCGCATGTCCCAGTCACCGATCTTTTCGGACACATAGCTTTGACCGATCTGCGGCGTGTCGTCTGCCGGTTCACCCAGCGACAACTGATCCTCGACGGACGGGGCAGGGGCCGTGTCTTCGGTGCTGTCCTCTGTGGTCTGTGTCCAGGCGGTGGCCGGCAGCGCAACGGCGAGCATGAGAGCAAACAAAGATGTACGCATGACTTTTCCTGTATGTGTTCTGCTTTGCGTTTCGCTAACACGCTGCAACAGGATTGTCAGCGCGAAAGAGGCGCATTTAACCGCAACAAAGTGCAGTAGCGGCACGGGACGGATGTTCAACATGAAAAAAGGGGACCAAAAGCCCCCTTTCCCCACATTTTCTCTCTCCCCGTCGGACTGGCCGACAATTTGTGACGAAACGTTACGAAAGCGTGAGTCGCTGGTCAACAGCTAATACCAGATCGCGGTAAATATCTGTTTATCAACCATAAGTAGTGGTTTGCGCAGCAAAAAAAAGGCCGCGCACAATGGCGCGGCCCAGTCTGACAGGGAGGAAGTGTTCCACGCCAGGAGGACATGTAGGCGGGAACAAAAACAGTATGGTGCGAAAAGGTTAACTTTGTATGGTCATGCACGAACTAAGCGGCGGGAAAGAGCTAAACCTCATGGACGACAAGATTTTTATTGGTGGCGGCGGTGCGGACTATGCGGAAAAGCAGGGTCTGACACTGAAATATGCCAACCGGCACGGGTTGATCGCCGGGGCCACCGGCACGGGCAAGACGGTCACTTTGCAAATTCTCGCCGAAGGATTTTCGAACGCGGGCGTCCCTGTCTTCTTGTCAGATGTCAAAGGCGACCTGTCCGGCTTGGCCAAATCCGGCACGCCCGATCACAAGCTGCACCAGCCCTTTATGGATCGTGCCGCCAAGATCGGGTTTGACGATTACACCTACCACGCCTGTCCCGTGACCTTCTGGGATCTCTTTGGCGATCAGGGCCACCCGGTCCGCACCACCGTGTCCGAGATGGGGCCGCTGCTGCTTGCGCGACTGCTGGAACTGACCGAAGCGCAAGAAGGCATCCTGAACATCGCCTTCCGCCTCGCAGACGAAGAGGGGCTGCCGCTTCTCGATCTCAAGGATCTGCAAAGCCTGCTGGTCTGGATCGGTGAAAATGCCAAATCGCTGTCGCTGCGCTACGGCAATGTCTCGGCCCAGTCCATCGGTGCGATCCAGCGCCGCCTGCTGGTGCTGGAAAACCAGGGGGGTGCGCGCCTGTTCGGCGAACCTGCGCTGGAATTGTCCGACCTGATGCGCTGCGATGCGGAGGGGCGGGGACAGGTGAACATCCTCGCTGCCGACAAGCTGATGGGCGCACCCGGGCTTTATGCAACGTTCCTGCTGTGGCTTCTCAGCGAGCTGTTCGAAGAACTGCCCGAGGTTGGCGATCCGGACAAACCCAAGCTGGTGTTCTTTTTTGACGAGGCGCACCTGCTTTTTGAAGACGCCCCCAAGGCGCTGGTCGACAAGGTCGAACAGGTGGCCCGTCTCATCCGGTCCAAGGGGGTCGGGGTCTACTTCATCACGCAAAACCCCGCCGACGTGCCCGAGGATATCCTGGGCCAGCTTGGCAACCGCATCCAGCACGCCCTGCGCGCCTTCACCGCCAAGGATCGCAAGGAATTGCGCCTCGCTGCCGAGACGTACCGCGAAAACCCCCGTTTCGAGACCGAAGAGGCCATCCGCGAGGTCGGCGTGGGTGAGGCCGTGACCTCCATGCTGATGAAAAAGGGCGTGCCGGGCATTGTCGAACGCACCCTCATCCGCCCCCCGTCGTCACAGCTGGGTCCAATCACCAAGGCCGAGCGCACGGCACATCTTGCGGCCTCCGACATGGCGGGCAAATACGACGCCACGCTGGATCGCAAATCCGCCTTTGAAATCCTCAAGGCGCGCGCGGACAAAGCAGCCAATGACGCTGCGAAGGCAGAGGAAGAGGCCGAGGAAATGCCCCCTGCCATGCGCGAATTCAACGCCGCCCGCCGCTATTCGGGTGCCCGTGTGTCGCGCTCTTCGGCCCGGTCACGCCGCGCCACACCCAGCTTTGGCGACGCCATGACCAAGATGGTGGTCAAAGAGCTGACCGGCACCACCGGGCGCCGCATCGTGCGCGGGCTTCTGGGTGGCCTGTTCAAAGGGCGCTGACCGGCGTCCGCGGCCCCTTGCGCAGGTGCCATTCGACGATGGCCAGATAAGGCAGGTAGAACGCAAAGATCGTGATCCGGTCAAACAGCCCGCTGAAATCGGGCTGCACACCTGCGCCACAAATGTCGGGCCCGATGCTGCAGGTCGTCGCAAACCACAGGCCATAGTGCACGCGGTAGAGCCACGAGCCGAGGCACAGCACGATCAATCGCAGCCCCCATGCCCGGTGGCGCGTGAAATCGCGCGCCTTTGCAAACCGCCAGGTTTGCACCGCCGCAACCGCCATCAGCACGCCGTAAAGGCCAAAGCCCACGTTCATCAGCGCCCCGCCGATGGTCCCTTCGATCAGGATATAGGCCAGCCCACCCGCCGCCGTCACCAGCGCCAACGGCGCAAGGGCACGTCCGCTCATCCGGTGCAGCCGCGGCGCCAGCCGGCGCACCGGGCCGGCCCATTGCACCACTGCAAGGCAAGTGATGATTGCGCCCGCCATCATGTGCACGTAGATGCCGAACTCGGCCGCCATCGCACCGGTCAGCCGCCCCCGCGCCTCTGGATCGCCAAGGAACGCGGCCACACCGCGGTTCACCGACGGCACGGCAAATCCCAGCACCGCCAGCATCAGGATCCCGAGGCTCAGCCAGACCGTGATGGGATGCCGCACGACGCGGCGCACTCAGCGCTCCGGGATCAGGCCGCGCGGACTGAACCGCAGCACCAAAAGCAGCACCAGACCCATGGTCAAAAGCCGCATATGCGCCGCCGACTCCAGCAGATGCTCGCGCAGCCAATAGCCTTCGGCCATGCCCGCCGTGACCAGCTCCATCAGGCCGTAACCGATCGGCTCGACCATGACCCACAGCCACCAGATCAGGAACCCGCCCAGCACAGCGCCCAGATTGCTGCCCGACCCGCCGACAACCACCATCACCCAGATCAGGAAGGTCCAGCGCAGCGGCTGATAAGAGGCCGGGGCCAGCAGACCGTCGAGCGTCGTCGCCATCGCACCGGCCATCCCGCAGATCGCCGAGCCCAGCACGAACACCTGCAAATGCCGCGCGGTGACGTCCTTGCCCATGGCTTCGGCCGCCACCTCGTTGTCGCGAATGGCGCGCATCATCCGGCCCCACGGCGATTTCAACGCCTGCTGCGCCATGATCAGCAGCACGATCAGCACGACAGAAAACAGCCCGGCATAAATCAGCTTGTTCCACAGGGTCGACGCCTGCACCGGATCGATCCCAAGTCCCGCGGCCCGCTCTACAAAGCGTTCGCTTTCCTGAAGCGTCACGGGATCGGGCGACGGGGACGGAATGCCATAGACCAGCTTCACACCGCGGGCGAGCCAGTCTTCGTTCTTCAGCACGGCGACCACGATTTCCGCGATGCCCAGCGTGGCAATGGCGAGGTAATCCGACCGCAACCCAAGCGCCGTCTTGCCAATCACCCACGCGGCCCCCGCAGCCAGCAGACCACCGATGGGCCACGCGAGGATCACCGGCAATCCCAGCCCGCCCAGATACCCCTCAAGCGCCGGGTTGACCGCCTCGACACGGCCGACAGCGGGGTCAAAAACACCGCGGTAAATGAAAAAGCCCGCGATCAGGATCACGGTCATCACCACACCGCGCAGCCACCCTTTGGGCAACCGCTGGTAGATGAACACCGCCGCAACAATCGTCGCCGCACCCAGCAACAGCGCCACCAGCACCCCGGGACCGCCCGCGCGCCACGCCTCGGGCACAGGGGGCATCGACACCAGCACGGTCGCCAGACCACCCAGCGCCACAAACCCCATGATCCCCACGTTGAACAGCCCCGCGAGGCCCCATTGCAGGTTCACCCCCAGCGCCATCACCGCCGAAATCAGGCCAAAGTTCAGCACGAACATCGCGCTGTCCCAGCTCTGGATCACACCCGTCCCGATGATCAGCGCAGCAATGCCAAGGAAATAGATCGCGTTGCGCACGTAATCGCCCGCGGCCACGTCGACCGC
>JBCBCR010000144.1:0-8911 GCA_038530495.1 Pseudomonadota bacterium | reverse complement strand
CCTTGCTGTCCCGTCGGCCCGCGCGGGCCACGCCCTGTCTGGATATCCTGCCCGATGCGGCGCGCGCGGGCACCGGCCTGGGGCTGGCGCTGGGGCGGATGCACGAGCTGTGTGGCCCGTCGCGCCATCGCATGGCGCTGTGGCTGGCTGCGCAGACGCGGGGCCACGTGATGTGGATCGTGCCCGAGTGGAGCAATGAACATCTCAGCCCTTGTGGTGCGGCGCCTTATGTCGATCCCGCGCGGATGATCATGGTGCACCCCGGCCGCGAGGATGACGCGCTGTGGTGTGCCGAGGAAACGCTGCGCGCGGGCAGCGTGGCGCTGGTGGTGATCGACCTGCCGGGGCTGCCCGGGCTGACGCCGGTGCGCCGGATGCATCTGGCCGCCGAAGCGGGGGGCCAAAAGGGTGGCGCGCTGCCCCTGGGCGTGCTGCTGACCCCAGGGATGGGCGGTGCGCAAGGGGTAGAAAGCCGCTGGCATCTGGCCCCTGATTACAAGGGCCAACCGGGGGCCTGGCGGCTGAGCCGGTTGCGCGCGCGCATGGCGCCGGAGCAAAGCTGGCAGGTCACGCGCACCCCGGGCCAAAGCCTGCCGCAGATATCACATCGGCTTGAGGCGGCATGAACACCGCATAAATCCATGGGCAGACGGGTTATGTAGGAAACAACCCCGAAAGGATCCGCCCCATGGACCGCCGTCAACTGCTTCTGTCCGGCCTTGCCGCCCTCTTGTCCCCCCAAGCGCTGGCCGCCGCCCCCGCGCCCTACACGATCGGGCCCAAGGGGGCGCAGATCAGCTATCTCTTCAACCTGCAAGGCAACACGGTGACCGGCACGGCGCCCCTGTCGCAAGCCGATCTGCGCATTGACCCCACAGCGCTGCAAAATTCAACCGCCGAAGTCACCGCAGACCTGCGGCAGGCGCGCACCAAGCTGTTCTTTGCCACCGAGGCGCTGAAATCCGAAACGGTGTTGGATATCGCGCGGTTTCCCAATGCGCGCTTTGTCTCGCGCCGGATCGTGCTGGGGCCCGACGGGCGCATTTCAGGTGGTGCGGCGATCGAGGGCGCGCTGACGCTGCGGGATGTGACCCGGCCCATTCGCTTTGCCGCTGACCTGTTCCGCAAGCCGGGCAGCGCGCCCGATGATCTGAGCGCGCTCGACGTGCGGCTGCGCGCCACCATCAACCGGAACGATTTTGGCGCAAGCGGATATGCTGCGCTGGTTGCCCCCGAGGTGGGGATCGACATCAAGGCCGATTTGCTGGCCCTCTGAGGCGCGCGGAAACCGGATCGGTTTCCGGCCCGGATGCAGCACGAAAACGACGCCGGGCTGTCGGCGGCACGGTAGGCGTGCGCGCCGCCGCGGGCCAAGGTTGCGGCATCATGCGCCTGCTCGTTTCCTTTGCTGCCCTGTTTCTGTCCGTTGTGTTGCTGCAACTCAGCTCGGGCGCTTTGGGCCCGCTCGACGCGCTGTCCGGCATCGCGCTCGATTTCACCCGGCAGGAGATCGGCCTTTTGGGATCTGCGCACTTTCTGGGGTTCTTTGTCGGTTGCTGGTGGGCGCCGCGGCTGATGGGCGATGTGGGCCATTCGCGCGCCTTTGCGGCCTTTACGGCGGCGGGCGCGATCGGGCTTTTGTCCCACATGCTGATTGTCGACCCGGTGGCCTGGGCCGTGATGCGCATCGCGTCGGGCATGTGCGTGGCGGGGTGTTACACGGTGATCGAGGCGTGGTTGCAGGCCAAGGTCACCAACAGCACGCGCGGGCGCACCATGGGCATCTACCGCGTGGTCGACATGGGCGCGTCACTGGCCGCGCAGTTGATGATCGGCGTGCTCGAGCCTGCAAGTTATGTCAGCTACAACCTGCTGGCGATCATCTGTTGTGCCGCCCTTTTGCCGCTGACCCTGACGACGGTGCGTCAACCCGAAAGCCCCAAGGCCCCGCGCCTGCGGCCCCGGCTCGCCGCGCAGAAGTCACCGCTGGCCGCTGCCGGGGTCATCGTGGCGGCCCTGTCGTCGGCGTCGTTTCGCATGGTCGGTCCGCTTTATGGCCAGGAGGTTGGACTGGCCACGACGCAGATCGCGTGGTTCATGGCAGCCTTTGTGCTGGGCGGCGCGTTGGCACAATACCCCGTGGGCTGGCTCGCCGACCGATACGATCGCCGTTGGGTGCTGATCTGGCTGTCGGCGGCGGCGATGATCAGCTGCGCGGTGAGCGCGACCGTGTCGCAAAGCGTGACCGGCATCATGCTGAGCGCTGGTTTGTTTGGCCTGACGACCTTCCCCATCTACTCGGTCGCCGCAGCACACGCCCACGATTTCGCCAAGAGCGAGGAACGGATCGCCCTGTCGGCGGCGCTGATGTTCTACTATGCGCTCGGTGCCATCGCGGCACCGCTGGTGGCTTCGCTGCTGATTGACCTCTTTGGTCCCGCCGCTCTCTTTGCGATGATCGCGGCCGGGCACGGCGGCCTGATCCTTTATGGCTTGCAGCGGATGCGCACCCGGGCCAGCCCCACCGAACGCACCCGCTATGTCTATGCACCGCGCACGACCTTTGTCATCGGTCGCTTGCTGGGCCGTTCGCGCGAGCCGGACAAGGCCCGCGACACCGATTGACGGGTTTCGCAAGCTGATCCGCGCTGCTACACGGGCGCGAGTTCGATAATGAAACGTACAGCCATGACGCGCCACCTGATCACCTCTGCCATTCCTTATATCAATGGCATCAAACACTTGGGCAATCTTGTGGGCAGTCAGCTGCCTGCCGATCTCTTTGCCCGCTACCAACGCGCGCGCGGCAACGAAGTGTTGTTTTTGTGTGCGACCGACGAACACGGCACCCCGGCCGAGCTTGCTGCCGCCAAGGCGGGCAAGCCGGTCGCCGACTATTGCGCCGAAATGCACGCGATCCAGGCCGATATCGCCCATCGCTTCGGCTTGTCCTTTGACCATTTCGGGCGCTCCTCGTCGCCGCAAAACCACGCGCTGACCCAGCATTTCGCAGGCCGGTTGCACGATGCCGGGTTGATCCGCGAAGTGTCGGAAAAGCAGGTCTATTCCAACGCCGATGGGCGGTTCCTGCCCGACCGATACATCGAGGGCACCTGCCCCAATTGCGGTTACGACAGCGCGCGCGGCGATCAATGTGAAAACTGCACCAAGCAGCTGGATCCCACCGATCTGATCGACCCGCGTTCAGCCATTTCCGGCTCGACCGATCTGGAGGTGCGCGAAACCAAGCACCTGTTTTTGCGGCAGTCTGCGTTGCGCGACGATCTGGACGCGTGGATCGACAGCAAATCCGACTGGCCGGTTTTGACCACATCAATCGCCAAGAAATGGCTGCATGACGGCGACGGTTTGCAGGACCGCGGCATCACGCGCGACCTGGATTGGGGCATCCCGGTGCGGCGCGGCCAAGAGGCGTGGCCGGGCATGGAAGACAAGGTGTTCTATGTCTGGTTTGACGCGCCGATCGAGTACATCGCCTGCGCCGCCGAATGGTCCGAGGCAAATGGCGGGGCCGACTGGAAACGCTGGTGGCGCACCGATGCGGGCGCGGAAGACGTGCGGTACACGCAGTTCATGGGCAAGGACAACGTCCCCTTTCACACGCTCAGTTTCCCGGCGACGCTTCTGGGGTCTGGCGAGCCGTGGAAAATGGTCGATCACCTCAAATCGTTCAATTATCTGAATTACGATGGCGGCCAGTTTTCGACCAGCAAGGGGCGCGGTATCTTCATGGATGCCGCTCTTGATCTGTTGCCCGCGGATTACTGGCGCTGGTGGCTGCTGTCGAACTGCCCCGAAACATCTGACAGCGAATTCACGTGGGAGCTGTTCCAATCCGGCGTTAACAAGGACTTGGCCGATGTGCTGGGCAATTTCGTCAGCCGCGTGACCAAGTTCTGCAATTCGAAATTCGGCTCCACCGTGCCGGCGGGCGGCGCATTTGGCGACGATGAAAACAAGCTGATCAGAGACCTTGACGCCCGGTTGGCATCCTACGCTGCAAACATGGAAGCCATGAATGTCCGCAAGTCGGCGCAGGACTTGCGGGCCATCTGGGTTGCCGGGAACGAGTATCTGCAGACGGCAGCGCCCTGGTCAGCCATTAAGGTGGATGAAGACAAGGCCCGGATGCAAATCAGGTGCGCGCTGAACCTGATTGCGCTTTATGCCGCTCTGTCGGCGCCATTCATCCCGGAGACAGCGCAAAAGATGCGTGAATGCTTTGGATTGGACACGATCGATTGGCCACAGGACGCTGCGTCGGCTCTTGCCCTTTTGCCCGCAGGGGCGGAGTTCGCGGTGCCGGAGAACCTGTTTGCTAAGATCACCGATGACAACGTCGCCGACTGGAAGGCCAGGTTTTCCGGCTCTGTGACCTGAGCGCGCGCTACGTCTTTGGTGTCACCGACGTGGAAACTGGCCTGTTCCGGGCCCCATGGCGAATCGCAAAGCAGTCAACGGTTTACGCGTGACGCCTGCATTCTGAGATGCCATCTGGATGGATCAGAACTCCTCCCATTCCGAACCTTCGAGCGCTGCGGCGTCCAGATCCAGCGCGGTGGCGCCCACGACGGCAGGCGCGGGGCGCGCTGTCGGGTTTGGCTGTTCTTTGGGCATGTTTGATTTCACGCCCGCAACTTGCGTGCTGCCGATGTCAAACTGCGCGACTGCGGCGCTGAGCGCGTCGGCTTCGGATATCAGGGCGTGGCTTGCCGCGGTCGTTTCTTCGAACATTGCAGCGTTTTGCTGTGTGACTTGATCGAGTTCGTTTACCGCCACGTTGATTTCGTTGAGACCGCTGGATTGTTGCCGGGCCGACGTGGCAATTTCGGCAACGCGGGTCGAAATGTCGGCGACCGACGACACAATGGATGACAGCGCCGAGCCAGTTTTGTCGACGAGATCGACGCCCTGCTTGACCTGTTCGCTGGACGTCGAGATCAACGTATTGATCTCGCGCGCGGCCTCGGACGAACGTTGTGCCAGCGCGCGAACTTCGGTGGCGACCACTGCAAAGCCGCGGCCTGCTTCGCCCGCGCGGGCGGCCTCTACACCGGCGTTCAATGCCAAGAGATTCGTCTGGAAAGCGATGTCGTCGATGACTGACGTGATTTTCGAGATCTCCTGCGAAGAATTCTTGATGCTGTCCATCGCCGAAACCGCTTTGCGGGCGATGTCGCCGCCTTGTTCAGCGTTTGCCTGCGCCTCTGCGGAAATACTGCTTGCTGCATCGGCGCCTTCTGCTGCGGACTTGACCGAGGTGGTCAGCTGGTCGAGTGCAGCAGCGGTTTCTTCGAGCGTCGCGGCCTGTTTTTCGGTGCGGCGCGACAGATCGTCAGCGGCGCTGGTGATCTCGCCCGTCTCGTTGCGGATCGACTGAACGTTCTGGACAACGGCACCGACGGTCGTGCGCAAGCTGTCCACCGCCGAGTTGAAATCGAGACGCAGCGCTTCATAGTCTTGGGGGAAAGCTTCGGAGATGTCGGCGGTCAGGTAGCCGTTGGAGAGGCGTTTGAGACTTTGGCCCAGAACATCCACGACGTGGTTTTGTTCGGCGTTGATCTTGTCCTGGCTGCGCTGCGCCTCGCGCACTTTTAGCTCTGCTGCCGTGATGTCGGTTGCAAGCAGGATGGTGCGTTCGATCGCGCCCTTTTCATCGCGCACAAAGACAAAGCCACCTTCGACAATCACTTGGCCGTGGCCACTGCTTTCAAGTTCGAACTTGCCGTTGATTGTGTGACCGTCTTTGAGTTTTTGCACGATTGCCTGCGCAGACAGCCCACCGGGCTGTTCAGGGCGCAGCACGTCGGTAAAGGACCAGCGGGCGGCCACGTCGATCCCCAGTTTTTCTTTGGCCAGCTCGTTGTGGTCGACCATTGACCCGCCGTTGTCAAATTCGACGCGCAGCGAATTTGCGTCCACGCCTTTCAAGAGCGCGATGTTGCGCATTCCGACGGACCGATCGGTCAATTCGACAACTGCGCCTATGGTATCGCCTGTCTGGTTGAAGGCCCTGTTGATACGGAACTGCACAAAGCGCTCGCCGATACGAGCGCCCAGGGCCGTCGCGCCGGGCAATTCGTTTGCCGAGGATATGCGCCCGATCTCGGCTGCAACATTTTTTTGATTTGTCAGGCACAGCCCGATAACGTTCGTGGTCTCGGCACCCTGCCAGCTGTCCACGAAATCCCGCCCCAAAGCGGTCAATAACTCTTCACATGCCGGATTCATGTAAGTGACGTGGAGCGTCTCATCCACCATCATCAGAGCAGCCGAGGTTCCTTCGTAAGCGGCGCTCTTGAATGCGTTTTCACGCTCGGTGCTTTGCGCCTGTGCCAGTGCAGCACGAAAATTTTCGAGGGCGCTTGCCATCTTGCCAATTTCATCACGCCGATCGGCATGAGGCACGTTGACATCGAATTCCTTGCGCGCGACCCGCGCCATCGCGTCGTTGAGCGCCATCAGCGGGCGCGACATCACGGCCCAGAGGAAAACGGACATGAGCACAAGAACCACGGAAAGAACGCCGACCCCCAAAAGGATCTGTATGTTCGCGTTGTGCGCTGCGCTGGCCATCTTGTGCTCGGCCGTCCACGCGGTGATCACTGTCCCTGCTATTGCATCACCATCGCCAAATGTTGAAGGCGACGCAACCAGGAGACCACCGTCGGACACCTGGCGCGTACCGGTCGACAATACCTGCTGCGACAGGGCAACGATCACACTGTCGTCAACTGTCAATCCCGTTGAACGGAACATGACGGTGCCATTTTCCGCCACCACCGCGGCGCCCAACGCATCCTCACCCGCCGTTTGCAACGTGCCATCTGCGATCTCACCGACAGCGCGGGTATTTCCGAATTTTATCGCGCCACCCATTTGCAGGGCCAACAGGTCGGTCACATCAACCGCGCGTTTGGACAGTGCATCACGCACCATTTCGCGATTGTTCGCCTGACCAAGAAGCAGAATCACTGTGACGACGACGATTGAAGCCAAACCCGCGATGGCCGCCACACGGTACTGCAGGCTGTTCCAAATACGCGGTTTTTGCGACTTGTTGGTCAGGCTTGCCATGATCCACACCTTTGAAAAACACAAATAAGAAAGGTCGTCAGACCTGATTTCGCGTTTGACTAAGGCAATGGTCTTACTGCGCGCTTAACGTCCCACATCAGTCGAAAAGTTTCTCCCCGTCCTTGGAGGCATGAAACAAGTAGCTGCAATTGATGATGCGGGAGAAAGGAAAAACCTCGAACACTGGCTCTCGTCGTTTTCCTTTGGAAAACAACTTCCGCCTGCAAGTTGCGCGAGAGCTTTGGCATCTTCCTTTGGAAAACCTGTGGTGCGGGCGGTGGGACTCGAACCCACACGGGCGTCAGCCCTTCGGATTTTAAGTCCGATATGTCTACCATTCCATCACGCCCGCGCGTGCCTCTTGTTAGGCAATCGGGGCGCAGCGAACAAGCTAAAGCTCTTGGCCTTTGGGGGCCAATGGACCGCCATCCGCCAGCAAGAACCGCTCGGACAGCCATGGATTGTTTTCAAGTGCTGCACGCAGTTGGTCGCGTGCCTCATCAAGCTGGCCGAGGTTCATCAGTGTCAACGCGCGGCCCGACTGCGCGCCGACGTGGCGCGGCGACAAGGACAGCGCGCGGTCGAGGTCCACCAGAGCCTTGGCGTGATTGTCGGTGAGAAAATGGATGAATGCCCGCTGGTTATACCCTTCGGCATAGTCAGGGCAGTATTTGATCAGCTTGGTGAAGCTCTCTAACGCGCCGGCAAAGTCATAGGATGCGCGTTGCTGCATGCCGCGATCGAGCACCGATTGCGCAGCAGCATCCGGTGCATCAAGCCACAGTTCCCACATCTTGGCCGACACCTGTTCCCCCGCCATTTGGTCCGGGGCGGCGTTGATCTCGTCGATGAGCGCGGTCATTTCGGACGTGATGTCACGTGCTTGGGGACAGGCCAGTCCCGCCGACGGGGCCAAGGCCAACAGGCAAAAGGCGAGGTGTTTCATGGCGCAAAGGTGACGCAGGCAAAGCCGAGGTCAAGGCGACGCGATATGTAAAACCGCGACGCGTGCCCTTGACGACCGGCGCGGATTGGCCGACCTGTCGTGCATGTTTCCGATCCGCGATCACAACCCGTCCGGGCGCACGCCATATGTCACCTGGGCGCTGATGGCGGCCAACATCGCGATCTTTCTCAGCTATGCGAACCTGTTTGCAGACATTCGGGCGCTGAACGGGTTCTTTTTCGACTACGCGATTATCCCGGCGCGCGTGTCATCCGGCACGGGGTACGAGACGCTGATCACCTCGATGTTTTTGCATGGCGGCTGGATGCATCTGTTTGGCAACATGCTGTTTCTGTTCATCTTTGGCGACAATGTCGAGGATGAGATGGGCCACGGCACGTTCCTCGGGTTTTACCTTGCCAGTGGGGTTGCGGCTGGCCTTGTCCACGTTGTTTCGGCGCCGGGATCCGTTGTGCCGACCGTTGGCGCGTCGGGGGCGATTGCCGGTGTGATGGGAGGGTATCTGCTGCTTTTTCCAAAGGCGCGGGTGGATATCCTTCTGATCCTCATCATTTTTTTCCGCGTCTTCCCGATCCCGGCATGGATCATGTTGGCGGTGTGGTTCGGGCTGCAGTTTTTTGGCGGCCTCGGGGCGAACCCGGACGAAGGCGGCGTCGCCTACTGGGCACATGCCGGTGGGTTCATCGCCGGTGTCGTGCTGACCTTTCCCTTGTGGTTGCGGCTGGGCGGACCGGCGTTCTGGGAACGCACCGACGGACACCCCCCGCACCCCGAGGCGCAATACGCCAGATCGCGCGTCCCGAAAGTGCCGCGGCGCTAGACGTCAGGTGCGGATCAGACGTGCCA
>JBCBCR010000143.1:0-8935 GCA_038530495.1 Pseudomonadota bacterium | reverse complement strand
ATTTTGATGGCCGACGTGTCGGGCAGCACGCCGCTGTACCAGCGTCACGGCGATGCAGAGGCCAGCCGTCTGGTTTTCGAATGCGTTGCAGGGATGCAGCAGATCGCGACGGCACGTGGCGGTGACTTTGTGCGATCCAAGGGTGATGACGTGCTGTGCCTGTTTGAAAGCGCGGATCAGGCGGTGTTGGCGACCAAGGAAATCCTCGAACAAGGGGCCCGTGGCGCGGTGTCGGTGCACGCGGGCCTGCATTTCGGCGATGTGCTGTATCGCGGCGACGAGCTGTTTGGCAATGCGATTAACGTGACCGCGCGGCTGTCGAGCCAGGCCAAGGAAAACGAGGCGCTCATTTCGCGCACGCTGGTGCGGCGCCTGACCGATGCGATGGGGTTTGACTTGCGCTCGATGGGCGAGATCACCTTGCGCGGCACGGACGTGCCGACAGAAATCTTTGCGCTGCTGGCCGAAACCGAAGAGGACGAGGACGGCGTCACCACGATGATGGCGCAGCCGACCATGTTCAACCTCGCCCAGGCCGAGAAGGTGGCGAACATGTCGCTGCAGATCAGCTATGACGGCTGGTCGCAGACCGTGCCAGAGGGCGGCGAGATCAAGATCGGGCGGTCGCCGCAATGCGATCTGGTGATGCCGCAAGCCTGGGTCAGCCGGGTGCACGGCGCGGTGTCGGTGCGCGGCGGGATCGTGGAGTTCAAGGACAGCTCGTCCGCTGGCTCGACCGTGACCATCGGCGACCACCCGGAATTCTATATCCGCCGCCAAACCATCGCTCTGACCGGCACGGGCGTGATCGAACTGGGCAGTGCCGCCACCGGCGAGGCGCTGCCCAAGATCACCTACCGCGTCCTGCAAAACGCGACCTCATCGGCATAAAGCCTCTTCGGTCTTTTGGTGCGGGGCGTTGCCGGCAGCGTGCGGCACGGATGGCAGATCGGCCCTTCGGGGAGGATTTTTTTGAAACAGAGAAGGGGCGCGCGTGGTCTAGTCGCGTTTGGCAGGGGCGCCGCCCTCAAAGCTGTTGCCGTTGACGTAGTCGCAAGGGGCCTCTTGCATTTCGAGGTGCAGGCCGGTGCCGGTGTAGGGGTGCGCGCGGGCGAGAGCTTCGTCGACGTCTATGCCGAGGCCGGGCGTGGTAGGCGGCACGATAAAGCCGCGATCTATCTGGATGGTGCTGCGTATCAGGTCGCGGTGGAACGGTGTGTCGATGGTTTCGCACATCAACAGGTTCGGGATCGACGTTGCCAGATGGATGTTTGCGGCCCATTCGACGGGCCCGGCATAGAGGTGCGGCGCCATCTGGGCATTGTGCGTTTCGGCCAGCGCCGCGATCTTCTTGGCTTCCCAGATGCCGCCGACGCGGCCGAGGGCCGGTTGCAGGATGCTGGCGGCACCGGACCGCAGGAGCGGGGCGAACTCGGCCTTGGTGGTCAGGCGCTCACCGGTGGCCACGGGGATGCGCACGGCTTGCGCCACGCGGGCCAATTCGTCGGGTGCGTCTGGCGGGATGGGCTCTTCGAACCACAGCGGGGAAAAGGGTTCGAGCGCCTGGCCCAGTCGGATGGCGCCTGCGGTGGTGAACTGGCCATGGGTGCCAAAGAGCAGATCGGCGCGGTCGCCGACCGCCTCGCGGATGGCACGGCAGAAGGCGACCGACAGGCTGATGTCGCGCATGCCGGGCATGTGGCCGCCGCGCAGGGTGTAAGGACCGGCGGGGTCGAATTTTACCGCGGTGTAGCCCGCGTCAACCAGCGCGAGGGCGGCTTCGGCGGCCATGTCCGGTGAGGTCCAGAAGCTGTCGATGTCGTGGTGGGCCTGCGGGTAGAGGTAGCTGTAGGCGCGCACGCGGTCATTCATCCGCCCACCCAGAAGCGCCCAGACCGGGCGGTCGCGCGCCTTGCCCAGGATGTCCCAGCAGGCGATCTCGAGCCCGGAAAAGGCGCCCATCACAGTCAGGTCAGGGCGCTGTGTAAAGCCCGAGGAGTAGGCGCGGCGGAACATCAATTCGATGTTTTCGGGGTTCTCATTGGCCATGTGACGGGCGAACACGTCACTGATCACAGCGCGCATCGCTTCGGGACCGACCGAGGACGCATAGCATTCGCCCCAGCCCACAATCCCGTCATCTGTGGTCAGCTTGACCAGAATCCAGTAACGCCCGCCCCAACCCGGCGCGGGCGGGGCGGTGATGATGATGTCGAGATCCTGCAGTTTCATGCGTGCCCCCAATGGTCCGGACGAGCCTAGGCGGATTGTGCCCCCGGGAACAAGGCGTTGCATGGCGTGCACCGGGCCGCGGCGTTTTCGCTGGCGCGCAAAGGCGGCTTCGCGTTATATCGCTGGCGAGCAGAGCAAAGACAAAAACATGCTGGCAGAATTTCTATCCGAATATCTATCGCCGTATTGGGGGCCGCTGCGGCTGTTGTCGTCGATCACGGTGCTGAGCACGATTGGCGCTTTTCTGGGGGCGGTTCTGAGCCTGTTTTTGTTGCCGAAGCTGTGGCATCTCGCGACCCGCGACAAGGGCCGCAACCACGCGCACAACGCCGCTGCTAGTGTGGGCAAGCCATTGGGCGTGGGTATCTTCATGAACCTGATCTTCCTCGCGCTAGTGTTGCTGCTGGTGCCGTGGGATCCGCGGTTTTACATCTGCGCGCTGGCGGTGCTGGCGGCGTCCTGTGTCGGGCTGGCCGACGATGTAAAGCCGGGCGGGTTCAGTGAATTGACGCTGGGCCTGTCGGATGCGGCGCTGGCGCTGGTGGCCGCGTCGGCCATCCTTTACGGGCGCGACATAGTCATGTGGGTGCCGTTCACCTCGACGGAGTTCGAGATTCCGTTCTGGATGGGGCTGATCATCTTTTCATCGGTGATCTGGCTGTCGGTCAACGCGCTCAACTGCAATGACGGGGTTGATGGGCTGTCCGGCACGCTGTCGCTGATCACGCTGACCACGTTGGGCTTCGTGGTCTATTCGGTGATCGGGAACATCGAGAACGCGGCCTATCTGCTGATCCCGTTCAACCCCGGCGCGCCGATCTGGGTGATTGGCAATGCGATCATGGTGGGCGTGATCGTGGGATATCTGTGGCACAATGCGCCGCCCAGTGTGGCATTGATGGGCGACGCGGGATCGCGGCCCATCGGGTTGTTCATTGGCATGATGGTCACGGTGACGGGCAACCCGTTTATGATCCTGTTTGTGGCGCTGATGATCCTGGTGAACGGGGTCACGGGGCTCTTGAAGGTCGGGCTGATCCGGGTGTTTCGGATCCGGATCTTTCAGAACGTGCGCTTTCCGCTGCATGACCACGTGCGCAAGAACCTCGAATGGTCCAACAGCCAGGTGTTGCTGCGGTTCATCCTGATCCACTTTGTCACGCTGTCGTTCCTGGTGCTGCTGCTGCTCAAGCTGCGCTAGTCAAACAGGATCACGTTGCGGCGGGCCGTGCCCGTCTTGGTATCGGCGATGGCCTCGTTGATCTGGTCCAACGACCAGCGGCCCGAGATCAGGCTGTCGAGCTCAAGCCGCCCTTGCTGGTAGAGGTCGACCATCCACGGGATGTCGCGCTGGATCACCACGTCGCCCATTTTGGAGCCGACCATGCCCTGGCCGATGGCGGCGAGGATCGCCGGTTCGTAGGTCGAGACCGCGCCGGAGTGGGGCATGCCGACCATCACGACCTTGCCCCCGCGACCGAGATAACGCGGGGCGGTGTCATAGGCAGGGATTGCGCCCACGGTGACGATGACCGCCTCGGCGCCTTTGCCTCCCAGCGCCTTGTAGCTGGCGCGCCACGGGGATTTCAGCGTGGCCAGCACGCCGTCGGTGGCACCGAACGCCTTGGCGTCTTCCAGCTTTTCCTCGGTCATGTCGACGGCGACGATGCGGCGGGCACCGGCGATGCGGGCACCCTGGATCGCGTTCAGGCCCACGCCGCCTGCGCCGATCACCACGACATCCTCGCCTGCGCGCAGGCCTGCTGCGTTGACCACCGCGCCGACACCGGTGATCACACCGCAGGAGATCAGGCTGGCTGCATCCAGCGGGATGTCTTCGGGCACTTTGACCACTTGCCGCTGATCCACGACCACTTTTTCAGCAAAGGCACCGCAAGCCATCGCCTGATGCAGTTTGCCACCGTCGGCGGTTTGGATCGGCCCCTTGTCGCCGTCATAGGGGGTTTCGCAGATCGTGGGTTTGCCGCTGGCGCAGCTGCGGCAGGTGCCGCAGGATCGGATCAGCGTGACGACCACAGCATCGCCGACGGCAAGGCCCGCCACACCGTCGCCCACCGCCGTGATGCGCCCCGCGGCCTCGTGACCGTACACCGCGGGCAGGCTGCCGCCCCAAGCCCCATCGGCATAGGAAATGTCGGAATGGCAGATCGCCACAGCGCCCAGTGTCACTTCGATCTCGCCTGTCGTGGGCGGGCGCAGCAGGATTTCTTCGATTTGCAATGGTTCGCCAAAGGCGTGGCACACGGCTGCCTTGATCTTTTGCATCTGTTTCTCCCCGTGATGCCTTTGCCGCACCGTGGCGCAGGCATCCCGCCCCCGCAATGACGAAGTTCAGCGTTGCGGCACGTCGCGGGACGGGGCAGGCATGTGTGCCATCAGGAACACGACCAGCGCAAAGGTCACAAGGACCGCCGACATCAGGAACGGCGCGCCGGGCAGGTAAAGCCCGGCGCTGCCATCGGTAAAACTGTAGAATATCGCGGTCAGCACCATTGGCGCGGGAATCATCGCCAAAGCGGCGATAGACGTCAGCGCGCCTTGCAACTCGCCCTGCGCGTCGTCGCTGACGGCCTTGGACATGATCGCTTGCAACGCGGGCGTGATGACGGCGGGCAGTGCGGCAAGCGGGACAAGGATCAACAGCCATGTGCCCGAGCTGATAAAGGCGATGGCGACAAAGATCAGCACATCCACCGAATGGCCGTAGATGACGGTGCCGCGTTCACCGAGCCAGCGCATGATCGGTCGGATCAATCCGCCCTGCACGACCGCCATGGACACTCCAAACAGGCCCAGCGACATCCCGATGGTCCCCGGCGACCAGTCGAACCGTTCGCTGGTGTAGTAGGACCAGACTGCCGGGTAGACGTTGAATGCCACGGTGTAGAGGAAATAGACCCCCAACAGCGGGGCCAAACCCGGCAACCGGCCCAGTTGGCGAAAGACCCCCAGAGGATTGGCGCGGCGCCATTCGAACCTGCGGCGGATGCGGTCGTCGACAGTTTCCTTGAGCACGAGGTAGCCGAACACCGCGTTCAGCGCTGCGAGTGCCGCAGCCGCATAGAACGGCGCACGGGTGCCAAATTCAGCCAGCAGACCGCCAAGGACGGGGCCAAACACAAAGCCCAGCCCAAACGCCGCCCCGATCAGCCCGAAATTCGCGGCCTTGTCTTCGGGGGCGGAGATGTCCGCCATGTAGGCGTTGGCGGTTGACTGCGTGGCCGCGGTGATGCCGCCCACGATGCGGCCTGCAAACAGCAGCCAGATTGTGCCCGCCACCGCCATCACCAGATAGTCGAGCGCCAACACGACCAGCGACACCAGCAGGATCGGGCGGCGTCCGTAGCGGTCGGACAAGGCCCCCACGAGCGGGCCAAAAAGGAACTGCATGGCGGCAAAGGTCGTGGCGAGGATACCGCCCCACACGGCGGCAGAGCCAAAGCCGACCTCTGCCCCGCGCACCTCTTGGATCAGTGCGGGCATTACCGGCACGATCAGGCCGATGCCCATGGCGTCGATCATGACGGTGAACAGGATGAACAGGACCGCGGGTTTCATGGTGCAGCGCCTTTTGCGGTTTCGACCGCGCAGGCCGCGGTCAGCGCGATTTGCGGCAGCGCCATGCGTTCGACCAGCGGTGATGCGGCAGGGGCGGCCAGCATTGCCTGCAGCGCGTTCATCTGCGTGCTGAGTGCCGTGAGCACCGGGTGGCCTGCAGCATCCGCGCCCGCCAGATGGGTCAGCGTGGCCAGCCACGCCGCGATTTGATCCACAGGTCCGCGATCCTCGACCCAGTCCTGTCCCGGATCGCCCAGCTTCAATGCCTCGGCCATTGGTGCACGCACGGGTGCTGGCGCGGCCACCACAAGGGCCGTATCGCGCAGCAGGGGCAACCCGGCGACATGGGCCGCCACCGCCGCGTTCAGCCCTTGCGCACGCTCTTCCAGCGCCGAGAGCGTCTGGCGCAGACGCAGCATCAATGCGGTGTCCGCGATGTGCTGCGCAGGCGTGTCATGCATCGCGTGACGGGCGTGCTCCGGCGCCTCCATCGCGCGCTGAAACGCGGTGACGAGGGCCGGGACGGGATCAAACTCTTGGGCCGTTTGCCCGGACAGACCCGCCGGATCGATCTGCACCTCGAGGCTGGACCGGTGGATGAAGGCCGCGCTGTCCTCGGGGATTGCCCCTTGCGTGCCCTGCACCTTGGCCAGCGCACCCAGCACGATCAGCATGGCGCGCACCTCGGCGCTGTCGGTCCATAGCTGGCCCACGGTCCCTGTTGGAAAGAGATCGCGCAACAGCGGTGAGGAAAAGCTGCCTGTGGCCATGCGCTCAGATATGTCCGGTGCTGCGCATGAAATCCGTCAGGATCGCGGCGTAGCGCTCGGGCGCCTCGACGCAGGGCAGATGACCGGTACCGCGGATCAGCTCGAATTGCGAGCCGGGGATGAGGTCCACGGTCTCGCGCACGACATCGGGCGGGGTCGAACCATCCTCACTACCCGCAATGCCCAATGCGGGCAGGCGCAGCGCCGCGGTGGGCGTGTAGAAATCGGTGCCCGCAATCGCCGCCGAACAGGCGGCGTATCCGGCGTCGGGCTGGCGCGCCAGCATGTTGCGCCACAGGCTGAGATCGGGGCTCTTGAGAAACTCCTTGGAAAACCAGCGTTCCATCACACCATCGGCGAGCGCCTCGATCCCGCCTTCCTCAACCGCGGCGATGCGTTCGGCCCACACTTCGCGGGTCATGATCTTGGCGCCCGTGTTTGACAGTACCACGGCGCGCACCAGATCCAGCCGCTTGGCGGCCAGCCCCTGCGCGATCATCCCGCCGATGGACAGGCCCACGAACAGCGCGTCCTTGAACCCGGTGCGGTCCATCAACTGTTCCACATCACGCACCAGCGCGCCCATGGAATAGGGGCCGGGCGGCAGTGACGACAGACCGTGGCCGCGCTTGTCATAGCGCAGGATGCGCAGGCCCGCGGGCAGGTGCGGCAGGACCCCGTCCCACAGCCGAAAATCCGTGCCCAGCGAGTTGGCAAAGACCACCGGTGCCCCACCCTCAGGTCCGTCGATGCGGTAGTGCAGGGCCACGTCGCCCAGATCCATCATGTGCATGTCAGCACCTCCGCGCCTTGCATGACCGATTGGCCCCCCAAAGGGAAGGTGCGCCGTAAAGGCACACCCTACGTCAGCCGCATGTGGGCGATGATCTGACCGTGATCCGAGGCCAGTTTGTTATAGGGCGCATCGGGGTGGCTGCCGTCGGCGAGGTGATCGTTGAGCACGCTGAAATAGTCCATCTGGCCGATGCTGTCGGGACTGCCTGCAAGGAAATGCCGCGACATGTAGATCTGGTCGATGCTCTCGTAGACGCCGCCAAAGGCCGACGTATAGACCATGTCGCGCGCCGACCGGCGCACGAACTGCGCTTCGGCGGAATGCAGGCGCATGGCGTCGATGGCTTCGCGGATTTGCGCATCTTCGTCGTCGGAATACCGGTCGCGCGGGGTTTCAGCATCGTGGCGCAGCATCCAGGCGTAGTTCTTGAACGGCACCTCGCCGCTGATGATCTCGGAACTCACGGCATGTGCGCCATCGTTGAAATCGCCAGTGACCAGCACCGGGTGTCGTGCCTCCAGTTCGGCCACGATGGCGCGGCGCAGCACCCAAGCCTCGGCCATGCGGCGCAGGGCGGCGCGCGCTGCCCCCATGGCCCGGCCCAGCGGATCGTAGTCGGTCAGGTCAACCTCGGGGGCAAAGGCGGCGCCTTCGGGGCGCAGAAATTCACCCAGTTTGGATTTCAGGTGACAGGTAAAGACGGTGACCACATGATCGCCCACTGGCACACGCACCTTCAGGATCGGACGGCTGAGCCGGTCGAGCTTGAAGCTGCCACCGCCTGTGGCCCCCATCGCGCCAAAGTCGATCTCGACCGGTTCGGACAGGTGTTGAATCACCTCGGGGTCATAGACAAACCCGTGCCGCGACAGGATCGCGACGCCGGGGCGGCGCTGCCCGGGTGTGCCGGTGTCGTTAAGGTTGGTTGCCACGGCGAGTGCGGCATCGGTGTAGGGGTGGTAGGCCAGTTTGCGAAAGATCGCCTTGCGCCGATAGCGTTTTGTTGCATCCGGCAGATGCGCGTCGTTGCCTTCGATCCCTTGCCGGTCGGCTTCAACGATGACCTCGCGCAACGCGCTTTCCTCGAACACCTCCTGAAAACAGACGATGTCGGCATTCATCGTCTGGATCTGCTCGGCCAGCCAGTCGACCTTCCAGGCGTATTCCTCGGGCGTGTAGCTTTGGAACCGGTAGTATTCCTGATCCGCGCCGATCAGGTTCTTGACGTTGAACGAGGCGATGGTGAATTCGGTCATGGCAAGGTGTCCAAGGCACGGGCAAAAAGGGCAGGGTCGACGTTCCCGCCCGAGATTGTGACGATCACGTCGTCGCTGTCTATGCTGTCGCCGTGAAAAAGCGCCGCCGCCAGCGCGACCGCGCCCCCCGGTTCGGCAACGACCTTGAGACGCAGGAACGCCTGCGCCATGGCGCGCAGGGCGTCATTTTCGCTGACCGTCAGGCCCGGACCGCACAGCCGCTGCAGGATGGGAAAGGTAATCTGCCCCGGCGCTTCGGTCAGGATGGCATCGCAGATGTTGCCGGATGAGTCATCCGGCAA
>JBCBCR010000142.1:0-8975 GCA_038530495.1 Pseudomonadota bacterium | reverse complement strand
AGATCCACACCGGCACTGTCGACAACGTGATCCCTGAGACGGCCTATATCAACGGGACGATCCGCACCTTTGACCAGGAGGTGCAAAAGATGGTCGTGCGCCGGATGGAAGAGATCGTCGCGGGCCAGGCCGCCAGCTATGGCTGCACGGCCGAGCTGGAGATCGAATACGGCTATCCCGCGACAGTGAATCACGCGCGCGAGACAGCCTTTGCGGTGTCGGTGGCGCGCGACGTCACCGAAGGCAACGCCCACGCCGACACCACGCCCATCATGGCATCTGAGGATTTTTCCTACATGCTCGAGGCGCGGCCCGGGGCCTATCTGCTTTTGGGTCAGGGCGAGGGACCGATGGTGCACCATCCGAAATACGACTTCAACGATGCGGTTGCACCGGTGGGCGCATCGTTTTTCGCGCGCCTTGTCGAGGCGGCGCAGCCGGTTGGCTGACCGGGTTTGGGGGCACTGCCCCTGTCGCCGATGGCGACTCCCCCGGGATTTTTTGAAACAGAGAAGGGACCGTCGTGGCGCTTGAAGATGCAAAGACGCAGATGGACATGGCGTTTACCCGCGACGATCCGCGCGGCCCGTCCTATGAGTTGACCTTCGGCGGGGCGACATCGTTTATGCGGCGGCGCTATACCAAGGATCTGATGGGCGTGGACATTGCGGTGACCGGGGTGCCGTTTGATCAGGCGGTGACCAACCGGCCCGGTACCCGGCTGGGTCCCCGGGCAATCCGCGAGGCGTCATGCCTGCAGGCACCGGATGCGCCGTATGGCTGGCCCTTTGACGTAATGAGCGAGCGGGTGATCGTGGATTATGGCGATCTGGCATTTGACTACGCGGATATCCCGTCGTTCCCGGCAGCGTTGAAGAGCCACGTCGCGGGCATTTTGGCGTCAGGCACGGCGCCCGTGGTGCTGGGCGGGGATCATTACATCAGCTTTCCGATCCTGCGCGCCATGGCCGAGGTCCATGGCCCGATGTCGCTGATCCAGGTGGACGCGCACACGGACACTTGGGCCGATGATGACATGGCGCGCGTGGATCATGGCACGATGTTTTACAAGGCGGTGAAGTCCGGCGTGGTCGATCCGGCCACGAGCGTGCAGATCGGTATTCGCACCACCAACGAAGACACGCTTGGCGTCAACATCATCGACGCGCCCGAGTTTCATCGCATCGGCCCCCAAGCAGCGGCAGCGCGTGCCAAAGACATCGTGGGTGACCGGCCATGTTACCTGAGCTTTGACATCGACGGGCTCGACCCGGCCTTTGCCCCCGGTACGGGCACGCCGGTCTGGGGTGGGCTGTCCAGCGCGCAAGCAGCAGCATTGTTGCGTGCACTGGCGGGGATCAACATCCGAGGCGGCGACGTGGTCGAGGTTTCGCCGCCCTTTGACACCACCGGTGCCACGGCCGTGGCGGGGGCGCATGTAGCGGTGGAGATTTGCCAGCTGATTGGGTGGAGGCTGCGCAATGCCTAACCAACCCATTTCGGGCAACGATCTGGCGCGGTTTTCCGGGCCGAACACGTTCATGCGCCTGCCAGCGGCGCATGATCTATCCAAGCTTGATGTCGCAGTGCTGGGCATCCCCATGGATATCGGCACCTCGTGGCGGTCGGGCACGCGCTTTGGCCCCAAGCAGGTGCGCAGCGAATCCGCGATGATCCGGCCCTACAACATTCAGACCGGTGCGGCGCCGTTTGATAAGTTGAACGTCGGCGATATCGGCGATCTTGCGATCAACACCTTTTCGCTGACAGACAGTTTGCGCATCATTGCAGAGAGTTATGCGCAGATCCTCAACCATGATCTGATACCGGTGGCCATTGGCGGCGATCACTCGATCACCTTGCCGATCCTGCGCAGCATCGCGGCGAAACATGGGCCGGTGGCGCTGGTGCATGTCGACGCGCATGCAGATGTAAACGACGAAATGTTCGGGGAACGCGAGACGCATGGGACCGTGTTTCGGCGCGCCTACGAAGAGGGTCTTATCGACCCCAAGAAGACCTTTCAGATCGGGCTGCGTGGCACCGGGTACACTGCCGAAGACTTTACCGAAGCCGCGGGATGGGGATTTGAACAATTCCTCGCGCCTGAACTCTGGGGGCGCGATTTGCGCCAGATCGGGGGCGAGATCCGGCGCAATATCGGCGACACGCCGACCTATATCTCTTATGACATCGATAGCCTTGATCCCGCATATGCTCCCGGGACCGGGACGCCAGAAATCGGCGGGTTGACCACCGCGCAGGCCATGCAGTTGCTCCGGGCGTTGCGCGGCCTGAACGTGGTTGGCTGTGACATGGTCGAGGTGTCGCCGCCATACGACCCGTCCGGCAATACCGCGCTGGTTGCCGCCAATCTGCTTTATGAGTTGCTGTGTATTCTGCCCGGTGTTCCTTACCGTTGATCTTGCCAAACGTGCGGTGTGGCGTATGTCCCAAGCATCAAAGCAGGAGGAGCGATGAAGATCGTGGCATATAGCATTGGTTTCATTGCCGTCCTTGTTCTGGGATTTGCGCTGTTTGTCCGCGTGGCGCCCACCGATCCGGCACGTTGGCACCAATCGGTACAGGCAACGTCTGATACCGATTTAGTGGGCGGTGCGATCCGGGTGCGCGATGCCGACCCCGAGGCGTTGGCAAAGATCGATGCCGCCGCGCGTGACCTGCCGCGCACGCGCACGATCGCGGGTTCGGTAGAAGAACGCCGGATCACCTACATGACCCGCTCAGCGCTCTGGGGGTTTCCCGATTACACAACGGTGGAGTATGCGGACGGCACCCTGCGCGCCTATGCCCGGCTACGGTTCGGGCGATCAGATCTTGGGGTAAACGCCCGGCGACTTGACACTTTGCTGCGCGCCATCGAGGGATGAACTGAGACAGCCCGACTGCACCTCGCGCCACATTGGCGAATTGAGCGACATCTGGCATTGCGCCATGAACATGCGACCATCGACCTGCAGGCAGATCGTTTCTCCAATTTCGATCCGGGCGCCCGCGCGATCGGTGCAGTAACACTCGACCGTTTTGCCCGAAGGACCGGTGACATCGGCCAGCGCGGGGCTGGCAAAAAGACAGACCATCAAAACTGTACGTATCATGGCTGGCACGATAGCATGTCAGACGCTCTTGACCAAACCATTTGCGTAACGCACACCCGCCCCATGATCCCCGAAGACCGCCTGCACCAGATCTCCCAGCGCTACCAATATCTCGAAGCGGCGATGGCCGACGGGACGGGCGATATTGCGCTGTTGGCCAAGGAATATTCCGATCTGCGGCCCGTCGTGGAACAGATCGAAGCCTACACGCGGCTCAAGGCTGACATTGCCGAGGCCGAAGCGATGCTGGAAGATCCGGAAATGGCCGAATTGGCTCAAGAGGAGTTGCCCGATTTAAAGGCAGCGCTGCCCGATGCAGAGGCAGCCTTGCAACTTTCGCTGTTGCCCAAAGATGCGGCGGATGCGCGTCCCGCGATGCTTGAGATCAGGCCCGGAACCGGCGGTGACGAAGCGGCGCTCTTTGCCGGTGACCTGTTGCGCATGTACCAGCGCTATGCCGAGCGGCAGGGTTGGAAAGTCGATCTGGTCGAGGAACAGGCCACCGAGCTTGGCGGGATCAAGGAAGTCGTGGCGCACATCACCGGCGAGAATGTCTTTGCCCGGTTGAAATATGAATCCGGCGTGCACCGCGTGCAGCGCGTCCCGACGACGGAAAGCGGCGGGCGCATTCACACATCGGCGGCCACAGTCGCCGTGCTGCCAGAAGCGGAAGAGGTGGACATCGACATCGCGGCACAGGACATCCGCATCGACACGATGCGGTCCTCGGGCGCGGGCGGGCAACACGTAAACACCACCGATTCGGCAGTGCGGATCACGCACCTGCCCACAGGGATCGTCGTCACCAGCAGCGAGAAATCGCAGCACCGCAATCGCGAAAAGGCCATGCAGGTGCTGCGCGCGCGGCTTTACGATCTGGAACGCAGCCGGGTCGACAGTGAACGGGCATCAGACCGGGCGGCGCAGGTCGGATCGGGTGACCGGTCCGAACGCATCCGGACCTACAACTTTCCCCAGGGGCGCATGACCGATCACCGGATCAACCTGACGCTCTACAAGCTCGACCAAGTGATGCAGGGCGATCTGGACGAGGTCGTCGACGCGCTGACGGCGGATGCCCAAGCGCGCCTGATGGCGGAGATGGACGGATGACCGCGGCCGAGGCGATGGCATCGGCTGCAGCGCGCCTGCGCGCGGCGGGCGTGCGCGATCCGGCGCGTGATGCGCGGGTCCTGCTGGCCCATGCGGCACAGATCGATGCCGCGCGCGTCACGCTGATCGCCCCCGAGGATATTTCGCCCGAAATCTCGGAACGGTATGATCACCTGGTATCCTTGCGCTGCATCCGCGTACCGGTCAGCCATCTCACGGGCCGCCGCGCCTTTTTCGGACGCGACTTTCAGGTCAGCAAAGCCGTGCTTGACCCGCGTCCGGAAACGGAAACGTTGATCGAGGCGGCGCTCGCCGAACCCTTCTCGCGTCTCTTGGACCTCGGTACCGGCTCTGGCTGCATTCTTGTGACCCTGCTCGCAGAGCGGCCCAAGGCCACTGGCGTCGGCGTTGACCTGAGCGAAGCCGCCTGCCTTGAGGCCAGCGCCAACGCGGTGGCGCACGGCGTTGCCGACCGGGCCGCGATCCAGACCAGCAATTGGTTTGAAACGGTCGAGGGTCGGTTCGACCTGATCGTCGCAAATCCGCCTTATATCGCCGCCGATGAAATGCCCACGCTCGACCCGGAAGTGCGTGAGCATGAGCCACGCATAGCGCTGACCGATGGCGCTGATGGGCTCAGCGCGTACCGGACCATCGCCGCCCACGCGGGCGAATACCTCGAAGCTGCCGGTCGCGTGCTTTGCGAGATCGGCGCAGGCCAGGGGCGCGACGTGGCGCATATCTTTGACCAGCACGGTTGGAGCAAGATCACGGTTCTGGCTGACCTTGACCGCCGCGACCGTGTCGTTTGCGCGCAAAACCCCGCTTGAAGACCTAAAAATCAGCGCTTTTGATACCATAATTGGCATTAGGGCTTGTTCTGGGTCACCTGTTGTGTATGACACGTGTCAGGTGTTGTTGCGCCGGGCTTTGCTCCGCCACATCATTCCATCCCGCTGATCGCCAGTCTGCCAACCACGCGAGAAAGCTCTGAGCCCCAGCGGATCCTGTCACCACGTCAGAGAACAGATTTGAATTCATGAAATCTTCGAGATCACGGTCACGATCCAAGAACAACCGCAATAGAGGCGGCAACAGCGGTGGCAACGTCGTCAACCGCGTGTTCGACAGCTCAGGCCCCGAGGGCAAAGTGCGCGGGACACCGCAGCAGATCATCGACAAATACAACCAGCTTGCGCGTGACGCCCAACTGTCCGGCGACCGCGTGGCCACCGAGAACTTTCAGCAGCATGCCGAACACTACCTGCGCATGCTCAGCGAGGCGCAGAAAGAAATCGACGCGCGCCGCGAAGAACAGGAACGCCAAAACCGCGAACGTCAGGCCGAACGTGACCGCGAACGCGCCCAACGTCAGGAGAAAGAGGCGGCGAACACCTCTGACCCGGGCAACGCACCGCAGCCCGACGTCGTCGACAGCGAAGACGACAGCGGTCTGGTCGAAACCCCAGAAAGCCAGCCCAAACCCAAGCGTAGCCGGTCGCGCAAGCCCAAGCCGCAAGATGACGCGCCAGCCGACGGGAATACGCCGTCAAACGAAGGCAGCGCGCCCGAAGCGGCAGAGTAAACGAGCACCTAGCGTAAAATACACCCCGGCCATCGCGCCGGGGTTTTTTGTGGTGATCAGCCTTTGATCGCGCGGGCCAGCGCGCAGAACGCTTCGATCGTGACCTGTTCCGCGCGATCCGTGGGGTTGATCCCCGCGGCTTGCAAGCGGTCCTCGATATCCGGCGCAATGCTCTTGAGAGAGGATCGCAGCATCTTGCGCCGTTGGTTGAACGCGACGGCAACCACGCGGCTCAGCACGTGCGGATCGGCTTGATATCGCGGCACGGGCAGGGCGGTCAGGTGGACCACCGCGCTCGACACCTTGGGGGGCGGCGTGAACGCACCGGGCGGCAAGTGCATCGCGATCCGTGCCTCCGCCCGCCATTGCGCCAGAACCGCCAGACGCCCATAGGCTTTGCTGCCCGGCTGCGCCACGATGCGTTCAGCCACTTCGCGCTGAAACATCAGTGTGAGCGATTGCCAGAACGGCGGCCACGCGGGCGGTGTGAGCCACCGCACCAGCAGTTCGGTGCCCACGTTGTAGGGCAGGTTTGCGGCAATCTTGATCGGCGGTGTCAGGTGTTCCAGCGGGTCAATATCCAGCGCATCGCCTTCGATCACGGTCAGGCGCCCGGGGTATGCTTCAGCGATCTGCTGCAACGCTGGCAGGCACCGTGCATCCTTTTCTATCGCCAGCACACGCCGCGCCCCTTCGCTCAAAAGCCCGCGGGTCAATCCGCCGGGGCCCGGGCCGATCTCCAACACGTCCGCGTCCGCCAGATCGCCCGCCTGCCGCGCGATCTTGGCCGTCAGGTTGAGATCCAGCAGGAAATTCTGCCCCAACGCTTTTTTCGCGCGCAGATCGTGGGTCGCGATGACCTCGCGCAGCGGGGGAAGAGCGTCGATGCCGCTCACGCTTGCGCCATGCGCCACGCCAGCCGCATGGCTGCGATCATGCTTTCGGGGTTGGCCGCGCCTGTGCCCGCGATGTCAAAAGCGGTGCCGTGGTCGGGGGAGGTGCGCACGATAGGCAAACCCAGCGTCACGTTCACGCCACGGTCGAAATCCAGTGTCTTGATCGGGATCAGTGCCTGATCGTGATACATTGCAATCGCTACGTCATAGCCTGCGCGCGCCGTTGCATGAAACATGGTGTCCGCCGAGACAGGGCCTGTGATCTCGTAGCCTTCCTGCCGCATCTCGTCGATCAGCGGCGCGATCCAGTCCAGTTCCTCGCGCCCCATGGCGCCGCCTTCGCCCGCGTGTGGGTTCAGACCCGCGACGGCGATGCGCGGCCTTGGGATGCCAAAGCGGGCACGCAGGTCCCGTGCGGTGATCTCAATGGTTTCTCGCAAAAGATGCGGCGTAAGCGCGTTTGGCACGTCCGCCAAAGCAATGTGGATGGTTGCGGGCACCACCCGCAATTCCGGCGAGGCAAGCATCATCACCGCGCGCGCTGCCCCCGTGAGCGCCTCAAGAAATTCTGTGTGGCCGGGATGTGGAAAATCGGCACCGTCCAGCAGCACCTTCTTGTGGATTGGCGCGGTGCAGATGCCGCCCGCGGCACCTGCGCGCACAAGGTCAACCGCCCGCGCGATCACCGCACAGACAGCGGCAGCATTGGCAAGCGACGGCGTGCCGGGGGTCAAGACGTCGGGAAAGGGATGGGCCAGCACAGGCACGGCGCCTGGTGCCACCAGCAGCGCTTCTTCGGGGGCGGTGATCTCCTGCAGATCCGTTCCGGCAGGCAGATGTCGCGGATCGCCGATCCAGAACGCGGGCACTTCGCCCTGCAGCTGCGCAAAGGCGCGCGCGGCGACCTCGGGTCCGATGCCCGCAGGCTCGCCGCAGGTCACGGCAATCGGCGCGGTCATCGCAGGTAGTTGATCCGCGTCGTCGCGCGCAGTTCGGATTCGAGGTTGCGGGCAAAAGTGGCCAGTCGCTGGTTGCGCAGTTCCGCCTCGACCGCGCCGCGGTCAACTGTCTGTGGCGTTGCCTGCTGTTCCGCGTCGTCACCTTCCGCGTTCGGAAGGTCTGGCAGGACCGGTGTGCGGCCGCACAGCATCAGGAACACCAGCGTATTGCCGTTGGCGCGGGTCAGGTTGGTCGACACCTCACCCGGGTCGAGCTTGGCCAGCTCGATCGCGATGTCTTCGGGGATCTCGGATGGCGGCAGGCTGCCGCGGTCCAGCACGTTGTCCGGCTTGCCCTTGGCAATGCCGTACAGATCGTCGCAGCGGTCCACGCTGGCGCGGATGTTGGCGGCGATGCGCAGCGCTTCGGGCGTGCGCCCGCCGTTGATGTAGTAAGCCGCGTATTCCACCGCGCCAATTTCGGGCGTGCGCACGGCGGTTTCGCGGATGTCGCGCAATTGAAACAGCGCGATGGCGTCCGGGATGGGCAGTGGCGATGTAACGTCGCCCGGCGCGAGGGCCAAAAGGACAGGCCGCAGCGTTGCGGGCAATTGGTTGATCGGAAGCCAGTTCAGACGCCCACCATTGTCCCGCGATGCCGTGGCGGAAAACTCGCGTGCAAAGGCGGAGAATTGCGCCTGGCTTTCGGCCTGGCTGATCCGGTCCGCGACCTCGCGCACCTCCTCGATCTGGTCAGCCGGGGCAGGGATGATGATTTCGGACACCAGCACTTCGATGCCTGAGGTGCTGTTCACCTGTTGCAGCGCACGGTCCACTTCCTCGGACGAAATCGAGACGCGCGAGGCAAAGCGCGCGCGGATATAGTCGCGCCACACGGTCTGGACGCCGACAAAGTCGCGGAAGGTTTCGGGCGCCACCCCCGCTTCGCCCAGGGCTGTCTCGAACTCTTCGGTCGACAGGTTCGCCCGCTGGGCAAAAGCGGCAAGTGCTGGCGCAAGCTCTGCCTCGCTCAGCACGATGCCCTGGCGGCGCGCTTCGGCCACGCGCAAGCGGTCATTGATCAAATCCTCGATCACCGCGGACCGGTTCGACCCGGGGGCATTGAGAATTTGCAAAAAGCGGATGCGCTGGCGCACTTCGAATTCCGTGACCACGCTGTCGCCCACTTCGACAACCGGGGCAAAGGGGTTTTGCGCCGCCGCAGGGCCGCCCAGACCCACCGTCAACGCCGCCACAACCCCCATTTTGGCCAGCGCGCGTGCTGCGTGACTGAGCAAACCGCGTGGCTTGCGCAGGATCTTAC
>JBCBCR010000141.1:0-8977 GCA_038530495.1 Pseudomonadota bacterium | reverse complement strand
CCCGGGTCGCATGGGCGAAGGCGGCTGGCGCGTTGCGGCCTATGTGGACGAGCGCGCCTCGGGCAAGGCCTATAACGGGATCCTCCAGATCTTCTCGGGTGCGGCCGGCGGGACAACCGGGCTGTTCACCATGCTGGTCAGCGATATCGTGGGCGCGGAACGCGAAAAGGTCGAGATCGTGCGCGAGGGCACCAAGCGCGGCCTGTATATCGGGCGCAAGATCCAGGGTGAGATCGAGATGATCACCGGCAAGTCCGAGGATCACCCGGTGATGATCACGAATTCGAAATACTGGATGGGCCCGGACATCATCGCCGCGCGCGGCACCAAGTCGAAGGTGCGCGATTACGGTCGGATCTGGGATTTCGGCGGCAAGTCGGCCGAGATCTGCCCGATCGATTGGAAAGGCCCAAAACCGTGACGGGAGGCTGCGGTGATTGATCCCGACTATGTCCGGACCATGGCCCGTTACAATGCGTGGCAGAACCGGCAGTTGACCGAGATGCTGACCGGGGTCAGCGACGATGTGCTGCGCGCCGATCGCGGCGCGTTCTTTGGCTCGATCTTCGAGACGCTGAACCATCTGCTCTGGGGCGACACGCTGTGGATGAGCCGGTTTACCGACGCGGTTTCGCCGCCGGCGGTGCCTGCGGAGCAGCACCGGACCCTGACGCCGACCTTTGCGGTGTGGAGCGCCGAGCGGTTCCGCATGGACGGCGCGATCACCCGCTGGGCGGACAAGCTGCGCGCGGTCGAGTTGCAGGGACAGTTGCGCTGGTATTCGGGGCTGCTGAAGGCCGACTATGAAAAACCGATGGCGCTGTGCGTGATGCAGCTTTTCAACCATCAGACCCATCACCGCGGGCAGGTGCACGCGATGATGACCGCGGCGGGGCTGGAGGCCCCCGTGACAGACATTCCATTCATGCCGGAGGACGCGACGTGAGCGCATTGATTTCCCCGTCGCGCAGGTTGCGGCGGACCCCGTTTTCCGAAGGGGTCGAGCGGGCGGGGGTGAAGGCCTACACGGTCTATAACCGCATGCTCTTGCCCACCGTGTTCGAGAGCGTGGAGGCCGATTACCGGCATCTCAAGACCCATGTGCAGGTCTGGGATGTCGCCGCCGAGCGGCAGGTAGAGCTGCGCGGGCCGGATGCGAGCCGCCTGATGCAGATGCTGACGCCGCGCGATTTGCGGTCGATGCTGCCGGGGCAGTGTTACTATGTGCCCATCGTCGATGAGACGGGCGGCATGCTGAACGACCCTGTGGCGGTCAAGCTGGCCGACGACCGGTGGTGGATATCGATTGCCGACAGCGATCTGCTGCTCTGGGTCAAGGGGATTGCCAGCGGCTACCGGCTGGACGTGCTGGTGGATGAGCCGGACGTCTCACCCCTCGCGGTGCAGGGGCCCAAGGCCGACGACCTGATGGAGCGTGTCTTTGGCGCGCGGGTGCGGGACATCCGGTTTTTCCGGTTCGACATGTTCCAGTACGAGGGCATGGACCTGCCCATCGCGCGCTCGGGCTATTCGAAGCAGGGCGGGTTCGAGATTTACCTGACCGACAGTGCCAAGGGCATGACGCTGTGGGATGACCTGATGGCCCATGGTGCGGACCTTGAGGTGCGGGCGGGGTGCCCGAACCTGATCGAACGGATCGAGGGCGGGCTCTTGAGCTATGGCAATGACATGACCGACGACAACACGCCGCATGAGTGCGGGTTGCAGCGGTTTTGCGACACCGAGACGGCGATTGGCTGTGTCGGGCGGGATGCGCTGTTGCGCGTGTCCAAGGAAGGCCCCGTGCAGCAGGTGCGCCCCATTTCCATTCATGGCGATGCGGTGCCGCCCTGCGATCGGGTGTGGCCGATCTTTGCCGGTGGCAAGCGGGTGGGCAAGGTCACGTCGGCGGCGTGGAGCCCGGATTACCAGACCAATGTGGCCATCGGCATGGTCAAGATGACCCATTGGGATGCGGGCACGGATATCGAGGTGGAAACGCCGGACGGCATGCGCGCAGCGACGGTGCACGAGGCGTTCTGGCACTGAGTGCGGGACTGAGGGGCCAGCCCCTCAGACACCCCGCGGTTTATTTGGCGAAATGAAGGTGGATCCTTCGGGAAGGAATGA
This sequence comes from Pseudomonadota bacterium, assembly GCA_038530495.1. Lineage (GTDB taxonomy): Bacteria > Pseudomonadota > Alphaproteobacteria > Rhodobacterales > Rhodobacteraceae > Tateyamaria. Next base: position 6,847 of record JBCBCR010000141.1, on the reverse strand, counting down.
TGATGTTCAACGCGCTGGTGGTGACCAAGGACGAAGAGAGCGGCAAGACCGCGGCGGGTGTGCAGGAGATCGGCGTCGATGATCTGCCCGCAGGCGAGGTGACGGTCGCGGTGGAGTATTCCACGGTGAACTACAAGGACGGGTTGTGCATCGGACCCGGTGGCGGGTTGGTGCGGAAGTATCCGCATGTGCCGGGCATTGATTTTGCGGGCACGGTCGAGGCGTCGGACGACGCGCGCTATGCCCCCGGCGACAAGGTTGTGCTGACCGGGTGGCGCGTGGGTGAGGCGCATTGGGGTGGGTATGCGCAGAAGGCGCGGGTCAAGGCCGATTGGCTGGTGCCACTGCCCGAGGGACTGGACACGCGCGCCGCGATGGCGGTGGGCACCGCGGGGTTCACCGCGATGCTGGCGGTGATGGCGCTGGAGGATCACGGGCTGACTGGCGGGCCGGTGCTGGTGACCGGGGCGGCGGGCGGCGTGGGGTCGGTGGCGACTGCGATCCTGGCCAATCTGGGTCACGAGGTGGCCGGTGTGACCGGGCGGCCCGAGACGGCGGAGTACCTGACCGGGTTGGGGGCCACGCAGATCGTGGCGCGAGAAGAGATCAACGAGACGGTGAAACGCCCGCTGGAGAGTGAGACCTGGGGCGGCTGTGTCGATGCGGTGGGTGGCGCGATGCTGGCGCGCGTGCTGGGACAGATGCAGTACGGTGCGTCAGTGGCTGCCGTGGGTCTTGCGGGCGGTGCGGGCCTGCCGGCGACGGTCATTCCGTTCCTGCTGCGCGGTGTGAACCTTCTGGGCATCGACAGCGTCATGCAGCCCTATGACAACCGCGTGCGCGCGTGGCAGCGGATTGCCAAGGACCTGCCGATGGACAAGCTGGAGGCCATGGTGCAGCCCGCGACCCTGTCGGATCTGCCGGGTCTGGGGGCGGACATCCTGAAAGGTCAGGTCAAGGGCCGCGTCGTGGTGGATGTGAACGCCTGAGGCTGATTTCTGCGATTTTGGGCGCGCTGTGCGAGGCATGGCGCGCCTTTTTTTCGCGCGGTGTGCGGCCGGGGGTGAGGGCTGGGGCAGGGCGTGTTGCGTGTTTTGGCAAGGGGGCGGAACTGAGGTGGTTGTGCCCGCGACGGGATCATCGGCGTGCGCCGGTGCGATGTGGCCGGTCGCAGACTTGATCCAGCGGGGAGCGCCCGTGCGGCTGGCCGGGCAGGGACAGGGGGCAGGCGCGCGCCCGCCCCCCTATGGTTTCCCCGGTTCCCTCAGGATGGCAGCATCAGTTGCGGGCGTGTGATCAGCCCGATGATGCCGCCCACGATCAATCCCGCGGTCGCTGGCAAGGCGCCAAAGGCGATCAGCAGAGCGTGCCCGATTCCGTCCCAGCCGGTCGCCGTATCTGCGGCGAGATAGAGCAGCGCAGCGCCGCCCAGAACCAGCATCAGGCCCAGCATATAAAGCGGTGTAGCGCGGCGATGCATGCTGAACCAGCCAAAGACGCCAGCGACAAGTGCGACGCCCAACGGGATGGCGAAAAGAAGTAGCTCTTGCATGGTCAACTCCCCAACATGGCGGGCATCCCAAAGGTCCCTCATGACCGCCATTGCCGCGCATTATACACGAATCCGCGCAATTTTGCACCTTGTTTGCCTGTGCGGCGCCCGGGGGTGCGCTGCGGGTCCGGTGATCTGGTTGACATCGCGGCTGCGGGGCGGCACCCATGGCGCCCGTAAAGGAGAGCTGCATGACCGCCTATGACGACCAGAACATCTTTGCCAAGATCCTGCGGGGCGAGATCCCGTCCACGCGGGTGTTCGAGGATGAAGAGACGCTGTGTTTCATGGATATCATGCCGCGGGCTGACGGGCATTGTCTCGTGATCCCGAAAACCCCGTGCCGCAACGTGCTGGATGCGTCCGACGCGCAGCTGGCCGCCGTGATGCGCACCACGCGCCGTGTGGCGCAGGCGGCAATGGCGGGGCTGGAGGCCGATGGCATCACCTTACAGCAGTTCAACGAGGCGCCGGGTGGGCAGGAAGTGTTCCATTTGCACATGCACATCCTGCCGCGTCACGAAGGCGTCAGCCTGCGCCCGCCCGGGCAGATGGGCGACATGGATCAGATCGCGGCGATTGCCGCAAAGATTCGCTCCGCGCTCTGAAATCACCCCAACTGCGGGAAATACGGTATCGTATGTACCGCTTGGCGTGCAAATTCACGCTCAGGTGGTAGAAAACACGCGTCAAACCGCTTTTGTGTTTCGCGCCAGCGCCGTGGTCATGTTTTGCTGAACACGTAGCCACAGCCCGGACGCGCATCAAAAACAACAAGCCGCGCGTCACAGGGAACAAAACGTGCCCCAGCCAAGGCGCGCCAACAAGGAAGGAAGCAGATGTCTGATAAACCCCCATTGATGGATTTGCCCATCAAGACGGCCGATGCCGGATTTTATTCCGGCTTTTCGGTCAACGTGGCCGTTGTGTCCAAGATCATCGTGGCGATGCTGGTGATCTGGGCCGTTGTGTTCCCCGAGCAGGCCGGTGCGGTCCTGAACACGATCAACAGTTTCATTCTGGCCAATACCGCCTATTGGTACGTGTATATCGTGGCCCTTTTCGTGCTGCTGTGCACGTTGCTGGCGATCTGGCCCGCGGCCGGGCGGCTGAAGCTGGGGCTGGAGAGCGATACGCCTGAATTCTCGAACTTCTCGTGGTTTTCCATGATGTTCGGTGCGGGGATCGGGGTTGGCATGCTGACCTGGGCCGTGGCCGAGCCGGTGTACCACTACCAGACCAACCCGGACGTGATCATGGGGCTGGTGCCCGGTGAAAGCGCCGAGACCATTCGCAGCGCCTACAAGTGGTCGTTCCTGCACTGGGGCTTTGGCGCGTGGGCGAGCTATGCGATTGCGGGGCTTGCGCTTGGGTTTTTCTGCTATCGCCGGGGTCTGCCGCTGACCATGCGGTCGTCGCTGACGCCGCTGTTTGGCAAGGCGCTGTCGGGCCCGCTGGGGCACATCATCGACATCGTCGCGGTTGTGGCCACCATTCTGGGTGTGGCGCAAACGCTGGGCTTTGGCGTGGAACAGTTCGTTGCAGGTCTTACGCGGATCGGCATTGACGGTCTGACCAATGAGGGCGGCACGGCCAACACCACCGGTATTCTGGTGGCGATTTTCGTGATCATGGCGGCGTCGACGGCGTCGGCGCTGTCTGGTGTCGGCAAGGGCATCAAGTGGTTGTCGAACCTGAACATGGGGCTGTCGATCTTCCTCTTGGGCTTTTTCCTGCTCTTTGGGTCCACGTTCTTTGGGCTGCAGGCGCTGTTTGTCGGCCTGTGGGATTACATCATCGCGTTGCCGTCGATGCTGTTCACCGTGTGGACCACGGACGGTGTCGAGGGATCGACCGCCTCGCAGCTGGCCGGATGGCAGGGCGGCTGGTCGGTGTTCTACTGGGCCTGGTGGATCGCCTTTGCGCCTTTCGTGGGCCTGTTCCTGGCGCGCATTTCCAAGGGGCGCACAATTCGCGAGTTCGTGATTGGTGCGATCCTTGTGCCGTCGCTGATGTGCTTTGTCTGGTTCACATGGGCCGGGGGCACGGCCATTGATCTGGAACTGAACGGCGGGGCCAATGGCGCGATCCTGGGCGCACCGGACGGGGACAAGATCTTTGCCGCCGTGGTGCACATGCTGGGCGCAGCACTTGGATGGGCTATGTCCATTATCATCGTGGTGCTGCTGATGACCTATCTGGTGACCACCGCAGACTCGGCTGTGCTGATCGTGAACACGATCAATGCCGCCGGTGACGAGGGCCCGAAGGCCAAGCCGCATATCTATTTCTGGGGCATTGCCCTAGGTGGCGTTGTGGCCGCGTTGCTGATTGCGGGTGGGCAAGGTGGCGGGGGCCTGAAGGCGATCCAGACCGCGATGGTCATTGGCGCCTTCCCGTTCTCGATCGTGATGGTCTTGCAGTGCTTTGCGCTGGTCAAGGCGATCTACAATGACAGCCGCCGCGAGAAGAAGGGCGTGCAGACCACGTCTGACGACGCCGTCGCGGCACCTGCCGAGTAACAAACGGTCAGGGTTACAGTGCGCAGGGGCCCCGCGTGAAAGCGCGGGGCCCTTTTTGCTGCGTCAGTGGGGCGTGGGCGGGGCACCCGGACCGATGCGCCAGCGCACGAGCAGCCCCACACCCGCGCCACAGAGCACAAAGGCCGCCGTATCGAGGCCAAGGATCCACCACCCGTAGGGCGTCAGGATGCCATCGATGGACTGGATGTTGTCGCCCCCGCCGATCTGCGAAAACGAGTTCGGATCGCGCGATTGCTGCAGCCCGCGCAAGCGCGAGAACGCGATCCAGAGGCTGGCCATGATTGCGGCGATTCCAGCGCCCCAGAGCCCGGCCGCGCGCCATGTAACCGGCTGGCACATGACGTAGCGCAGGATCGGGGCGCCGATGACCCAGCATGCGAGCAGTGCGATGGGCAAGCCAAAGAACGCGAGCCACGGCAGCAGGGCGGGGGTGTCCACCATCCATGGCGCGCAAAAGCCAAGCCAGCCGAGGCAGGCGGCGAGGTTGACGGCGCGTCGGAGGTCGTGGGCGGTGTAAGGCGAATTGGGGTGCATTTGGCTGGTGGAGGTTGGGACGTTGGCTGGCACTGTCGTGGTCTTTGGTGCGGCGTGCAATCGGTTTGCGGCAGGGTGCGCTGTGGCCCGAGTTAATCCTTTCTTGATCCGTCGCGGCGCGCCCTACGTATCTGCGATACAATAAGGAATTCGGCCCTTGAGCAGCTCCCCCACGATCCTCTGGTTCCGCCGCGACCTGCGGTTGTCTGATCATCCCGCGTTGGCTGCGGCCTGCAATGCGGGCGGGCCGGTGATCCCGGTCGTGATCCGCGACGACAGCGTGGACGATCTGGGCGCAGCACCCAAATGGCGCTGGGGGCTGGGGGTGGAACACCTTGCGCAAGCGCTGGCCGACAAGGGATCGCGGATCATCTACCGGTCGGGCGATGCGCTGTCGGTGTTGCAGGACCTGATTGCCGAGACCGGCGCGGATGCGGTGTACTGGTCGCGGCTCTATGATCCGCAGGCGGTGGCGCGGGATGCGACGATCAAGTCCACGCTGAAGGAGGCGGGCATCAACGCGCGCAGCTATGGCGGGCACCTGATGTTCGAGCCGTGGACCGCCGAGACCAAGACCGGCGGGTTCTACAAGGTCTACACGCCGTTCTGGCGCGCAGTGAAGGATCGCGAGGTCGACGCACCGATCCGCGCCCCGGGGCAAATCCCTGTGCCCGACAGCTGGCCTGCGTCCGAAGACATCGCCGATTGGCATCTGGGCGCTGCGATGAACCGTGGGGCAGAGGTTGTGCGCCCGCATGTGCGGCTGGGTTCGGATGCGGCGATGAACCGGTTGCATTACTTTTGCGACACCCTCGTGGCCAGCTATGATGCGGGGCGCGATCTGCCTGCCGAGGACCGCACCTCGAACCTGAGCGAGAACCTCGCACTGGGAGAGATCAGCCCGCACCAGTGCTGGCACGCAGGCTATGCCGCGTGGCAGGAGGGCAAGGCGGGGGCGGAGACATTCCTGAAAGAGCTGGTGTGGCGTGAGTTTGCCTATCACCTGATGCACCACACGCCGCATATCACGACCGAAAACTGGAAACCCGATTGGGATGCGTTTCCGTGGAGTGCCGATGCGCGCAGCGACGAGGCCACCGCGTGGCTGCGCGGGCGCACGGGCATCCAGTTTGTCGATGCCGCCCTGCGCGAGATGTATGTCACGGGCCGGATGCACAACCGCGGGCGGATGATCGTGGCCAGTTACCTCACCAAACACCTGCTGACCCATTGGCGCATCGGCCAGAAATGGTTCGAGGATTGCCTGATCGACTGGGACCCTGCGAGCAATGCGATGGGCTGGCAGTGGTCGGCAGGCTCCGGCCCCGACGCCACGCCCTATTTCCGGGTGTTCAACCCGGTCACGCAGCTCGATAAATTTGACAAGAACCGCGACTATGTCAGCCGCTGGATCGCCGAAGGGCGCCGCAATCCGCACGCGGACGCGCTGTCATACTTTGACGCGATCCCGCGCAGCTGGAACATGTCCCCCCAAGATGTCTATCCGTCGCCGATCGTACCCGCCGATCAGGGGCGCAAACGGGCGCTAACCGCCTATGAGAACCGGGATTTCTGAGATCAGCGATGCAGAACTGCTTGCCGCACCAGCAATGTCAACCTACGTTGACAGAAGGAATAGGGGAGACCACATGATCCTGACCACAACCGACGGGCAAACGGGCCTGCCGCGTTATTTTGCGCGCGTGTTTTCCATGGCGCAGGGAATGAACACGGGCCGGGTGGATTTTGTGCTGCCCGACGGGCGCGTCTTTCGCGCGACAGGGCCGCGCCCCGGGCCGGTGGCCGAGGTGCACATCCACAACCCCGACATCTTTGCCCGTTTGATCCGCGAAGGCGATCTGGGGTTTTGTGATGCCTATTTGGACGAATGGTGGAGCACGCCGGACCTGCAGGCGTTCATGGATTGGGTCCATGCCGACAACGAAAGCATCTATGATGGCTTTCCCGGCCTCGGCCTTGTGCGACAGTTCGAAAAGTTCCGGTTCTGGCTGCAGCGCAACCACCGCGAGCAGGCGCGCAAGAACATCAGCTACCACTATGATCTGGGCAACGATTTCTACGGGCTGTGGCTGGACGATACGATGACCTATTCCAGCGCCCTGTTCGAGACGGGACAGGAAAGCCACGAGGCCGCGCAGATCGCCAAATATGCCAGCATGGTCGACCAGATGGGCGCGCAGCCGGGGGATCATATCCT
>JBCBCR010000140.1:0-9062 GCA_038530495.1 Pseudomonadota bacterium | reverse complement strand
AGCGTTTCAAGCGGGCCGAGGCCCGTCACTTCGTCAAAGAGTTCCTGGTTCAGGGTCTGGCGATCCTCGCGGCCGAGGATGATGTTTTTCTCTTCCAGCACCTCGGCGGAAATCGCGCTGATTTCCTGGCGCAGTTCCTGTTCGGAGGCGTGTTCAAGCGCTGCGAGGTTGAGGTTGTCGAGCAGAGCGCGGTGCAGTTCGAGCTTGATCTCGCCCATGCGTTCCTTGCGCTTGCGTTCCTTGTCCATCGGGGTGACCTGCGCGGCTGCCTTTTGCGGTGCTTTGCGCGCAACCTTGGGCGCCGCCTCGGCCTCGGGGGCGGGGGCGGCGGTGGGCAGTTCGGTCACCTTGGCCGCGGGAGCCGCGGGTTGGGGTGCTGGTTTTTTGTACTTCGAGAACATGGAAACCTACTTTCAAGCCGCTTGGCTATGGTCTGCGTTCACTTCGTGGATGGAGGCGGCGAGCTTGGCGATCTCGCGGCGGAGCGGGTTTTTCGCCGCAACTTCGGCCAGAGGCTGGCCGTGGTCGGCGGATTGGGTGATCGGCTTGCCACCGTCGGGCAGCTGCACCTCGATCGAGATATCGAGGCTTTCGCCCAGACGCTTGACCCGTGCGCGGCCGCCCAGATCGGTGAACTTGGGCGCCCGGTTGAGCACGTAGCGCAGCTTTTCCACCGGCAGTTCCTCGGATTGCAGCGCACGCTTGAAACGCAGGGTGTTCTGCGCGGACCGCATGTCGATCTCGAGCGTGGTGAAATAGAGGTGTGCCGCGGTCAGCGCGGTTTCGGTCCACTGCACAAGGGTCGAGGGCATGTCGATGATGACATAGTCGAAATGCGCACGGGCCATTTCAATGACGCGGTTGATATCCTCAGGCGTGACGATGTCGAGCGGGATCATGTCCGCAGGTGCAGTGAGCACCGACAGCTTGTCGCCATAGGTCAGCAGCGACTGGCCAAAGATCTCGTCATCCATGCCTTCGGTGTCCGACAGCATTTCGAACACCGCCTCGCGGCGCGCGAGGTCAAGATAGGTGGACGCTGTGCCGAACTGGAAATCGAAATCCAGCAGGCAGACATTGGGTTGATCCCCGGCGGTCAGCAGCGCCAGTTCCCATGCGAGGTTCACGGCCAGGGTGGTAGCACCGGTGCCACCGGCGACGCCGTGTACAACAAAGACCGCGCCCTGTTTGTCTGTACCGGACCGCAGGTTGGCGGTAGCCTCGGCTGCGGCGGGCTGAGGGTTGGCGGCGGCGCGGATGCGATCCACGGCCTGCTGCAGCTCACCTTCGGGCAGAGGGTAGGGGACAAATTCGTCGGCCCCGATGCGCAGCAACTGGTGCAGGGAGGCGGGGGTGACGTCTTCGGCGATCAGGATCACCGCGATCTTGCGCTGTTTGGCTTGCTTGATGATCTCACCCAGCATGGTGAGGTTCTCTTCGTCCTCGGCGTCGATGGCGATGGCCACGAATTCCATGGCTTCGGCGTCGGGCTGATTGAAATAGGCCAGCGCCTCGGCAAAGCCCAGATCGCCCCAGCTTTCGCCCATGCAGTGTTCCATGTCTTCGATCAGTAGATCGAAGTTCTGCACATCGCGGCTGATGGTGCAGGCCGCGATGGGTGCGGTTTCAGGTTGTGGCATTGTGCTGCTCATTGCCATCTCGTCCTTCGCTACAGGGCTTGGGGCGGTTTGCAGCGTCTCGCTTGGACCGATCCAGACCCGAATTGCCCCCAGCGGCTGCCCGCACGGGGTCCTTGGACACGGTCATCGCAGTCAAATCAGGCGAGATTTGGGCCAAAAAACTCCAATTGTTGGGTATCTCAGAACGATATCGGGCGCAGACATGGGATTGTCCGCGCCTGAATTCGACGATTTGAAAGGGTTTGAGTTACTGTTCGGTGCGCAGATCGGCGCCCACGATGCCTTCGAGCGTGGTGGGGCTGGTGGCCGAATTCACGTAATCGCGGTAGATGATCTGGGCGTATTTGCCGTCGAGCACATTGGGGTGGTTGCGCACGAAACCGGTCACTTCGGTCACGGTGCGGCGGTTGCGGCGTTCGCGGCCTTGGGTCACGACGACGGGCTGGGTTTCGCCGAACGACGCCACGGCTTCGAGCCGCGAGCGGTTGATGCCCTGGCTGGTCAGGAAACGCACAACGGCGCGTGCCCGGGCGAGGCCAAGGCTTTTGTTGTAAGCGTTGCTGCCCACCGCATCGGTGTGACCGTAAACGCGAAAGCGGACTTCGGGGAACTGGCGGATCCACGTGGCTTGCTGGCGCAGCGTGTCCTGCGCGCCGGCATCCAGTTGCGACGAGTTGAACTCGAAATTCACGGTCGTCAGCACTTCGGATGCGAATCGTTGTGCAAGATCAAAGGCATATTGCCGTTCACCGGTCAGGATCAGTGTATTGTTCGCCGTGGCGTTGCCAAAGGCGCCATTGTCGGCGACGGCTCCGGCCTCGCGGTAAAACTGGGTGTAGACAGCGTCATTGGATGGACCACACGCCGCCAAGGCGACTGCGCTGGCCAAAAGGGCGTGTGCGATCGGTTTCATACCCAGTCCTTAATCCAAAACGTAACCATATGAGCCGCTGAAATCCTGTTTGGCAACCTCTGCGGCGGCACCTTCTTTGGGCGCGCGGGTGCCCGCAGCGACGCGACCGTGCAGGAACAGGTCCCGTTCGGTGGGCGGCTTGATGCGGTCGGTGGGCAGGGCGAGCACGTCACCGGTGACAGGCTGCACGAGGTGCGCGGTGATGATGATCACCAGCTCGGTCTGCTCGCGCTGGTACGAGGCACTGCGGAACAGGGCACCGAGGACCGGCACATCGCCCAGCCAGGGCAGTTGCTGGTTGCTGTCGATGAACGTGTCTTCGAGCAGGCCCGCGATGGCAAAGCTTTCGCCGTCGCGCAGCTCCACAGTTGTCGCGGTTTCCCGGCGCGAGAAGGCGTCGATGGTAAAGGCGTCGATGGTGATGCCGTTGGTGGGGTCGATGTCGGACACCGCGGCCTCAAGTTCGAGGTTGATCAGATCCTTGTCCACCACGCGGGGGATAAAATTGAGCTCAACACCGAAGGGTTTGAATTCAATGGTAATTACGCCGTCTTCCTGGCTGACCGGGACGGGGTATTCACCACCTGCGAGGAACTTTGCCTCTTGGCCGGACAGGGCCACGAGGTTGGGTTCGGCCAGCGTGCGCACGACACCTTTTTGTTCCAGCGCTTCAAGCAGCAGACCCACTTGGGTGTTGCCCGCGTTAAAACCAAAGAGCACGGCGCCCGCGTTGTTGTTGGTGGCGGGCAAGGTTCCGCCAAGGCTGTTGGCGACGCCGCCCGCAGTCACTGCGGTGTTGGTACCGGCGGAAATGCCGACGTCCGAGCCGATCGAGCCACCCAAGCTGAGCGATGCGGCGAGCGATTTCGACACCGAGCGCTGCATTTCAGCGAAGCGCACCTTGAGCATGACCTGCTGGATGCCGCCGACGCTCATCAGGTTGCTGACGCGCCCTTCGGCGTAGCGTTCAGCGAGATCAAGCGCGCGTTGCAGTTTCGAGGCCGAGGACACCAGACCCGACAGCACGATGCCGTCATTGGCGGTGCGAACGGAAATTTTCTCGCCCGGGAGAATCTGGCGCAACCGCTCCTTGAATTCCGATATGTCGGCCGCCACGCGCACGTTGACATTTGTGATGAGCCGCCCGTTGCCGTCAAGCAGAGTGAGCGTTGTCAGCCCGGGCGCCTTGCCCAACACGTAGATCGTGCGATCGCTGAGCGACGAGATGTCTGCAATGGCGGGGTTGGCGATGCTGAGTTCCGCAAAGGGTGTGTCGCTTTCGACAACCACCGCGCGGTTCATCGGCACATCCAATGAGCGAGACGTTGCGTCCCGCACCACCCGCAAGGTTTCAGCCTCCAGCACCTGAGGTGCCACGGTACCCATAGTCAGTGCCAGCCCAAGCAGGCCAGCTTTGATGTTTGTAACGATGTTCATGTGACCTGCCTTTGTGATCACGCCTCGGGATCGGGTCTATTGCCCAACTTTGGCGACAAGATGCGCCCAAATTGAATTTTTTGCAAGAATCAATGGGTTTGCTGGTTCAGTTTATGTGGATAACCGGCAACAGGGGGGAGAATCGACACAGCGCCCCAAGGATGGGACGCTGTTGTAAGTGGTTGATCGTGCGAGTGAGTTAGTTCGAACAGGGGATCGGAATCTCGACCACTTCGGCACCGCGGCGGGTGCGGATCGTGCACTCTTCCTCTTCGATGACCTCGGCAACCTGAGCCTCTTCGCGCAAACCCAGAAGCGATTTCTGGTCAACCTGGATCTGACCTGCCAGTTCGCTGTTGTCATTGACGACAAGCGCGAGGGTCAACCGGCCGGTTTGTTGCGCGTGGATGAAGTTGGCGACTTGCGACGTGGTTGCAGCAACGGTCACGGTCTGTGCGATGATGGCGGCGTCCTGATCGCTGGAGGTGCTTTGGTCGATAGCGATCAGCTTGACGCTGGCTTCGATCAGCTTGGTCACTTCCTTGCGGGTTTTGCCCTGTTCGATTCGACCGGTCCAGTAGACGTCGACCCGATCATCGGGGCGCAGGAAGCCAGACACGCCTGACGCCACATCCACCTTGATGGTGAAGGCGCTCATGCCTTCGCCCAAGCGCGAGGTTAGACCGGCATCTGCGCCGGGTTCCGTCACCTTGACGGCCAGCAGGGCCTCGTCCTTTTCGATGATGCGCAGCACGAGGCGGGGTTCATTTTGGCCTTCGATAAAGAGCGGGTTGTCGGCCGTAAACGCGCCTTCGGGGATCGCATTTTCAGGCCAGTCTACCCGGCGCACATCCTCTGCGGTGACCGCCTCGCCATAGGCCAGCTGGCGTTCGGCCACGTAGACCGGCACGGTTGGCACGATCTTTTCACGCTGTGCGCGTTCCTTGGCCAGAGCCACCTGATATTGTCCGATGTAATTCTTGGCCATGTAGACCGCGCCGCCTGCCATGGCGACCCCTGCGACCAGGACCAATCCGAATACAGCTCGCATGTCTCGCACCTCTTGATTCTGGGACCGCTCGAATTGAAATGGCGGGCCTGCCTGAAATTGTTACGCGCAGATTGTGGCATTTTGAGGGAAGCGAACGGGCGTCGTTGTGCCTGTGCCCATTTAGCACGCGTCCTGCCGATGCTGCGCCCCGCCGATAAAACCGCGGCGGACCGGGAAAGCAGTGTGCGGCTTTAGAACCAGCCGCTGAGATAGTCAGAGACGCCGGTGCTGAGATCGAGTGCGCCCGACTGCATCGCAGCCACGATGGCCACGGCGAGGGCGACGATCCCGGCGCATAACACAACCCAATCGACTGTCACGGCACCGGATTGGTCGCGTGCAAAGCGTTCAAGAATGCGTTTCATGAAATAACTCTCCGATTGGATATGGGGTAATCGATAAACAAAGGGCCGCGACCGGAATGGCCACGGCCCATCGCATGTTCAAGCCGTTAGGCAGACCACCTTAGTTGGGGTCTTGTGCCTGCAGGAAGGTGTCCGTGTCGGCGGTCAGCTCGGTTGCACCGGTCTGGATCGAGCCGTAGGCAGCAACAGCCAGGCCAACCACAGCAGCGGTCAGAACAACCCAGTCAACCGTCACGGCGCCGTTTTCGTCTTTACGGAAGTTTTTGATGAATTTGATCATGGTACGTCCCTCCAAAGGATCAGTAGTTTGCGTTTCCAACCTCGCCGTCCGTTTCCGAGGCGCTCTCTCATTTGCCTCTGTCCGACTTGGTATGGCTGCATATAGCCGGTTGATTGCGGCGCGATTTTGACGGCATCGCGGGCATTTCGCGTCTGATGAAGGTGCGTTGCCGAATTTTGCGTAAGTATCTGAATTAAATGGTTTAATTTCTTTAACTTTTTGTTTGGCTCATGCGAATTGCGTTTTCGGTGTGCCAATTGTGGCGCGGTTGCCTTGATTAGCTTTGACAATGCTGGATCGGCCCCGGGATTAGTGCGATTATGGAAACAAGAGGCCGCGCAAGATCGGCCCGGATCAAGAGAGTGAGCAGGTTCATGTTTCGGTTTTTGACGATCGCGGCTGTGGCCGTGGGTCTGAGCGGGGGATTCGCCGTTGCGGAGGCGCCTCCGCCGTTCAAGGATTTCTCAGCCAAGCGGGTCAAGCCGCCTGCGCCGGGGGCGAAAAAGCGCATCACTGTTCAGATCGAACCCGAAATAGAAGACGCCGCACCAGCGGTGGGTGAGCCGGTTGCCCGGGCTGCCGCACCTGCAGGTGCGCGTTACGACTGGTTCTGGTCCGAAGTATCGCCCGAGATGGAGGGTGCAGGCGCTGGGCGCTTGATCCCGGCGATGCGCGCGCTGGCCCGTGCCAGCGCTCCTGTGCCTGCGCCACGGCTGCAGCAGATGCAGGGCGCAGCGCAAACATACGGGACCGATATCCTGCGCGCCACCATCGGGACCGAGGTGTCCCCTGCGCTGGTGTTGGCGGTGATGATGGTCGAATCGTCCGGGCGGGCTGACGCGGTCAGCAGTGCGGGGGCGCAGGGGTTGATGCAACTGATGCCGGATACCGCGGCGCGGTTCGGCGTCGTAGACAGTTCTGCCAGTGCCGAGAATATCGCGGGCGGGGTCAGATACCTTGATTGGCTGATGGACACGTTTGACCGCGACCCGCTGCTGGTGCTGGCCGGGTACAACGCGGGCGAAGGTGCCGTGCGCAGTCATGGTGGCGTGCCGCCCTATGCCGAGACGCGCGATTACGTGCCCAAGGTGTTGGCGGCCTATCAGGTTGCGCGGGGCCTGTGCGTGACACCGCCAGAGCTGGCGAGCGACGGCTGTGTCTTTGCGACGTTGAACTAGAGACGCGCTATAGTGGGCGCCGCCGTATCAGACGTTGAAGGCGTCGGCCCAATCGGGGTGTTTGGCACGCTGCGCGTTCACAAACGGGCAAAGTGGGACGATCTTCCATCCTTCGGCACGTGCATCCGCAACGAGCCGTTCGACCAGCGCGAGACCCGCGCCTGTGCCGCGCAGGCCGTCGGGCACGCCGGTGTGGTCGGCGATGCGCGTGTGCGGGGACAGAATGGAAAAGGTCAGTTCCGCCTCAAAGCCATCGTGGCGCAAAACGTAGCGCCCCTTGGTCTCGCCGACCTCACGTGTGATGTCGAATTCAGACAATCGTGGCTTGGGTGGCTGCGCGCAGCTCGTCTTCGGTCACGCCATCGGCTGTTTCGACGATCCTGAGCCCGCCCTCGACCACATCGAGTACGCCAAGGTTGGTGATGATGCGGTCGACCACGCCCTGACCGGTCAGCGGCAGGGTGCAGGATTTCAGAACCTTGCTGTCGCCGTGCTTGTTGGTGTGGTCCATAACGACTACGACGCGGCCCACGCCTGCGACCAGGTCCATGGCGCCGCCCATGCCCTTGACCAGCTTGCCGGGGATCATCCAGTTGGCCAGATCGCCGTTTTCGGCCACTTCCATCGCGCCGAGGATCGCCATCGCGATCTTGCCGCCGCGGATCATGCCAAAAGATGTCGCGCTGTCAAAGTATGCGGTTTGCGGCAGCTCGGTGATTGTCTGCTTGCCCGCGTTGATCAGGTCGGCATCCTCTTCGCCCTCGATGGGGAAGGGGCCCATGCCCAGCATGCCGTTTTCAGATTGCAGCGTGACCTCGATCCCCTCGGGGATGTAATTCGACACCAACGTCGGGATGCCGATCCCTAGGTTTACGTACCAGCCGTCTTCGAGTTCCTGCGCGGCGCGCGCAGCCATCTGGTTGCGATCCCAAGGCATGAGGGTCGTCCTATTCGTCTGAGAGAGTTGCGCCTGCGGGCACGTCAATGGTGATGTAGCTTCCTGCTGCACCGCGGCCCAGTTGCAGGGTGCCTTCAAGGCCTTCGATCAGGCCCGAGGTAATCCGCCCGCCCACGGTAGCCGAGTGCGGCCATTCCATGTCCGCCGGGATGCCTACCCCGTCATCTGCCACGATCAGACGCAGGCCCCCGGCGCTGAGGCGGCTCATCCGCACCTCGACAAGGCCCATGTCGATCCGCTCGAACGCGTGCTGGAACGCGTTGGTCAGCAGTTCCGACATCACGAGGCCCACGCGGGTTGCGGTTTCTATCGGCACCTCGAGCGGTTCGATCTGCAGGCTGAGCCGGATGCCCGAGCGTCCTTCGATATGAGCGATAGCGGCGGCGAGACGCGACAGGTAGCTGCCCATCTGGATGCTGTCGCGGTTCGACTGCTGATCGCTGAGCTTCATTTCCTCGTAGAGCAGCTGGAGCGTTTCGATTCTGCGGCTGAGCGCGGCAAAGTCTTCGGGCACCGAGGTGGCGCCGGATTGCTGACGGATCATGCCGATGATCATCGACAGGTCCGAGGCGACGCGGTTCTGGATTTCGATCAGCTGTGCGTTGATCTCTTCGGCGCTTGTGGAGGTGTCGCCTTTGCGCATCTCTTTCTGGATGCCCATGAAGTACTGCGTCTTGCCGTCCATATCGTGGATCGGGGACACGATCAGGCGGTTCAGGAAAGGCTCGCCATTGGCGCGGTAGTTCAGGATGTCGACCGCCACGGTTTCATCTGCTTCGATCCCGGCGCGCAGTTTATCCACGTCTTCTTTGCGCGTTTCGGGCCCCTGCAAAAAGCGGCAGTTGCGCCCAATGGTGGCAGATCGTGCGTAGCCGGTGCAGCGGGTGAAGGCCTGATTGACGTAGACGATCGGGTTGTCTTCGATATTCGGGTTGGTCAGCACCATGGACACGCCCGCGCGCGTGAACCCTTCGAAGGATTTGTCGTCTTCCAGCAGTTGTTCGATCGTATCAGGCATGGCGCTGGTCCTTAGGCGGCGCGGGTCGTGCGTTGTTCAATGCGCTTTTCATGGGTGCCCTGGATCAAACGGTGGACGTAGATCCCGGGGAGGTGGATGTGATCCGGATCAAGCGAGCCCGTGGGCACGATTTCCTCGACCTCAGCAATGCAGACTTTACCACACATTGCTGCCGGCGGGTTGAAGTTTCGGGCGGTCTTGCGGAACACAAGGTTACCCGTT
>JBCBCR010000139.1:0-9115 GCA_038530495.1 Pseudomonadota bacterium | reverse complement strand
GAGACCTTCGAAGTGGTCACCATCGCCGTGGGCCGCAACAATCCCGCAGCCATCGTCAAGTTCCTCGAAGAAATCAACGCCGCCAACCTGCCGCGCCATCAGGACCCGCGGCAGAAGCTGGCCGCCGACATGGGCGTCTTTGGCCTGCCCATCACCGTGATCCTCGACCCGGAGGGCCGAGAGATTGCGCGCCTGCGCGGGGATGCCGATTGGGCGTCTGACAGTGCCAAAGCGATCATTGCGACCCTCATCGACGGAACCTCAAGCTGACGCGCGTGCACGGCCTGGGGTCAGCCTGCATCTGTCCAATCCTTGTCAGCATTGAAACCCGATCCGCGGACATGCAATCCTCGCATCACGCCCCCGGAGCCGCATGTGCCCTGTTCGATTCACATCCACCCCGCACACAGGCTGATTGTTATCAGGCACTTTGGCGTTTTGACCCTCTCAGAGGTGAAAGACGCTAATCAAACGATGCGCGCGGACGACGCCTTCGACCCGTCCTTTCTGATTGTGAATGATTTTCGCGAGCATGTCAGAGACGACAATTCTTTCGAATATATGCTCGCCTTGACCAACGAAATGAAAGCTTACCGCCAAAACATTGGCGTGCCGCTGCGCGTCGGGTTCATTGCGCCTCAGGACATCAGCTTTGGGACGGCACGCATGTTCACAACGCTGATGTCGACCCTCGAGGGCGCCGTGATCGTGGTCGAGCGGTCGGTCGACGCGCTCGCGGCCAGTTTTGCGTTGGATGCGGCCAGTGTGGCCCTGCTGAACGACGTCTGATCCCCGCGCTCCGCGCCATCCTTGCCGAAGGCTGCCCGAAATCATACGCTTTGGCATCCGTTTTTAAGTCGTTGTTATACCCATCCAATATGCACCAGACCCCGGTTACGAGCTGCTGCATGTGATTTACAGTGGGTCAATCGGACTGCACGACATCCAGTTTTTTTTAGCGCTACAACCGGGGCTCTTGCGCCATTGCAAGATATGACGAACTGGTCGACGCCACCGACGTCACCACAATTGACATGAGCCGATCCGAGCGCCGCGCCCTGTTCGAGTTCATCGTCGAGGACTATCGCCGCGTGAACTATGCCAAGGGCATTGCGTTTGTCGCCCGCTCCGCCGGAACGCGAGATCGCATTTCAGATCGCGGCGCTGTTTGAACGAACCCTGACCGCGATACGCTGTGCCCGCTGTAACACCCGGGAAGAGGCGTTGGCCCACCTCAAGGTGTCGCAGGAGTCTCAATTGCCAACAGCGAAGTCGTGGGACGCAAAGTGACGCCACGCAAAGCTTGACCAACCGGCCTGCGTTTTTCTCAATGACAGGCGGGGAGACGGCGCAATGCCTTTGGAAATCTTGCTTGTCCTTGTGATTGGCGGCATCGCTGGCATTGCGCTGGCGCTGCACCTATTGGGCATGACAGGTGCGCCAACGCTCACGATCGTGCAAGCACAGGCGGCGTGGCTGCGCGAATTTCCGGATAGCGTCATACACGATGTGACCCTGTCCCCGGATGGCCGTGCTGCTGGCATCACCGACGACACCGGCCGCGGGCTGGTCTGGCAGATGGGCGCCGACACCTGCGCACGCCGCCTGAACGGCGGTGAGAAGATCGAAAGTCGAGGCAACCGCATGGTCCTGCGCCTGGGCGACTACGCCGCCCCGCGCCTTGCGCTGACATTGCCACCAGAAGACCGCGACCGCTGGACCCGCTGGATCAAGGAGACGTCATGACCGACCTGACATACCCCGACGTTGTACAGCTGGCCGTGCCCCTATTCATTGCGGCCATTGCGATTGAACTGACATGGATCGTCATCAAGGGCCGCGGTGGCCGGTACGAAACCCG
Source organism: Pseudomonadota bacterium (assembly GCA_038530495.1). GTDB lineage: Bacteria > Pseudomonadota > Alphaproteobacteria > Rhodobacterales > Rhodobacteraceae > Tateyamaria. The sequence continues at coordinate 7,254 of JBCBCR010000139.1, read as the reverse complement.
CGATGCTGTCACGTCGCTGATCATGGGGGCGGGCAATGTCGCCTCGGGTATCCTTCTGGGCTTTGTCGCCTGGGGTTTTTTCATGGTGCTGTGGGAGATCGCGCCGCTGGATCTGGGCACCAGCGTCTGGGTCGTGTTGCTCTGCTTTGTGCTGGATGACCTGCGCTATTATTGGGTGCACCGGTTTGGTCATCGCATCCGCTGGGTCTGGGCCAGCCATGTGAACCACCATTCCAGCCAGCATTACAACCTGACGACCGCGCTGCGGCAGACATGGACCGGTACATTCACCTTCATGATGGTGGTGCGCGCGCCGTTGATACTGATCGGATTTCACCCGGCAATGGTGCTGTTTGTGGGCGGGCTGAACCTGATCTACCAGTTCTGGATCCACACCGAAGCCATCGGGCGCATGCCCCGCTGGTTCGAAGCGGTGATGAACACGCCCAGCCATCACCGCGTGCATCACGGGCGCAATGCGCGGTATCTGGATGCCAACTATGCCGGCGTGTTCATCATCTGGGACAAGATGTTCGGGACGTTCGTGCCTGAGCTGGACGATGAAAAACCGGACTATGGGCTTGTGCAGAACCTGGGCACGTTCAATCCGATCCGGGTCGCTTTTCACGAATGGGTCGGTATTTTCCGCGACGTGTTCCAGCGCGGGATCAGCCTGCGCGACCGAATGATGTACGCGGTGGCCCCGCCGGGGTGGAGCCATGACGGATCTCGCGACACCTCGCGCACGATCAAGGCCAAGCATCTGTCCCGCCACCCCGAAGATCGCGGCACGCCCGGGTTCTAGGCCCGTTTCCCGACCCGGAAAACGACCGGAAACCGTGTCAGTTTCCGGCGCGCTGGCTCAGGCCGCGTGATTGAGGATCGCCGCCTCGCTGGCAGAGAGATTGCGCCGCGCATAAGCGCCGTAGCGGTGCGCATCGTGTTCTAGTTCCGGCAATTGCGCCAAGAGCTTGGCGCGGTCAGCTTCGTTCAGCGTACTGAGCGCGGTATTGGCCGGGTGGAAGCTCTCCGTCTCCAAACCGTTGGCCCAGATCACCTCGTGCTTGGGCAAGAGCAAGTGAATGTAAGTCACCTCGCGCACGTCGAGATCCACGCGGATGCTGCTGCCGTTGACCAAGTCCTTGGCCGCAACCAACACCTCGGAGGTGTTGAACAGCGCGCGTGCCACATCGCCCTGCACCACCATGCGATGCTCTGGCGACACCAGAAGGTCCTGATCCGGCGCGTCCTCACCCAGCGCGCCCGCCAAGAGGCGGACAGGCCGCAAACGCGGCATGGCAAAGAGCCGTGCGCCCGTCATCCGACGCGCGCCAACCCACTGGATATCCTGCGCGCCGCTGTCCTTGGTCATCACCCGGTCGCCTTCGCGCAACTCTTCGACAAGGCGCGGTCCGTCTGGCGTGTCGATCCAGGTTCCGGGCGTGAAACAGATCACACCGCCGGAGTTTTCTCCGGTCTGGTCTGCTGGACTGGCGTTCAGTGTATGATGCACCACCCACAGTTCGGTCGCGCGGGGCGGTATTTCGCCCACGAACATCAAGAGCGGCTGCGATCCGCGCCCCACTTCGATCAACGTGACGGTATAGCTCTTGGCCCCGTCGGTAACCACGAAACTGCTGTCACGCAGGTCCGCCTCTGCCGGTTCCGGCACCGCGCTTAGCGGTTTGTGTTCGACCGCAGCGCCCACGAGCCGCTGCACCACACGCGCTGCGCGCCTGCGCAACGCTTCTGATCCGTCCGCACCATCAAGACGCAAAACACCGGGTGGCCCGTCAACGCGAACTGCTTCGCCGCGCCAGGACCATACCGCACCCACCGTCAAAGACTGCACCGCTGCAGCCCCGAGACCATCTACTTCTGTTTGCGACCAGGAGATGACGAACGTGCCTTGATAGCCCGTTCCCATATGCCTGTTTGCCTGCCTTCGTATTTTTATTGCCTAAATTAGTAGCGCAGGCATTCGGCAACGCAAAGGGCAGATTTTCGCCTAGAGTCAGAGAACTACAACTCTTCGTTGAAGTGATGCTCAAATACATCAACTGACACAAATTGTGTCAGAAGCCGAATTTGATCCGCACCGATCCAACCACTTGTCCTTCGTCCTGACCGTCGAACTCTTCGCTCAGGTAGGTCAGGCCGGCATAGCTCGACAGACCGCTTTCCGATTGCCACATCAGGCCCGCGCGCACGCGGCCACGGGTTTCTTCCAGCTGGGGACCACGGGTGTCAGGCAGAAAGACGCTGTCTTCGACATGGCCGATATCCGCACCGAGCGTGAAGCTGTAACCGCTCCAGGTGCCTTCGATGGCGCGGTAGCGCTGTCCGGCGACCGGGTCGCGCACCAGCAACTCGCCCTGCCCCAAGCCGCCATAGGTCCAGTCGACACCGACCCGGGCCAGCGTCTCGGCCCCGGCGCGCGCTTCAATGAAAGGACGCAACGTGCTGTTGGCCCCGCTTTCCAGCACGCGGCCCGCTTCGAACACCAGCGTGGGGCGGATCGCATCGTCGATCTGGTTCACGAGGATCGCATCCGACGGCTTCTTGATCCCAAGAAGCCCATGCAATTCGCGTTGAAAGTTGCTCAATCCGGTTTGCGGTCCGACCACGACCAGATCGCCGCCCAGGGCATACTGCATCGCCCCGCGCTGCACATGTGTATGCACCCCAAGCGACAACGCTCCGGCATAGCGACGGTCATTGGCGTCAAAGTTGCTGAGGCTGACAGGCGCGATGATCTCACCATGCAGGCGCAGTTCGATGAGGTCACCGAACCCCGCGGGCGCCGTCCCGGTCCATTCGGGGCCCCAGACCCGACTGCTTGCAACAGACCCTGAACGCCAGCGGTCCTCACCATCGCCGATCAAGTCATTGGTGATCAACCGGCCATAGCCCAAACGCTCACGTTCCTGCGCATCAACGCTGGCAGCAAGTGTGGCAAAAGCGACTGAACATACAATCAGGGCGCGCAACATGTGGTCTTCCTATTGTAACGCCCCCCGGCTGTAGATGGATACGCCAGCAGGTTGCAATTGGCTAGTGCAGACGGGTCACATTGTGGAAATCTCTGCGCCGGTTATCCGCATTTGGAAAACCCGCAGGACGCACAGGTCATGCACCCTTCGATCATCCGCATCTCGTAGCTGCCGCAGGCCGAGCAAGCAGGCCCCTTGGGCGCGTCAAGGCCAACGACCTGCGCCTGCGGATCGGTCTTCAGGCCCATGCCTTCACCCGCGATGAACCCGGTGGCAATCATGTGCTGTTCGATCACTCCGCCGATGGCCGCGAGGATCGAGGGGATGTATTTGCCCTGCATCCACGCCCCGCCGCGCGGATCGAACACGGCCTTGAGTTCTTCGACCACGAAACTGACATCGCCCCCGCGCCGGAACACCGCCGAGATCATCCGCGTCAGCGCCACGGTCCAGGCGAAATGTTCCATGTTCTTGGAGTTGATGAACACCTCGAACGGGCGCCGGTGCCCGCCGATCACCAGGTCGTTGATGGTGATATACAGCGCGTGCTCGCTGTCGGGCCACTTGACCTTGTAGGTCTGCCCTTCCAGCGCATTGGGCCGGTCGAGCGGTTCGGCCATGTAGATGACGTCGCCATGGGGCTGCAGGGGTTCGGCGTCGTCGGTGGCGACGACCTCCGGTTTAGCGGGCTTGTCCTCCGCCACGCTCAACACGCTGCCCGTCACGGCATTGGGCCGGTACGTCGTGCAGCCTTTGCAGCCTTCGTCCCAGGCCTGCATGTACACGTCCTTGAACGCGTCAAAGCTGATGTCCTCGGGGCAGTTGATGGTCTTTGAGATCGACGAGTCGACCCATTTCTGGGCCGCGGCCTGCATCTTGACGTGCTCGGAGGGCTGTAAGGTCTGGGCGTTCACGAAATAGTCGGGCAGGTCGGCATCGCCGAACTTGTCGCGCCACAACTGCACGGCGTAGTCCACGACTTCTTCTTCGGTGCGCGAGCCGTCCTTTTGCAGCACCTTGCGGGTGTAGGCATAGGCAAAGACCGGCTCGATCCCCGAACTGACATTCCCGGCATAAAGCGAGATGGTCCCCGTGGGCGCAATCGAGGTCAGCAGCGCGTTGCGGATGCCATGTTCGGCAATCGCGCCGCGCACGTCGTCGTCCATCGCCTGCATCGTGCCGCTGGCCAGATACGCATCCGCGTCAAACAGCGGGAAGGCGCCCTTTTCCTTGGCCAATTGCACCGACGCCAGGTACGCGGCGCGCGCGATTGCTTTCAACCAGTGCTCGGTCTGACGCGCCGCTGCGTCCGAGCCATAGCGCAGCCCCAGCATCAGCAGCGCATCGGCAAGGCCCGTAACCCCAAGTCCAATCCGCCGCTTGGCCTGCGCTTCGCGCGCCTGCGCCTCCAGCGGAAAGCGCGAGGCGTCGACCACGTTGTCCATCATCCGCACGGCAGTGGTGACCAGCTCCGACAGGGCGGTCTCATCGAGCGTCCCGCTCTCTTCGAACGGATCGGTGACAAGCCGCGCGAGGTTGATCGACCCCAGAAGGCACGCACCATATGGCGGCAGGGGCTGTTCGCCGCAGGGGTTGGTGGCGGCAATGGTCTCGCAATAGTTCAAGTTGTTGGCCGCGTTGATCCGGTCGATGAAAATCACCCCCGGCTCGGCATAGTCAAAGGTCGCCTGCATGATCTTGTTCCACAAGTCACGCGCCTGCACCGTTCGGTAGACCTTGCCTTCGAACACCAGATCCCAGCTGCCATCCGCTTTGACCGCATCCATAAATGGATCGGTGACCAGCACCGACACGTTGAACATGCGCAACCGGGCGGCGTCGGATTTGGCGGTGATGAAATCCTCGATATCCGGGTGATCGCAGCGCATCGTGGCCATCATCGCGCCGCGGCGGCTGCCCGCGGACATGATGGTGCGGCACATCGCATCCCACACGTCCATGAACGACAAGGGGCCGGAGGCGTCCGCGGCCACACCTTTGACATCCGCGCCCTTGGGCCGGATGGTCGAAAAATCGTAGCCGATGCCGCCGCCCTGCTGCATCGTCAGCGCGGCCTCTTTCAACATGTCGAAAATACCGCCCATGCTGTCGGGGATCGTCCCCATGACAAAACAATTGAACAGCGTCACCGACCGCGCCGTGCCCGCGCCGGCCGTGATGCGGCCCGCAGGCAGGAATTTGAAATCGCTCAGCGCGTCGTAGAACTTCCCTTCCCATTGGTCCGGGCTCTTTTCAACTGCGGCAAGGTCGCGCGCGATGCGCCGCCACGTGTCTTCGACCGTCTGGTCGATCGCAGACCCGTCCGCCTCCTTGAAGCGGTACTTCATGTCCCAGATCTGTTCGGCTATCGGCGCACTGAAAGCTGACATAGGTCGATCCCATTCCAAGTTGTCCACAAGCAGATGTGGAGAAAAACACCAAGCATTGAGGCTGCGTGTGAAGGAGCTACAATATACGCTATGGGTGAGCAGAATCAAACGATCAATCTGATCAAACTTTCGGTGGGTTCGGAGACGTTCGAAGACCTCGTGGCATGGCAATCGACCAAGCGGGCGCAGACCGCCGACGGCTATCCCCGACACGTCACCCGCATGTGGCCCAAACGCGCGGCCGAAATCCTCAATGGCGGCTCGATCTACTGGGTGGTCAAGGGCATCGTGACCTGCCGCCAACGCGTTCTGCGTCTGGACGAGGTGATTGGCAGCGACGGTATCCGCCGCTGTGCCATCGTGTCCGACCCCGAGCTGATCCGCGTGCAAGGCGCGCTGAAACGGCCATTCCAGGGCTGGCGCTACCTCAAACCAGAGGACAGCCCGCCCGATCTGCCCAAGGGCCGCGACCGCGAAGAGCCGCTGCCGGTGGAATTGAACAGGGCGCTGGCAGAAATCGGCGTGCTTTAATCCGACAGGAGGCACAGCGTCCAATCGGCCCTCCGGGGGAGTTTATCCGGCAAGATGAAGGGTCGGTTGCGCGACTTGCCGGTGTCTTCAAATCGTGTAAGCGTCCGCGCGGCTGGACAGCGAAACGGGACCCATGACTGCGCTTAATCTTATTGGCATCGGTACGGGAAATCCCGATCACCTCACGGGTGAAGCGCGGCGCGCGATCGCGGAGGCGGACCTGTTTCTGGTGCCGCGGAAGGCGGGAAAATCGGACCTCGCGGACTTGCGCACGCACATCATTGGCGATGTGCGCAGCGACGCACCAATCGCTTGGTTCGACATGCCAGAAAGGGACGAGGCACTGCCCTATCTGGATCGGGTCGAGGCGTGGCATGACGACATTGCGCGGCGCTGGACAAAAGCGCTGGCCGAGCACCCGCATGTGGCGCGCGTGGCCTTGCTCGTTTGGGGGGATCCATCGCTTTATGACAGCACATTGCGTATTGCTGCGCGACTGGCGCCAGCGCTGAATGTGCGCGTTATCGCAGGGATCACGTCAGTGCAGGCGCTGACGGCTGCGCACGCCATTCCGGTGAACACGGTGAACGGCCCGGTGACGATCTCGACGGGGCGACAGTTGCGCGATCACGGGTGGCCGGCCGGATGCGAGACGCTGGTGGTGATGCTCGACGGTGAGTGCAGTTTTCAGGACCTCGACGGCGACGGTTTTGACATCTGGTGGGGCGCGTTTCTGGGCATGAAAGAACAGTGCCTCGTTGCTGGGCGCCTGGCAGATGTGGCTGAGCGGATCGTCGCAACACGGGCTGAGGCGCGCGCTGCCCATGGCTGGATCATGGACACCTACCTGCTGCGCCCGCGCAAAGATGTGCGTACTGCCTAAAAATGAGGCGGATGCGCTGATTTTCGCGCAATCCTGGAGGTGAAAGCTGGCGACACGCCGGGTGGGCGTGTTCACTGGGACGGAATTTGAAAGCGTTGCCCCCGTAAATGACCGCCGAGCCTGCCCGCACTGTCTTTGATCCGCCACGCGCCATCGGCGCCGTACGTTTAAGCACCAAGCCCGGCCCGGGCGGGACAGTCATCGACGGGCTCTACCAACAAGGATCGGCCAAGGTTGTGTTTCCGCGCGCAACACTCGGTATGACGGCGGTGCTGCTGAATACATCGGGCGGCGTGACGGGTGGCGACCGGTTTGACTACACTTTGTCCGCGGGCGCGGGTACGCACCTGACAGTGACCACGCAAGCCTGCGAGCGCGCCTACCGTGCCAGGGACTGTGTTCCGGGCCAGATCGAGACGTCGTTAAGTGTTGGCCCTGAAGCCACGATTTGGTGGCT
>JBCBCR010000138.1:0-9142 GCA_038530495.1 Pseudomonadota bacterium | reverse complement strand
CCCGTTGCGGATCGGGGTCAGCCTCTTTTGAGCCCTTTGCGTCTGATTTATCTGGCCCTGGCGATCTGGGGCAGCATCCACCCGATGTACTATTTCATCTCCTGGTTTCAGGAAAACGGGTGGAGCCTGATGGCTATGGTCGATGCGTGGCACGTAAACGACGCGACCAGCGGATTGGTTTGGGATCTGACGATTGCCGCCGTGGCGCTGACAGTTTTCATCATCGCCGAGGTGGCTGTCCGGCGAAACTGGCTGGCGCTGATCGCGATCCCGGCGACGTTCTGCATCGGGGTTAGCTGCGGTTTACCGCTGTATCTGTTTTTGCGCTCGCGCCCGGTGACCTGACGGGTTCCCGGTCGACCCGCGCGACGTGCGCCTTATCTGTTGGGTAAACCACGATGCTTCAGGTGATCCATGCCGCTGTCCCGCCGCTCATTTCTGTTCAGTTCGCTCGCGCTTACCGGGTGCGCAACAGTGCCCGCGTCTCCCGAAGGACCGCTGCAACCCATCACGCTGGATCAGGCGTTTGCCGGGCGTGCCATCGGCGCAGGCGTATTCCGCGTGGATCTGACCGGGGCAGAGCGCCGCTTTGACGCCCGGTTGAATGGCACGTTGCGCGGCGACCGCCTGACCGTGGTCGAGGATTTTATCTACGATGACGGAGAGGAAAACCGCCTCACCTGGGTCTTTGACCGGGCTGGCCCGGGGCGATGGACAGGGCGGCGCGAAGATACGGTGGGCGTGGCCGAAGTGGTCGAGACCGGGACCGAGATTCGCCTGTCTTACCTCGCTGATTTCCAATCCGGGCAAGACGTCACGCGGCTGGGGTTCGAAGACGTGATCTACTTCGCCCCCGATGGACGCGTGATCAACGACGCCATCGTCACGCGTATTGGCATCCCCGTGGGCCGCGTGCGGTTTGAGATGATGCAAATCTGACGCCGCGCCCCGCGGCATTTTACATAAATCGGAAACAATCCCGCCCTTTTGTTGCCTAAATCCGGCGATATCTTGCGCACGAACAGAGCAGACAAAAGGGGCACTCAGATGTCGGATGCAAGCTTGAACGGCGGCGCGCTCTTGAACGGGCCGGGACAGGCCAAGGCAGCGCAAGCGCCAGTGATCGTGCAGGTGGCCAAGGCTTTTAGCGTCAGTCCGATCAGGCAAATGCGCGAAAGCTGGTCGATGAAGGGCGGCGCGCAAAAACTGGGATCGAACGAATATTATTCGCTGCGCTTGTTCCATCCCGAAATGCCGGTTGCCGAAAAACGGGCATTTGCCGGGCAAAAGGGCATCAACGCCTTGAACGCGCGGTTGAACCCGCCCAAGGCCGTGCCGACCCGCGCCTTTGTTGGCAACAAGCTTCTGTACACCCAATTGCTGTCTCAGCTGGGCCTCGCCACCGCGGAAACACAGGCGCTGGTCAGCACCCACCGCCATGCGGGAAACATGCGCGTTTTGCGTGATGCACGCGCGCTCATTGCGTTTTTGCAGCATGACGCGCGGTTCCCGATCTTTGGTAAGCCGCACCACGGGTCACTGTCCGAAGGATCAGTGCGGATCACCGGGTGCAAAGATGGCCAGGTTTACATCGCCGACGGCACGACCCGCAGCGTCATCGATTTCGCCGACGAAGTGATGGCGCGCTATCCCGGTGGGTTCATTCTGCAAACCGCGCTCGACCCGCATCCGCAGATGGCCGAGGTTGCGGGGCCTGCCGTGGGCTGCGTGCGCGTTGTTACCGTGAATGACGGCACCGGACCCGAGGTGGCCTACACCTGCTGGAAACTGCCTGCACCGCGGGCGATGTCGGACAATTTCTGGCAGAACGGCAGCCTGCTGGCGGCGCTGGACACCGACACCGGCACCGTGCAGCGCGTGACCATGGGCACCGGCATGGCGATGGCGGACGTGACCAAACATCCGGTGTCCGACCGCGACATTGTGGGCCTGCGCCTGCCGTATTGGGATGCAACGCTGGACCTTGCGCGCGAAACGCACGCCGTGTTCCCCGAATTCGGGATTTGCGGTTTTGACGTTGCGGTTACCCCGGATGGCCCCAAGATACTGGAATGCAACGACAATCCGTCGCACAACCTGTATCAGATCGCGGCGCGCCGCGGGGTTCTGTCGCCGGAACTGTCGGCGCTTTGGGACCGTGTCGCCGAGCGTCAAACCAAGCAGCTGGCCCGCCTCAACGGCAAGTAGCCAATTGATCCTCCCCGCGCGCGGCGATATGCGCGGAGCATGGATCATTTTCTGTATCAAAACGGCATCCTGCATGCCGAAGACGTGCCCGTCCCGCAAATCGCGGAAACGGTGGGCACGCCGTTTTATGTCTATTCGACCGCAACGCTGCTGCGGCACTTCCGTTTGTTCGACGAAGCGCTGGATTGGACCGATCACCTCGTGTGCTACGCCATGAAAGCGGCAAGCAATCAGGCGATCCTGAAAACGCTGGCAGCCGCGGGTGCCGGGATGGACGTGGTGTCTGGCGGCGAATATGCGCGCGCGGTGGCCGCGGGCGTGCCGGGTGACAAGATCGTCTTTGCGGGCGTGGGCAAGACCCGCGACGAGATTCACATGGCGCTGACCGGTGGGATTCGTCAGTTCAACGTTGAATCTGAAAACGAAATGGTGGTGATCAATGCAGCTGCGGCCAGCCTTGGCCTGCGCGCGCCCATCACGATCCGCGTGAACCCTGATGTCGACGCCAAAACCCACGCCAAAATTGCCACGGGCAAGTCGGAAAACAAATTCGGCATCCCGATCTCGCGGGCCCGCGACGTTTACAGGATGGCAGCCGATCTGCCGCATCTCGACGTGGTCGGCATCGACGTGCACATCGGCAGCCAGCTGACCGACCTTGCGCCATTCGAGACGGCCTACAAGAAAGTGGCCGAACTCACCGAGGTGCTGCGCGCCGATGGCCATGACATCCGCCGTCTCGATCTGGGTGGCGGACTGGGCATTCCCTATGCCCGCTCGAACGACGCGCCGCCGCTGCCGACGGATTATGGCGCCTTGATCCGGCGCACCGTTGGCCATTTGGGGTGCGAGATCGAGATTGAACCGGGCCGCCTGATCGCCGGCAATGCCGGTTTGATGGTCAGCGGGATCATCTACATCAAGTCCGGCGACGGGCGCGATTTCCTGATCCTTGATGGTGCCATGAACGACCTCATTCGCCCTGCGATGTATGATGCGCACCATGATATCGTGCCAGTGATCGAACCCAAGCCCGGGGCCGAACAGCGCCCCTATGACATCGTCGGGCCGGTGTGCGAATCGGGCGATACATTCGCCAAGCAGCGCATGATGCCGCCGTTGCGCGAGGGGCAGCTTGTCGCCTTCCGGTCTGCCGGTGCCTACGGTGCGGTCATGAGCAGTGAGTACAACACGCGCCCGCTCATTCCCGAGGTTCTGGTGCACGGTGATCAATACGCGGTGATCCGCCCACGCCCGACCTTTGACGAAATGATAAATCGGGATACCATTCCTGAATGGCTCTGACGCTATGGTGCGGCGGATGCTTTTCTGAGGATCCACATGGCCGATTTGACCGACCTGCGTTCCAAACTGCGTAAAACGCGCCTGGCCCTGACCCTGACATGGGCGGGACTTATGTCAGAACGGGTGGTGCAGGCGTTTTGGCCGCTGATGGCAGTGCTGCTTGCGGTGCTTGGCGTTCTGATGCTGGGCCTGCAGGATCTGGTCAGCGTCGAACTTGTCTGGGGCGGGGCAGTGATGGCCGTCTTAGGCGGTTTGGGCGCCTTGGTCGTGGGCATTCGCGGGTTCCGCTGGCCCAATCGCGGCGATGCGCTGCGGCGGTTGGATGAAACGCTCCCGGGTCGTCCGCTGCAGGCGTTGATCGACACTCAAGCGGTGGGTGACGCCGACCCGGCAAGCCAAGCGGTCTGGAAAGCACACAAAGACCGGATGATGGCCCGCGCCGCCGAAGCCCGCGCGGTAGGCGGTGACTTGCGTGTGTCGAACCGCGACCCGTTTGGACTGCGCTATGCTGCCCTTCTTGTTTTCGTCGTTGCTCTGTCTTTCGGGTCGATCTGGCGCGTTGGGTCTGTCGCAGACATGGCGCCGGGCGCAGCCGATGGCCTTGTTGGCGGTCCGGTCTGGGAAGGCTGGGCGGAAAGCCCGCGCTATACCGGGCGTCCCACGATATACCTCAACGATATTGCCGAAGGGCCGCTGGACGTGCCCATGGGCACGCTAATCACCTTGCGGTTCTATGGTGAGGTCGGTGCCCTGACGCTGGCCGAAACCGTGTCAGGACGCACCGGTGAGGTGCCGCCAGCGTCCGCGCCAGAGCAGGATTTCGTGGTTACGCAATCGGGTGAGATTGCTGTGAACGGCCCGGGGGGCCGCATCTGGAACATCGCGGTGATCGCGGACCAGGCGCCCAGCGTGAACATCACGCGGCCCCCCGAGGCTTCGGCGCTGGGCGAGATGACGCTGCCCTTTGCAGCGCAGGACGATTACGGGGTCGAGGCGGGCGAGGCGCGCTTTGCGCTTGATCTGTCCGCGATCGACCGCCGCCATGGTCTGGCCATCGCACCGGACCCGCGCCCCGAATTGACCATAGCACTGCCAATGCCCTTTACCGGCCAGCGCGCCGAATTCGAAGAGGACCTGATTGGCGACTTCTCGGAACACCCGTGGGCCAACCTGCCGGTTTCGATGTCGCTGTCGGTACTGGATGCCGCCGAACAACAGGGCCTGAGCGAGGCGCAAACCCACATCCTGCCCGGCCGTCGGTTCTTTGACCCGCTTGCCGCTGCCATCATAGAACAGCGCCGTGATCTTCTGTGGTCGCGTCAAAATGCCGACCGTGTGGCGATGCTCTTGCGCGCCGTGGCGTATAAACCCGATGAGGTGTTTCGCAAGGAGATCGACCGGATGCGGATGCAAAAGGCGATCCGCACGCTCGAAACCTTTGCAAGCTATGGCCTGACTGATGAACAACAGGACCGCGTTGCGCGCGATCTGTGGGATCTCGCCCTTGGCATCGAGGAAGGTGATCTGGCCAGTGCCCGCGACCGTCTGCGCCGCGCGCAGGAACGGCTGGAGCAAGCGATGCGCGAAGGCGCCAGCGAAGCCGAGATCGCCGAACTGATGCGTGAATTGCGCCGTGCCACCGACGACTACATGCGCCAGCTGTCACGGCAAGCGCAGCTGAATGCCGAACAAAACGGCCAGCAGCAACAAGGCGGCCAGCAAGGCCAGCAGCAGATGCAGATGAACCAGGACGATCTGCAGCGCATGATGGACCGCATTCAGGAACTGATGGAGCAGGGCCGCATGGCCGAGGCCGAACAGGCGTTGCAGGAACTCCAGCAGATGCTTGAAAACATGCAGGTCACCCAAGGCGAGGGCGGCCAGGGCCAGAACCCGGGCGAACAGGCCATGGAAGGTCTGGCCGAAACGCTGCGCGAGCAGCAAGGCCTGAGCGACGAGGCGTTCCGGGACCTACAGGAACAGTTCAATCCCAACGCCCAAGCCGGTGAAAACGAAGGCAACGAAGGCCGCAATGGCGGTCAGGGCCGTGGTCAACAGCACAGCCAGGGCGACACCGGTCAGGGTCAGCAAGGCAACAATCAGGAAGGCGGCGAAGGGGAAAGCCGCGCCGATGGCGAAGGGCAAGGCCAAGGATCCCTCGCCGACCGCCAAGAGGCGCTGCGCGATGAATTGCGCCGTCAGGAGGGCAACCTGCCCGGCGCGGGCACACCAGAAGGTGATGCCGCACGCGACGCGCTGGAACGTGCTGGTCGCGCCATGGACGGCGCGGAACAGGATCTGCGAGAGGGCGATTTTGCCGGGGCCATCGACAACCAGAGCCGTGCCATGGAAGCGCTTCGCGAGGGGATGCGCGCGCTGGGCGAGGCGATGCAGCAGCAAGCGCAAAACGGCGAACAGGGCCAAGGCATGGCCGACAGTGACCGCCAGGCCGAAGCGCGCGACCCACTGGGCCGCGAACCGGGGTCAAACGGGTCCATCGGCACCGAAGAAGGTTTGTTGCAGGGCGAAGACGTCTATCGCCGGGCGCGCGATCTTCTGGACGAAATCCGCCGCCGCGCAGGCGAAGGTGAGCGTCCCGAAGAAGAGCTGAGCTATCTCAAGCGGCTTTTGGACCGGTTCTGATCAGCCTTCAGACGCCATCGCATCAAGCCATTGCAGACCGCCTGCGACGCGATCATTGAGCCATGACCGCAAGCCATCAATGGTCGTGACATATCCCGACAGGTACGGGTCCACTTGCGGTACGGCCTGCGCCACCACCGGCGCAAAAACGTAAAGAGCGATCAGCGCGGCTGCCAGCACGATGATCGTCAAAAACCCGTTGCGAAATCCGTTGCGTCGCCGGGGCGCCGCAATATTGGGATCAACATCCGGGGTCCGCGTGTCGCGCGCGCCGGTCGCACGTAGTGTTGAATTGATCTCTTCGATGTCGGGCAGCAATTCCTTGCGCGACCCGACCGCCGCGGCGGTGGTTGCCGCTTCTGCCGGACCTGGGTCTTCACCGCGCAGGCGTGCCATGCGTTCACGCGCCTCGCGCGCGCGCCGGTCTGTTTCGCTTTCTACCGTGTCGAGCCCCAGATCGGGCTGGGTCTCAATGGCTTGCGCGGCGCGCGCCTGCTGTTCGCGGGCGGCCTCCTCGCGCAGGATGTCGGTCACCCCATCATCCAATTGCCGTCGCTGCGGCTCGGGCTCAAGGTCTTGAGGCTCGGGCGCAGGCGCAGGCTCGGGGTCCGGTTCGGGCGGCGGAGGTGGCGGCGTTGGATCGGTACGCTCTTCGTCCACGCCGGGAATGTCCGGTTCATCGATCAGATCAGGCGACGTGTCCGCAGCCAAATCGGGCGTGGGCATGTGATCGGGGTGGTACTGATACCATGTGTTCCCGCAATTCGAACACTGAACATCTCGCCCTTCGGTCGGGATCACCTCATCGGCGACCTCGTACTGGGCGTCACAATTGGGGCACGTCAACCGCATCGCACGCTCCACACCTTCTCGTGGGCACAGCATATGGTGGTATCGACCCAACATAAAGCAAGAAGTGGCCGATTTACCCCACGCAAGCACATTGAAAGCCGTCTGATGCTGAGGCACAACAGGGGCCAGAACGAAAGGGCAAGGCGTGATCGAGCTGGAGAATGTGGCCTACAGCTACGGCGGGGGCGAGCTTTTGTCGGATATCTCCGTCAAGCTGGCGCCGGGCTCGTTCCATTTCCTGACCGGTCCGTCCGGGGCCGGGAAAACCACTCTGCTCAAGCTGTGTTACGGCGCACTTTTGCCCACGGCAGGGCAGGTCCGCCTGTTCGATGCGGACGTGCGCAACATGGGTCGCGATGACATCGCGCTGATCCGCCGCCGCATTGGTGTGGTGCACCAGGATGTTCAGTTTCTCGACCATTTGCCGGTGGCGGACAACATCGCGCTGCCGCTGACGGTGGCGGGGCGCAGTGACGAGGCAGCGGGCGGCGACATGGCCGATCTGATCGGCTGGGTCGGGCTCGAGGCGCGCGCAGCAGGCCTGCCCCCGGAACTGTCCGGCGGGGAACGCCAGCGCGCGGCGCTGGCGCGCGCTGTGATCATGTCGCCCGAAGTCGTGCTGGCCGATGAGCCCACCGGCAACATCGATTGGGAGATGTCGCAGCGGTTGCTGACCCTGCTGGTCGAGCTGAACAAGATGGGCAAAACCGTACTGGTCGCCACCCACGATCTGGGCCTGATCCGCGCAGCCAAAGCACAGGTGCAGGCCCGCGTCCTGCGCATCGCCAACCGACGCGTACAATTGGCGGGGGCAGATCTGTGAGGTTCGACCGGGCGCATATGCGGGATCTGCTGATCGGCGATCGCCAGGCCGACCGTGTCGTGCCACCGACCGGTTTCACCGCGCGGCTGACGGTCTTTGCTGCCGGTGCGATGGCATTTCTCGCTGTCTTTGCGCTTGCATTGTCGCTGGCTGCTGGTCGACTTGCAGACCGCTGGGGCAGCGAGCTTGCGCAAACGGCCACCCTGCGCATCGTGGCCCCCGCTGATCAACGCGCAGCCCAAACCGATGCGGCGTTGCGCGTTTTGGAGGCGACGCCAGGCGTCGTGTCGGCCACAGCGATGAGCGATGCAGAGCAAACGGCGCTGCTCGCGCCGTGGTTCGGCACTGACTTGCCGCTGGAAACCTTGCCTGTGCCGCGGCTGATCGAGATTGTCACCGACGACCGTTTTGACGCCCGCGGCCTGAGCCTGCGATTGGCCGCAGAAGTGCCGGGTGCGGTGCTCGATGATCACACGCGCTGGCGTGCGCCGTTGATCTCGGCGGCGGCGCGGTTGCGGGTATTGGGGTGGTGCGTGGCTTTGCTGATTGTCGCCGCCGTGGCCGCGATGGTGACGCTCGCTGCCAATGCCGCCCTTGCCGCAAATGCGCAGGTGATCGCGGTGTTGCGCCTTGTTGGCGCGACCGACAGCTACATCGCCAATGCCTTTGTCCGCCGGTTCACGCTGCGCGCGCTGGCGGGGGCCGCGGGGGGCACAGTTGCCGGTCTGATCGCCGTCACATTGCTGCCTACGGGCAACGCCGCCACACCGGGCCTGCTGACCGGGCTGGGCTTTGCTGGCGCGGGCTGGCTGGTGCCGTTTCTCGTGCCTGTGGTCGCGGGCCTCGTGGCGCTGGTCGCCACGGACCTCGCCGCCCGGCGCGCCTTGGAAAGGTTGTCCTGACACATGCAATACGTCCGCTCGCTCCTGTTCATCATTCAGGCCTACCTTGCCATGGCCGTGCTGGGGCTGGTCTTTGCCCCTTACGCGGCGATCAGCCCAACCGGTGCGCGCCGGGCGTGTCAGACCTATTGCGTCTGGGTCAAATGGACGATGGGCTGGATGGTGGGCATCCGATACGAGGTGCGCGGCACCCCGCCGCAGAACGAGGTGCTGGTCGCGGCCAAACACCAGTCATTCCTCGACATCATGTTGATCTTTCACGCCATGCCCGCGGCCAAATTCATCATGAAACGCGAATTGCTCTGGACCCCGATCATCGGGCTTTATGCCAAACGGCTCGGCTGTGTTCCGGTGGCGCGCGGCAAACGCGGGGCTGCGATCCAGAAGATGGTGCGCGACGTCGAAGCCG
>JBCBCR010000137.1:0-9229 GCA_038530495.1 Pseudomonadota bacterium | reverse complement strand
CAGGGCCAGCATGCGGGATGCGGCGTAGAACGACAGGAACAGCGCCCAGATCGTCAGGTAGCGGAACGGCCCGCCCGGCCCGGTCCACTGCCCGGCGACAAGTTGGTAGAGACAGTAGCCCGCGGCCAGCAGGAATACGATCCAGCGATAGATGTGGACGGGGCGGCTGTGGATATCCATGGACGCACCGTGACCCAGCGCGCCCGGTCAGGCAAGCAGGGACTGCACGTGCGCCACGATGGCCGTAGCGTCAAGGCCCGCGCGTTCGTACATCGTGGGCACCGGGCCGTGGTCGATGAAGCGATCCGGGAGTGTCATGGCACGGAACCTGAGGCCAGCGTCAAGCGCGCCCGCGTCGAGGAGCAGTTGCGTCACGTGGCTGCCAAAGCCGCCCACGGCGCCCTCTTCGATCGTGATCAGGATGTCGTGATCCGCGGCGAGTGACAGGATCAGATCCCGGTCGAGCGGTTTTGCGAAACGTGCATCGGCGATGGTCGGTGTGATCCCTTGTGCCGCGAGTTCGGTCGCCGCCTGCTGCGCCGCACCCAGCCGCGCGCCAAGGCTGAGCAGCGCCACTTGCGCGCCCTGTTGCACGATGCGCCCTTTGCCGATCTCAAGCACGTCACCCTTGGGCAGGTCGACGCCCACGCCTGCGCCTCGGGGAAAACGGAATGCAATGGGGCCACTGTCATGCGCCGCAGCCGTTGTGATCATATGCACCAGCTCTGCCTCGTCCGACGGGGCCATGACGGTGAAGCCCGGCAGGTTGGATATGTAGGCGATGTCGAAGGCGCCTGCATGTGTTGCGCCATCCGCCCCAACCAGCCCGGCGCGGTCGATGGCAAAGCGGACCGGCAGCCCCTGTATCGCAACGTCATGGATCACCTGATCGAACCCGCGCTGCAGAAAAGTGGAATAGATCGCACAGAAAGGGCGCAGGCCCGCCGCGGCCATCCCCGCGGAAAACGTGACAGCGTGCTGTTCTGCGATCCCGACATCTATCAGCCGGTCCGGGAACGCCGCGCCAAAGCCGACAAGGCCAGTGCCGTCCGGCATGGCGGCGGTGACGGCGCGGATTTTTGGGTCCGATTGGGCCAGTGTGGTCAGCGTGTTGCCAAAGACCTGCGAGTAGCTCGGCGCGTTGGGGCGGGATTTGGCTTGCTCACCGGTGTGGACATTGAATTTCGAAACGCCGTGCCACTTGTCCTGCGCCGCTTCGGCAGGCGGATAGCCTTTGCCCTTTTGCGTCACGGCGTGAATCAGCACAGGCCCGGTGGCCTGCGCGTGCGCGTGGCGCAAGACTTGCAAAAGCGCCCCCAGATCGTTGCCATCGACCGGGCCGAGATAGGGCACACCCAGAGCATCAAAAAGCGTGCCTTTTGATGTGCCCAGATCCTTGTGCGTCGGATCACTTTGCAGACCCGAAAGGTACCGCGACATCGCCCCGACAGGCGGCGCGATGCTCATCTGGTTGTCGTTGAGGATGATGAACAGCCGCCCCGGCGCCTGCGCCGCGTTGTTCAGCGCCTCGAACGCCTGCCCCGCGCTCATCGCGCCATCGCCGATTACGGCGACGGCCTCTTCGCCAGCATGCGCAAATCCCAGTGCGGCGCTAATGGCCGTGGAACTGTGGCCAGCGCCAAAGGGGTCATGCGGGCTTTCACTGCGCTTGGTGAACCCGCTTAGGCCACCGTCCTGACGCAGGGTGCGAATGCGATCCCGCCGCCCGGTCAGGATCTTGTGCGGGTATGCCTGATGGCCCACGTCCCAGATCAGCCTGTCCTTTGGCGTGTCAAAGATCGCGTGCAGCGCAACGGTCAGTTCCACGACGCCCAGACCCGCCCCCAGATGGCCGCCCGTTTCCGACACCGCCGAAATGGTTTCAGCCCGTAGTTCTGATGCGAGTTGCAGCAGCTGTTCGTCGCTGAGCGGTTTGAGATCAGCGGTGCTTTGGATCGTATCCAAGAGCGGCGTTTCGGGGCGGGCAGTCATGGCTCAGGTCTTGCGCGCGACAACGAAGTGGGCGGCGTCGCGCAGTGTGTCGGCATCTGCGCCATAAGGCGCCAGTGCGTCGCAGGCTTCGGCCACCAGCGCATCAGCCCTGCGGCGGGCTTCGTCGAGGCCCAATAACGACACGAACGTTGCCTTGCCGGCGTCCGCATCCTTGCCTGTCGCTTTGCCCATCGTCTCCGTGTCAGAGGTCACGTCCAGCACATCATCGGCGATCTGAAAAGCAAGGCCCAGCGCGCGCGCATAGGTCTCCAACGGCGCAATATCCGCCTGCGCCAGACGCGCTCCCGCGGTCGCAGCCCATTCAATCAGAGCGCCGGTTTTGCCGCGTTGCAGGCGGATGATTTCATCGAGTGTCAGCGGCTCGCTAGCTGTTTCCGCCGCGATGTCCAGCGCCTGGCCCAACACCATACCTTGCGCGCCTGACGCCTGGGCCAGCGACCGCGCCAGATCGGCGCGCACCGTGGCATTTCCCGCATCGGGGTGGGCCGCCAGTTCAAAGGCGAGGGTTTGCAGCGCGTCACCGGCCAGCACCGCGGTGGCCTCGTCCCATTTCACGTGTACCGTGGGCAGACCGCGGCGCAGATCGTCGTCGTCCATGCAGGGCAGATCGTCGTGGACCAGCGAATAGGCGTGCAGCGCCTCGATCGCGGTGGCAGGCCAGATTGCGTGTGCCTGATCGACGCCGTGCAACCGCGCGCTTTCCAGCACCATGAACCCGCGCAGGCGTTTGCCGCCCAGTGTCGCATGGGCCATGGCCTGCACAATTGGCAGCGGTTCCAGCGCGCCTAGCACATGGTCAAACTGCGCCTGGATCGCGTCGCCCGCAGCGCCAAGCCGTTCGGCAAACATTCAGAGGCCGTCGACGGGTTTAAGCCCGGCGGGGTTGCCATCGGCATCCAACGTGATGGCGGCGACCTTTTCCTCGGCCTCTTTCAGCTTGGTCTCGCACCGCGCCTTGAGCGCCGCACCGCGTTCATAAAGCGCAATCAACGCTTCAAGCGCCACGTCGCCGCGTTCCAACTGCCCCAGCACCTGCTCCAGCTCGGCCATGGCTTCTTCGAAACTCATTTCTTCAACGGGGCGGTCGGTCATGTGGTGGCCTTCATCAGCGATTGCACGTGGGCGCGGGCACATGCCGCCAGCGCATCCAGATCATAGCCCCCTTCGAGGACCGAGACCACCCGACCGCCGCAAAGCGTTTGCGCCGCCTCGCAGAGCATGTTGGTGAGGGTGGTGTAAGTGTCCACGGACCAGTTGAGTTGCGCCAGCGGATCGTCCTGATGCGCGTCGAACCCGGCGGAAATCAGAATGAGATCGGGGGCGTGCGCGTGTAGTGCAGGCAACACCTTGGTCCGGTATTCGGCGATGGCATGATTGCCGTCTGTACCGGGGGCAAGCGGCAGGTTCAGGACGGTGCCGTGTGGTCCGCGATCCGATGCCTCACCCGTGCCGGGCCAAAGCGGCATCTGCTGCGACGTGACCACCAGCGCGCGGGGATCGTTCTGCAACAGCGCCTGCGTCCCGTTGCCGTGGTGCACGTCGAAATCCACAATGGCCACGCGGTCGAGACCGTGGTGATCCAGCGCGCGTTTGGCGGCAATCGCCACGTTGCCAAAGATGCAGAATCCCATGGGTTTTTCCGCCTCGGCATGGTGCCCGGGCGGGCGCATGGCGACAAAGGCGTTTTGGGTCTCACCGGCCAGCACCATGTCCACCGCCTTGACCGCACCACCGGCCCCGCGCCACACCGCGCCTGCCGAGGTCGGCGACACAAAGGTTTCGTCATCCGTTCCGATATCCAGCCCCACGAACCCGTCGTTCGGGATACGGGCGCGGATGTCGTCGATGTAGCGTTGTGGATGGCAGCGCACGATGTCGGCGTCATCGGCAATCGGGGGTTCAACGCGCAGCAAATCAAGGTCTTCCAGCGCGCGCTGGATATAGGCGAGCCGCGCAACCTGTTCCGGCATGCCCGCAGGCACGTGGTGCAGCAAGCCATCGGCGTGGGTCAAAAGTGCAGTAGTCATGATGTTTCCCAAAGCGTGGCGGGATGAACCCCGCCATACGGTCTAGTCCGGTGCCAGCATGTACCCCGCGCCCCGCACGGTTTGCAGATAACGGGGCTGTTTCGGGTCGGCCTCGATCTTGCGGCGCAGCCGCGTGATCTGAACGTCGACGGCACGTTCCTGCGCCTGCCCCCGGTCGCGGCCCAAGTCTTCGACCAGCTTGGCGCGGCTGATCGCTTCGCCCGGGTTAGCGGAAAACAGCTTCATCAACTGCATCTCGGTCGCGGTCAGACGCACCAGTTCTTCGCCCTGCCACATCTCGCCGCGTTCAGTGTCGTAGCGGATGGGACCCAGCGACAGGATTTTGGGCTGCGCCTCTTCCGGGGCCACGTCAGGTACGCGCCGCAGGATCGCATTGATGCGCAGCAGCAGTTCCTTGGGTTCGAACGGTTTGGCGAGGTAGTCGTCGGCGCCTGCCTCCAGCCCCTCGATCCGGTCGTCGGTTTCGCCCTTGGCCGTGAGCAGCAGGATCGGCGTCGCCATCACCTCGCGCAGGGACCGGCACAGGCTGAGCCCGTCTTCGCCGGGCATCATCACGTCCATCACGATCAGATCGAAATCCAGCCCTGCCAGCACCCGCCGCGCATGGGCCGCATCACGTGCCGCACTGACCAGAAAACCATTGCGCATGAGGAATTTCTGCAAGAGCGTGCGAATGCGCTCATCATCGTCGACGATCAACAGGTGGGTGTCGAATTCCATCACGTCCCGCTTTCCTTGAGACGTGTGTAAGCGCCGCGCAATTCGCTGTCCATCATCGCTTCGAGCACGGTGCGGAAGCCCGCCACCGCTTCGGGCCCAGCATCGCGAAAGGCGGCGCGCATACGGGCGCGTTGTGCATCAGACAGTTTCTGTTCCAGCGCGGCCCCGGTTTCGGTCAGATAGAGGTGGCGCTCGCGTTTATCGACCTTGCCCACGTGGCTTTCGACCAACCCGTCCTCGATCAAGGTACGCAACACACGGTTCAGCGACTGTTTGGTCACGCCAAGGATGTTGAGCAGATTGTTGACCGTGGTCCCCGGCGCGCGGTTGATAAAGTGCACCGCGCGGTGATGCGCCCGACCATATGCCATGTCGCTCAGGATGCGGTCGGGATCGGCGGTAAAGCCGCGATAGGCAAAGAACATCGCCTCGATCCCCTGACGCAGTTGTTCGTCTGTCAGATACAGCAGGCTTTCGCCGTGCCCTGTCCGTCCGTCCGCCATATCCCCGTCACCTGACTTGCCCTTCGTGGTTCATTTTATGTCAGTCTTGTTGACATTCCAAGAGCGAAGCGATATCGAATCGCAGGTTTTGCGCAACTTTATGTCCGCATCGGACGTATTGGCGCAATTTTCGCAAATTGGGAGGCTCTCATGGCTGGATACGACGATCGCGACGGAAAAATCTGGATGAACGGCCAGATGGTCGATTGGCGCAAGGCCGAAGTGCACGTACTGACCCACGCGATGCACTATGCGTCGTCGGTGTTCGAAGGTGAGCGGGCCTATAACGGCAAGATCTTCCTCAGCCGCCAGCATTCCGAGCGCCTGCATTTCTCCGCCTCCGAACTGGATTTCGAAATCCCCTACACCGTGGACGAGATCGAGGCCGCAAAGCAGGAAGTGCTGACCGTCAACGGACTGACCGACGCGTATGTGCGTGCAGTGGCTTGGCGCGGCGCGGGCGAGGACATGGGCGTCGCATCCGCCCGCAACCCGGTGCAGGTCGCCATCGCCGCATGGGAATGGGGCAGCTACTATGGCGACGCCAAGTACAAGGGCGCCAAGATCGACATCGCCAAGTGGAAGCGCCCCAGCCCGGAAACCGCCCCGGTGCACGCCAAGGCGGCGGGCCTCTACATGATCTGCACCACGTCGAAACACGCCGCCGAGGCCAAGGGATGCTCGGACGCGCTGTTCATGGACTACCGCGGCTATGTCGCCGAGTGCACGGGTGCCAACATCTTTTTCGTCAAGGATGGCGAAGTGCATACCCCAAAGGCCGACGTGTTCCTGAACGGGCTGACGCGCCAGACGGTGATCAGCAGGCTGCAAGACCGCCAGATCAAGGTGCATGAGCGCGTGATCCTGCCCGAGGAACTGGAAGGCTTCGAACAGTGCTGGCTGACCGGCACCGCAGCAGAGGTGACGCCCGTCGGCCAGATCGGTGATTACAACTTTGAAGTTGGGGCACTGTGCCGACAGGTGTCCGAGGATTACGAGGCGCTCGTGCGGGCTTGACCCCGCGATCACAGCTATAAAATGAACGCCCGCCCGTTTGTTCGCGCGGGCGTTTTGCTATCCTTTCGGATCGCTGACGGACCGGGCGTTGCCGCGTTCCATCCCCAATTGCCGCTCGCGCCAGATGATCAGCACACCGCCCAGCGTCACCAGCACAGCCCCGATGACCATGGTCCCCGTGGGGAACTCCGAGAAAATCGCATAGCCGATGATCGCGGCAAAGATCAGGGACACGTAATCAAATGGCGCCAACATCGACGCGGGTCCGAAACGGTAAGCGGACGTGACAAGGATCTGCGCCACGGCGCCGATCATCCCGGCCCCGGCCACGAGGCTAAAGGCCCAGAGGCTGGGCATCACCCATCCGAATGGCAGGCTCAGCAGGCTGAGGCAGCTGGCGGTGACGGCGAAGTAGAACACGATGGCCGCCGTATGTTCCGTTTTGACAAGCGTGCGCACATGGATCTGCACGAGCGCGCGCAACATGGCCGACACCAGCGCGCAGATGGCCCCAATGGTGCCCGCGGTGCTAAGCGCATCGGCACCAACGGACAGGCGCGGCCAGATCACGATGGTCACCCCGACCAGGCCCAGCGCCACGGCGCCGATCCGCACGAACCGCACCCGTTCGCCCAGCATCACCGCCGCAAGGATCACCGCAAAGAGCGGGGTGGCGTAGCCGATCGCCGTCACCTCGGGCAGCGGAAGCATGCCCAGCGCCGCAAAGGCCAGCGCCATCGCCGACGTTCCGAACAGCCCGCGCCAGACGTGGCCCATGAGGTTTTGCGGGATCAGCGCGTGGCGCAGCTCACCACGTGCCCAGACCCAGCCGATGATCACCGGAATGGCGCAGGAGGCACGAAAGAACACGGCCTGTCCGGGTGGCACCTCGGTGGTCGCTGCCTTGATCATCGCGGCCATGATGGTGAACAGCAGCACTGCGCAAAGCTTGAGCCCAATGGCGCGGCCCGGGCGGTGTGACGTGGCGGGTGACTGCATGTCACGCCCATGCGCCTTTCGGCGCACAAGCGCAAGGTCAGCCGACGATCAATTGCTTGAGCTGGAGCGCCTCGTATTCCAGTTCGTTCAGGCGATAATTCACCACGTCCCCGATGGTGACCATGCCGACAAGGCGGCTGCCGTCGACCACCGGCATGTGGCGAAACCGCCCAGCTGTCATGCGCTTCAAGACCGAGATCACGGGTTCTTCGGCGCCACAGGTTTCGACCTTGCGGGTCATCACGTCCCCGACCTTTTGCGGCAGGGTCTGACCCGGCGTTTCCGCCAGCTTCCGCACGATGTCGCGTTCCGACAGAATACCGGCCAATGCGCCACCTTCAGTCACCACAAGCGCGCCAATGCGATGGTCCCGCAGCAACTCGACCGCGTGGTGCAAAGTCTCGCCCGGTTCGATGGAGATCACGTTGCCATCCTTTTGGGCCAGCAGGTTGCCGACCGTCACGGTGCCTGCAGCCATATTGCTGGACGTGCTTTGACTGCTTGAGGCTTGTTTGGTGCTGTCACCGCGCATGGGCGCTTGGTATGAGGCGGGCATGAGGCTCTCCTTTTCAGGTCTTGGACCCCTAGGTTAGCCGAAGAAACCGCGATCAGGAGAAAATTTTGCCCGAGCTGACATTAACCCCACTTTCGGCCACCCTGATTTTTGTGGTCGCCTGCCTGATGGGGCACAGCTATCGCCGCGTGTGGAAGGCCGAAGGGCCGCGTTGGCAGCTGTGGGTGTTCGGGATGCTTGCCGCTTGCGGGCTGCTGATCCTCGGCTTTGTGCCGATGCGCGCTGGCGGTTAAGGCGCGTCGACCTCAAGGCCCGCGCGCTCCATCATCTTGCGGGCACGCGGACATTGCAGACGCTCGCGCAGGGGCGAGTTGGGGTCGATTTCCTTGTTGCAGACCAGACATTGGTCCGCATCGCCAATGGCGTTTAGTCCACCGCAGCTGCCCTTGATCCGCTTGTTCATCAAGATCACGCCAAGCGCCATGCCCAGCATGATCAAAAGCAAAAGAACAAATGTCAGTGCGAACGTCGCCATCTGGCTGCGCTCCTGTGTTAGGCGGTCAGCGCCTCGAACCGCGGGCTGCGGGACATCTTGAACTGCATGTCGGTCGCGTCCCTGTCGCGTTCGACGAACATCACGGCAAGCCCTTCGCGTTCCGCAATGGCCATGCCACGGTCGCGGCCCAGTGTCAGCATCGCGGTTGCCCAGGCATCTGCCAGCATAGCGTTTTCAGCGAGCACCGTGGCCGAGGCCGTGGTGTGCGTGATCGGGCGACCGGTCGACGGGTCGATCACGTGCGAATAGCGCTGGCCGTTCTGTTCGTAGTAGTTGCGATAGTCACCTGACGACGCCATGCCGAGGCCGGACACACCGACCACGTCCATGACCGACCGGTCCCGCGCATCCGGCGTTTCGACGCCGATCTGCCATGGCATCCCATCAGGATTGCGACCCGCGGCATAGAGATCGCCACCAATCTCAACCATGTAGTCGGTGACCCCCAGCGCCTCGAGCGCGCGGCCGATGTGGTCTGCGCCATATCCCTTCCCAATCGCGGCGAGATAGACCTGTGCGTCCGCCTGCTGTTTCTCCATTGCGCCGGCACCGATGCGCAGGGTGTTGGCATGACCGGAACGGGCCTGAGCCGCAGCAATCGCTGCTTCGCTGGGCATCTGCGCCTTGCCCGGCGCGCCAAAGCCCCACAGCTCGATCAGCGGACCCATCGTGGTGTCGAACGTGCCCTCGCTTGCGGCGTTCACGGCCTCGGCCGCGTCCATCACTTCGGCCAGTTCCGGCGACAACACGGTGGGCGCGTCATCGGCGTTGAAACGCGAGATTTCAGACGTCTCCGACCAGTTTGACATGGCCGCATTGACCTGCGCCAAGGCGGTGTCGATTGCAGACTGAATTTCTG
>JBCBCR010000136.1:0-9333 GCA_038530495.1 Pseudomonadota bacterium | reverse complement strand
GAAATGGCTGGCGATGGCGCGATGGAGCGCGTCAAAGGTGGCGCGGGTTTCGGCGAAACCGGCGGCGTCGGGTTTCTCGGTCAGGCGGGTCGCACAGTCGGCGAGCCGGTCGAGCAGTGTGTGCACGACCTCGTGCTCGGCCCGCAATCTCGCGATGAGAGTAGCGAAGAGCGTCGCCTTGCCTTCGATCTCGGGGAACATGTGGGATTCTTCGATGTTGTGATGCATCATCAGCATCTGGCAGCCCTGCCCGCACAGGCTGCCAAAGGCGCGCAGGTTTTGCGTCATGTCGGCGGCCAGCACGATTTGCGCCAGATGGGCGGGCGGGGTGTCGCCCGCCTCGATCCGGTCGATGACCATTGCGATGCGGGCCATATCACGGAGGTAATGCGCGTGGATCGCGGCCAGTCCGCGCCCTTTTGCCCGCTGCGCCGGCGTGACGTCGGGTAGGGGCGGTGCCTTGGGACGGGTGCCGAATTCGACCCTGAGATCGGCGGTGGGTGTGTTTGCGTGGTCCTGCATCCGCGCCGATATAGGCCAAGGGGGCGAGCAACGCGACCGCAAAGGTGCCCAACGGGCGCGCGTGCCGCCTATTTGAGAACCCTTTCCGATTTTGCGGCGCGCGTTTGCAATCCAGGGTCGGTGCTGCCGCCGCTTTTCGTAAGGCGGACTACAGTTGTGGCGCCGTTTGTCGATCTGGCCTGCGCTGCGACGCTGGCTTGCCAACCTTTTGGGGTGTGGTCGTGAAAAGGGGCGCTGCGTTGACCCTGCCGCTGGCGCGCATCATTTCAACAGTCTGCTGGCAATTATCCTTTGCACTCTTGAACCTTTGCAAGAGGCAGAGGGCGATGCCGGCCTGTGAAAGGGTCGTCATGACGGGTCGATTGCGCCATCACGGCGGCGAAGCGCGGCGGCAGCCTGTGATCTGGAGCACCGATGTGGTGATTCCAAACGCGGTGCAGGGCGCACATCTGGCCGCCGCCCTGCGGCGGACCCATCCGGAACTGCGGGTGGTGTTCATGTCCGGTTGTGCGCCCGAAGCGATCCGCGAGGACAATGCGATCGGCCCGGATGACGTGATGCTGATGAAGCCGGTGTCAGCCGATGACTTGCAAGAGTCGATCGAACGGGCGCTGACCCGGCGCAAAGTGCCCGCGCGATCTGTCCCGTTTAGAGATTTGTTAAGTGATGCGCATCTACAGAGGCGTCCAAATGGCATGCAAAGGTGGGTAAAACATGCTTTTAGACTTGGTCGCAGACGTATTCACGTCTATGGCGCTGCTTTTGGGGCTGGCGCATATCTTTGGCACGCTCAGCCGGCACACGCTGAACCTGGCCACGAAGCAGACGCTGCTGGGTTTGTGTTTCGGGCTGGTGTCATTCCTGCAGTTGCAAAACCCGTTCGAGGCTATGCCGGGCGTGATCATCGACTTGCGCAATGTGCCGGTCCTGCTGGCGGGTGCTTTCCTGGGGTGGCGCGGTGCGTCGATCACCATCCTGATTGCCGCCTGCACCCGCTATTCCATCGGCGGGGCTGGCATGGTGTCCGGGATTGCCGCCATCGGACTGGCTGGCGGGTTTGGCATCGCGTGGTCCTACTGGGTGCAGCGCGTGGTGTTTCTGCGTTGGTTTCACATTGGCGCGCTGACGGTTCTGGGCATGTCCACGATGGTTGCGGGGCTGCTGCTTGAGGCGCGCATCGCGTGGTGGTTTTACACCAACGCGGCCCCTTTGTTGGTGGTGGCCTATGCCGTGTCGGTGCCGATTGGCGCCGTCGCGCTGGCCGCGCAACGCAACCAGGTGAGCATCGAGGCATCGTTGCGCGCAGCGGCGCGGAACGACCCGGAAACCGGGTTTCTGAACTGGGCGTCGTTTTATCGCGAGATCTGTGTCTGTGACGCGATGCGCGAGTGCAACCCGACGAAGCAAATCTTGTTGATCAAGGTCAAGAGCGGCGATTGGGTCGCGGACACGTGGGGGGCGACCACCGTGATCCTCTTGTTGCGGGCCATTCGCGCGCAGTTGGATGGGCATCCGCTGTTCAAGGAGCGGCTGTTTGGCATCACGCCGGATTCGCGTATCGCGGTGCAGGTTCTGGATCGTGACCTGGTGCATCTGGACCAACTGGTGGGTGATCTGACCCGGCTCTTTGAAAGCACGACGATTTCCCCGGACGGGATCGCACAGGTGCAAGCCAACATCGAAATCGAGCAAGTGGGTTACACTGACGACTTGGTCCCGTCGCGGGCCGGATTTTTGCGGATGCTCGAGATGAACGTGAAACCGATGGCACAGCCGCAGCGCACACCGCGCGTGGCACCAATGCGAACCGATGTCACACGGTTCGAGTTCGCTGGTCGCGAGGCGGTCCTGTCGGACAAGCTGTTTTCCAAGATGGACTGCCTGATCGGCGCCCGTCAGCAGGCCCGGATTTGAAACCCGGGCGCGACGGGATGCGTCTGGCGCAAACGATCCGACAAGCGCAAAGGCAAGTGATGCACCTGAGGGCCGAAATGCGAACGCCCGTTCTCTTCAGAGACCTGTTCAAACAACCGCCGCCTGCGCGAGTTGCGAACGCTTCGGTGTCATTCATAGGAATGGTGCTGGTGCGGGAGAAAGAAAAACCACGAACGCGGGCTCTCGTCGTTTTCCTTTAGAAAACAGCTGCTGCCTGCAAGTTGTGCGAGAGCTTTGGCATCTTCCTTTGGAAGAGCCTGTGGTGCCTCAAGAGGGACTCGAACCCCCGACCTTGTCCTTACGAAGGACCTGCTCTACCAGCTGAGCTATTGAGGCAGCGGCGCATCATTTAGCGGCTGCGCGGCCACCCTGCAAGCGAAATTCGGGTCAGGTGCGGCGGGTGCGGGCGGCGGCCATGAGCACGGCAATGGCACCGCAGATACCAAGGAACATCAGGCCGACGGAACTGAGCAGCGCGAGGTTCAGGTTTGGCTGGGCCGGAAGGTCAAAGCTGATGGGTTCACCGGCGGCGATGGTGCGCTGGTATTCATGGATGAACCCTTCGGGCGTGATATCGTAGACTTGTAGAACAATCTCGGCGTGTGGCGTTTCCGGCAGGCGAAATTCAATCGCGCTGTCGTCAGACCCATGGTCCGAGAAATAGCCAACATACGCCTGCAGATCGTCGAGCAGATATTGCGCGCCCGGTTCAATCGTGTTGCACACGCTCATTGCAACCATACCGTCGATCCGTGTGCGCAAGGGCAGCTTTTCGGATATCGGGTGAAGCATGAAAGACATCGCCTCGAACCCGGCGTCGGATCCGGCGATGGTCACATCCGTGTCAGCAAGCAATGCGTCACCCACATCCCACGTGCCTTCGAAAAAGGCGTCAAAGTCGATGTGCGGACCGGTCATCGGCACAACGGTCGGGTCGGCGGCGAAGGCAGTAAACAGTGTCGGCGCATCCGCCGACACGTAGATTTCAGTGCTGTGCTCGAGGCGCTGGATCACCAGGGTCATGTCGCGCGCGACCGCGGTCTGCGCCAAAAGGAGCAGTGCGATGAGCGCGACGCACGCGCGATATGCGACCCGGGTGATCACTGTGCAATCTCGATCAGATCAAGCGCTGTTTAGGCTGCGGACTCGTCCAGCAGGCCCATTTCAGCGGCCTCTTCCCACAGATCCTCGAAGGTCGCCTTGGCTTTGCCGCGCTGGCGCACGCCCTGGGCCGCTTCGAGGTTGTCCAGCATGCCTTCGCCCTTGACGAAGATCAGCGCGACCATGCCCGACGCTACGTGCGGCGTGCACTTGTAGCCATAGACACCGGGGGTGTCGAAGGTCACTTCGATGTCGTCATTGATCTTGCCGTCCCAGGCTTCGACGCTTTCGGGGATCATGCCGTCGATCGCTGCCGAGTTGTGGCCGCGGTCGGTGGACTGGAATTTCACCGTGGTGCCGGCCTCAACCGCGAGAACGCGCGGGTAGAATGCGTTGCGCAGGCGCTTGTTCTCGGGGTGGACGTTGACCATCTCGACCACGGTGGGGCTGTGGCCGTCCGCCAGTGCCGGAAGCGCGGGCAGCAAGGTCATCGCTGCTGTGCTGACCAGGAAAGTACGGCGGGATGTTGAATTATTCATTTCTGAACCTCTGTTGGTTTTCGTTCGCATCGCGAGGCATATATAGGTGTAGATCGCGCAGCGACCAGTTCTTTCGCTGCGGTTAACGTGGTGGTGATCCACGTCAAATTTCATCGACACTGTCAACTAAAAGTGACACATTGGACTGCAGAAGCGTCAACTCGGGCGGATTCTCGAATCGTTTCGGCGAATTTTAGCCTCTTTCGACGCGCCACAGGGTGCAGCACGCCGTCGACTGCGCCCGCGGACCGCACAGGAGGCGTCAATATGGCACAGACAGAGACACCGGAACGCAGCTGGGCTTTGCCCTTGCCGGGCCTTTTGGTCGCAGGCTTGCTGGTCTTGGTGCTGGGCATCGTCACCGTGTCCACGCTGACCGATGATGGCGCGGTGCGGCAGGTCACGCAGACCGAGATTTTGGCCGAGCGGATCATGCGGGTTGATGGCGCGATCACCGGCGAAGCCACGATTACCGGGGCAGATGGGCAGCCCATCGCCGAATTCGCCAAAGGTGAGGCGGTGTTTATCACCACGATTGCCCGAGTCGTTGAACGGCAGCGGATCAAGAGCGGTGTGCCGCTGGAAGGGCCGATTCACCTGCGTCGCCGCGCGCCCAACCGGTTGTCGGTTTATGACCCTGTCACGCGCGCCGAGTTCGGTCTGAGCAGCTTTGGTAAGGACAATATTGCAGCCTTTGCGGCGCTGCTGGCGGATACGCCTGAATTGTAAGAAGGATATTACACTAAGTGTAAATTCAGGTTGACAAAAGTAGCCACGGTTTTACCCTAACAGCACCAAGATCGCGTTGCATTGCGCGTCCGACCGCAGGCTTTGCCTGCATCGGTCAGTGGACATGCGGGTGGGCAAGCCCCGCAGAGCAGTGCAGATCGCGCGGTTTTGGTCGCGGACCTTACGGTTCGTGCGTGAAGACGAGCAAGCTGCCGTTTCTCACATAGGGTGACCGTTTTGGGCCAAGGCATCGCCGCCTGCCCGTCGCGGCATCCGCCCCCGAGAGCCAAGCCGCGGCCCTGCGCCCGCGGTCCGGCGCAACCTAACACTGCCACCGCCATGTGGCAGGCCCAGACGGCGCAGGCGCGCCACAAAGGAGGGAACGATGGCTTTGCTCACGTTCGAGCGAAAGTACCGCGTGAGAGGTGGCACATTGGTCGGAGGGGATCTCTTCGACTTCTGGTTTGGGCCTTTCTACGTCGGTTTCTTTGGTGTCGTGGGAACGTTTTTCGCGTTGCTCGGCACATTCTTGATTTTCTATGGCGCAGCCATGGGGGACACGTGGAACCCGTGGTTGATCTCGATCGAACCGCCGGAATTGGAGGTTGGTCTGGGTGCCGCCCCGCTTCTGGAAGGTGGGTTGTGGCAGCTGATCACGATCTGCGCGCATGGTGCGTTCATCTCTTGGGCGCTTCGCGAGGTTGAGATCTGTCGCAAGCTCGGCATGGGGTATCACGTGCCCTTTGCGTTCAGTGTCGCGATTTTTGCCTATACCACGCTGGTGGTGATCCGCCCGGTCCTGATGGGCGCGTGGGGGCATGGGTTCCCGTACGGAATCTGGAGCCACCTCGATTGGGTGAACAACGTGGGCTATGCTTATGGCAACTTCCACTACAACCCGGCGCATATGCTGGCGGTGTCGCTGTTCTTTACCACAACTCTGGCGCTTGCGTTGCACGGATCGCTGATCCTGTCGGCGGCCAACCCGGAAAAGGGCAACGAGATGCGCAGCCCCGAGCACGAGGACACGTTCTTTCGTGACTTTATCGGCTATTCGATCGGGCCGCTTGGTATTCACCGTCTGGGACTGCTTCTGGCGCTTAATGCCGGGTTCTGGTCGGCGGTGTGCATCGTGATATCCGGCACGGTCTGGTTCGATGCATGGGCCAACTGGTGGTACTGGTATGTGGACCTGCCGTTCTGGATCGACCTGGAAGGAGGCGTCAATGGCTAACTATCAAAACATCTTCACCCAGGTTCAGGTGCAAGGCCCGCCCGAGATGGGCATGGTCGAGGACGTCGACCTGCGGGACCGCACCAAGGGCGCCAGCTTTTCCCTGCTGGCGGGCTGGTTCGGCAACGCGCAGCTTGGCCCTTTCTACCTCGGGACCTTTGGGGTGATTGGCCTTTTGGCCGGGACCATCTGGTTCACCATGGTGGGCATGTGGTACTGGGGGCAGGCGGGGTACAATCCCGGGGTTTTTGCCCGAGATCTGTTCTACTTCTCGCTTGATCCGCCGCCCGTTGACTATGGCCTTGGCTTTGCGCCGCTGGCCGAAGGAGGGTATTGGCTGATTGCCAGCTTCTTCCTGCTGGTGTCGGTGATGGCCTGGTGGGCGCGGGCCTGGGATCTGGCGCGCATGCAGAAGATGGGCAAGCACGTGTTCTGGGCCTTTGGATCGGCGATCTGGCTGTTCCTTGTGCTGGGTCTCATTCGCCCGATCTTTATGGGCAGCTGGTCCGAGGCGGTGCCGTACGGGATCTTCAGTCACCTTGATTGGACCATGAACTTCTCGGTCTTTTACGGGAACCTGTTCTACAACCCGTTCCACGCGCTTTCGATCGTGTTCCTTTATGGCTCCACGCTGCTCTTTGCGATGCACGGGGCGACCATCCTGGCGGTCAGCCGCTATGGCGGGGATCGCGAGCTGGACCAGATCGCCGACCGTGGCACAGCCACGGAACGTGCGGCCCTGTTCTGGCGCTGGACCATGGGGTTCAACGCGACCATGGAGGGGATTCACCGCTGGGCCTGGTGGTTTGCGGTGCTGACCACCCTGACAGGCGGGATCGGGATCCTTTTGACCGGTACAGTGGTTGACGACTGGTATGCCTGGGCACAGATCCACGGCTACGCACCGCTGAACTAAGGAGAGGCTGACATGAACGATTCCCTTGATCAGGACGTCCCAACATCGACCGGCACGAACACCCGTGCCGATCGGATGCGGGCTGACATCATGATGCAGTTTCTGCGCGGCGGCTTCTTTGCCTTTACCGTGTTCGCCGGGCCGATCCTGTTCATCTACCTTTTTGTCTTCATCGGCTCCTTCCTGCCGCCTGAAAGCAAAGAGGCGGTGGACCCGACGCCCGACAGCTTTGTGTCGTCCAGCGAAGACGGCTGAGCCGTTCGACAATCCGAACACTGCCGCGCGCCCCGATCCGGGCGCGCGGTTTTTCGTTGCGCAGGTCAGTTTTTCTGGGTGTCCGAAGCCGCTTTGAGCACGTGTTCGAACGCGCCGGAATAGCGGAACTGGCCCAGATGGTGCACGCCCGGGCCGATATATCCCATGATCTCGACCGCGCCGGTGTCCACCGCGCGTTTACAAAAGGACAGGTCTTCGGACAGGTAGGCACCGTTTGCGCCGCGGATCAGGCCGAAATAGTCCCGGTAGCGCGTCCCGACGCCGGTCAGGGCGCCAAGGTCATCGTCGATTTCCGCCGCGCCGCCCGCGTTTGCAATTGTGTCGAACACCGTGCGCGCAATCAGGACGCAGCCCATGCCGATCCCGGTGACGGGCACAAATCCGTCTGCAAAGTGCAACGTGCCATCCGGCAGGTGGACCGGAAAGTCGGAAGCGAGCGCCTTGGCCGTGGCCACGTCGACGCCGGAGCGTGCGTGGGCATGAAACGCGTCGAGATCAAGTTTGCGCCGGGAATAGACCGCACCGACAAAAGGGTGATCGCGATCCAAAAACCGGCCAAAGACCTGTGGCTCGATCTCCATGTCGGTGTCGAGCATCATCAGGTGGGTGGCATCGGTGTCGTGCAAAAAGCGGTGCGCGATGGAATTTCGGTTTAGCACAACGTCAGAAGACCGGATCGCGTGGTAGCTGAACGGGATGTCACGCGTGGCCAGAACTTCGAACAGGTGCGCGAGGGTTCTGGCATACCCCAGATGGCAAAAGTCGGTGGCCGACGGGCTGGCACAATAGATTTTCATGACGCGGGCCCGCAGGCAGGGGACGACATCACATCAGATCCTTCAGCACGAGGTCATAGGCCGTGGAATAGTGGAATTGACCCGTGTGATACACGCCGGGGCCGATGTAGCCCATGATGTCAAATTTCTGCGTCTGCAGCGTTCGGCGGCAAAACGCGATGTCCTCGGATTCGTAGCTGCCATCGTCCCGCCGATTGATCCGAAAAAAGTCGTGGTATGTGTCGCCGATCCCGAATTGCTCCGACATCCTGTCCGTGATCAGTGGTGCCAGCCCTTGTTCGATCAGTTCTTCGAACACCGCGCGGGCGATCATCACACATCCAAACCCGATCCCTGAAACGGGGGTAAAGTGATTGGCGAACGACACGGTGGTCGATGGAAATTCAACGATGAAATCGGACGCCAGAGCTTTGGCTGTTGCGGCGTCCTTCCCGGCCTGGGCCATTTCGTGGAACTTTTGCAGATTGATCTTTCGGCGGGAATAAACCGCGCCCATGAACGGGTGGCCGCTGTCCAAGAAGTGCTGGAACACCCGGTTTTCGATCCGCATATCCGTATCCAGCATGACCAGATGTGTTGCGTCCGGATCTGCAAGGAAACGGTGCGCCGCAACGTTGCGGTTCAGCACAATGTCCGAAGAGATAACGGTGTAGTATTCAAAGGGAATGTGCGCTTTGGACAGGACCTGGGTCAGTGCGACAAGGCTGACGGCATAGTCAGATGTGCAGGTCGGATTTGAAAACGGGCTGGCGATGAAGACTTTCATGTATCTCTGTCTGACGAAGTGCACGCGGAGGTGCATCCAAAAGAAACCCGCCATTCCGGGCCGTGTGAGAGGGGTGCGCGCTAGTCGTTTTGGGTGTTTTGCATGAGGTCTCGAAGCACCCGGTCATAGGGCGCTGAATAGTTGAAATCACCTGTGTGGTAGACCCCGGGGCCGATATATCCCATGATTTCGACCTCGCCCGTGTCGCAGGCGCGTTTACAGAACGACAGGTCCTCGGACAGCGGGGTGTCGGCCTGGACCGGGATCGGGCGGAAAAAGTCGTGGTAGTGTTCGCCGATGTCGAATTGTCCCGCGGTCGGGTCATGGATTTTCGGCGCCATCCCCTTGGCAATGATTTTCTCGAACACCGTCCGTGCGATCAACACGCAGCCAAAACCGATCCCGGTCACGGGCGTGAACCCGTTGGCAAAAGTGACCCGGTCGGATGCAAAAGTGACAAGGAATTCCGAGGCGAGCGCCTTGGCCGTGGCGATATCCTTGCCGGATTTTCCCAGCTC
>JBCBCR010000135.1:0-9391 GCA_038530495.1 Pseudomonadota bacterium | reverse complement strand
CCATGCCCAACGCACCACCGCGCGGTATAATCGTCGCCTTGTAGACCGGGTCGCATTTGGGCAGCTTGTGGCCCACCAGAGCGTGACCAGCCTCGTGATAGGCGGTCATTTCCTTTTGCTCTTGCGTCATCACCATCGACCGGCGTTCGGGGCCCATCATGACCTTGTCCTTGGCCGCCTCGAAATCGAGCATGGTGACAAACCGCCGACCCACACGCGCCGCCATCAGCGCCGCCTCGTTCACGAGGTTGGCGAGATCGGCACCGGAGAAGCCCGGTGTGCCGCGCGCGATGATGCGCAGATCGACATCGGGGCCGAGCGGGGTCTTGCGGGCGTGTACGCCCAGGATCTTTTCCCGGCCCTTGATGTCGGGGTTACCGACGGTGACCTGACGGTCAAACCGGCCCGGACGCAGCAGCGCGGGGTCAAGCACGTCCTTGCGGTTGGTGGCGGCGATGATGATCACACCTTCGTTCGCCTCGAACCCGTCCATTTCGACCAGCAACTGGTTGAGCGTTTGTTCACGTTCATCATTGCCGCCGCCGTAACCGGCACCACGGTGGCGACCCACGGCGTCAATTTCGTCGATGAACACGATACACGGCGCGTTTTTCTTGGCCTGCTCGAACATGTCGCGCACGCGCGATGCACCCACACCGACGAACATTTCGACAAAGTCGGAACCGGAAATGGTGAAGAACGGCACGCCCGCCTCACCCGCGATGGCGCGGGCAAGCAGCGTTTTACCGGTGCCCGGAGGGCCCACAAGCAATGCACCCTTAGGGATCTTGCCGCCCAGACGCGAGAATTTCTGCGGGTTGCGCAGGAATTCGACAATTTCTTCAAGCTCTTCCTTGGCCTCATCGATGCCGGCGACATCGTCAAAAGTCACGCGCCCATGCTTTTCGGTCAGCATCTTGGCCTTGGACTTGCCAAAGCCCATGGCACCACCTTTGCCACCGCCCTGCATCCGGTTCATGAAGTAGACCCAGACACCGATCAGCAGCAGGAACGGAAGCAGCGACACGATAAACGTCTGGAACCCAGACTGTTGCTGCGGTTCGACCTGCACGGGGACATCATTGGCGATCAGCAGTTCGGTGATCGAGGCATCCTCGGGCTTGATGGTGACAAAGTCGCTGTTGCCTTGGCGAAAGCGGACCTGTTCGCCGTCAAGAACCACATTGGACACGGCGCCATCCTCGACCGCGCCGACGAATTCGGAATAGCTCATCTCGCGGCTTTGCAGCGTGTTGCCGCCGCCCGAGAAGAGATTGAAAAGCGCCAGGATCAGTAGGAACAGGACGACCCAGAAGGCGATGTTGCGTGCGTTACCCAAGAGTTTTCTCCAGATGCTGACCTGCCATAGGCCAAGTGCGTAGCTTAGTCGTTAAGATAGACACGCGTGGCTTTTCTTCAATGCGATAAAAGCGCGGCAAAAAAACCGTCCTTGCCGTCTTCGATCTCTGCGGTCCATTCATCATCCGCGATCACCTGCGGCACGGCCAGGACCTGATCATTGTACCATACGGCAGGGGTGACCGCCAAAACCGCGCGCGGAACGTTCAGATCGCGCCACCCGTCGATTTCCGAAAGCACCTCGAACCC
This sequence comes from Pseudomonadota bacterium, assembly GCA_038530495.1. Classification (GTDB taxonomy): domain Bacteria; phylum Pseudomonadota; class Alphaproteobacteria; order Rhodobacterales; family Rhodobacteraceae; genus Tateyamaria. Next base: position 7,783 of record JBCBCR010000135.1, on the reverse strand, counting down.
CAGGGCACGCACGGTGATCTCATCATCGTCATCGGGGCCGTCGATGTGCCAGCGGTCGTCCCATGGGTCGCTCACGTGGCTTTCCAGTGCGGCGACGGCCTGATGTTCGCGGTGAACCCAGAACTGGTCCTTGGCGTGGGTGATCTGGCACCCGGCAAGGGTCGCGGTCTGGCCCGTGGCAATCGCGTCGAGCGCGTTGCCGACCGCATCGCGGCGCGGGCCGTAGCCGTCGCCGGTGAGCCACTTGATCACGTGCACCAGCAGGCGGCGCTTGACCTCGACCGGTTGCGCGCGAAAGCGGTTGAGCGTCATGACCACGGCGCCGGCCTCGATCTCGACCAGGTCCCGGGCAATCAAAAAACTCTGCCAATCAAGGGCTTGGCGCGCCTCAAGCTGGTGTTGCGCAACATCGCACAGCGCGTCGACGGTCACGCCGAGGGTTTCCAGAACGGTCAGCGCGTCACGCATGCGTACCCGGTCGAACTGGCGGTTGTTGTTGCTTGGATCTTCGATCCACTGGCGGCCCGAGGCCTGCAGGTAAAGCCGCAGGGTCGCGCGCCTTGTGCGTAAGAACGGGCGCACCCAGGTGATGCCGTCGCGCATGCTGCTGCGTGACATCGCACTCAGCCCGTCAACACCCGCCGCCCGCGCCAGCCGCATCAGCACGGTTTCGGCCTGATCATCGGCCGTATGTGCAAGCGCGATATGGGTGATTTGATTGGCATAGGCCCAATCGGCCATCAGCGCGTAGCGCCCCGCGCGCGCCTCTGCCTGCAGGTTGCCCGAGCCGTCCCAACCCGACCAATATTCAAGGTGGTGCTGCAGGCCCAGTTTCAGGCACAAATCGGTGACGACCGTGGCCTCGCGCTGCGAGTCGGCGCGCAAACCGTGATCGATCGTGATCACCATCAGTTCGATGTTTTCGCGTTCCGCATATTGCGCCATGGCCGACAGCAAAGCGATGGAATCTCCCCCGCCCGACACCGCGACGCCGATGCGGCTCGGCGGGTTTGGCCCCACTGTGTCGGCGATTGCATCGATCAGCGGGGCCGAAAGCACGTCAAGAACAGGCCAAGTTTGCCATGGCCGCTTGGGCATCCGCAATCGACGCGCTTTGCGGAAAGCGCACGGCCACCTCGGCGAGCGTCACGCAGGCCTCATTGATCTGGCCCAGCCGCCCCAGCGCCTCGCCCAGCCGATAAAGGGCTTCGGGCGCGTGTTCGCCCTGCTGGTCCAGCGTGAAGGCTGCGAGGTAAGCGCGTGCCCCTGACCGCACATCGCCCAACCCTTCGAGCGCCTGTCCGCGGCGCAGTTCGGCGAGGATTTCCAGCGGGCTGCCGGGATATGTGGCGTTGAATGCCTCGAACCCGTCGGCGGCAGCGCGGTAGTTGCTGGCGGACAGCGCGGCTTGTGCCGCCTCGAAATCGGCGCGTTCCTGTTCGGCGAGCTGTATCTCGGGTTGCACGGTCGGGGTCGGTGCTGGCGTTGCTCCGGCCCCCGCGCCGCCCAGTGTCGGCGTATCGCCCAGGCTGCCGATGTCGCAGCCCGCCTCAAGCTCGCAAAGCCGAAACTCCAGATCGCCGATGCGGTTGGTACCGTCCGTGACGATGCGCGTGATGCGAAACTCCAGCTCTTCGGTGCGCGCGGTAAGGCGCTGCAATTCCGCCTCGATCGTGTTGATCCGGTCCAGCGCGCCCGCAGCGGCAAGGTTGGAATTGGTCGCGGTGCCGGTGGTCGACAGCTCGCGCTTGAGGCGCTGCACCTCGACGTAAAGCACAGTCATTTCCTGCCGGATGTCCGCCAGCGTCTGCGCGTCCTGCGCGCTGCTGGCGCCCGCGCCAAGCGCAAGGATCAGCGCCGCCGTGCCAAGTACCCGCCGCATCGCGTCAGCCTGTAAGACCGGCGGCCAGCACCGTCACCGCGCGGCGGTTCTGGCTGTAGCAGGCCTCGGTGCTGCACACTTCGACCGGGCGCTCCTTGCCATAGCTGACGACTTGCAGGCGGTTCGACTGGACGCCCTGGCTGATCAGATAGGCGCGGGCTGCATCGGCGCGACGCGCCCCGAGGGCGAGGTTGTATTCACGGGTGCCCTGCTCGTCGGCGTGCCCTTCGATCACCGCCGTGTAATCGGCGTTTTGCAACAGCCACACCGCTTGACCGTCCAGCGTGGCGCGCCCTTGGGGCGTCAGGGTCGACTGGTCCACGGCAAAGAGCACGCGGTCGCCCACGGTTTGCTGGAAATAGGCGGGCGACGCGGGATCGGACGCACTGCCCGCAAGCCCGGCGGTGCCATCGAGCGGACCGCTGCTGGTGACATCGTCGCCAAAGCGGCTGGCGTTGGTACAGGCGGCCATGCCGAGGGCTGCAACAAGCAGGAGGGCGGGTTTCAGGGGAAAAGTGCGGATCATATGCTCTGCCTCGTTCTGAGTGACTTGTCGTCTTTGGGTGATCGCAGGATTAACATTTCTTAACACAGATGGAGAATGCTGAAAACTAGCGTTGCAACGGCCCCCAGGACGGGTCGGACCCGCCTTCGGGCGTGCGCACCGGGCGCAGATTGCGGCCGGTGATGTCCACAGAATAGAGGGTCGAGCGGCCTGCGGCCCCTTGGGTTTCACGGGCGAACATGATGACCCGGCCATTGGGGGACCAAGTGGGGCCTTCGTCGAGGAAGCTGGCCGTGAGCAGCCGCTCTTCGGAACCATCAGTGCGCATGACGCCGATATGAAACCGGCCTTTCGACTGCTTGGTGAACGCGATCAGATCGCCACGAGGGCTCCAGACCGGGGTGCCATAGCGCCCCTCGCCAAAGGAAATCCGCCGCGCCTCACCGCCGGTGGCGGGCATGATATAGAGCTGTTGGCTGCCCGAACGGTCGCTTTCGAACACGATCTGGCTGCCATCGGGGCTGAAGCTGGGCGCGGTTTCAATCGACGGAGCGCTGGTCAGACGGGACGACTGGCCCGTGCCGACATTCATCGCCCAAATGTCCGTATTGGCGCCTTGCGACAGCGAATAGACCACCGTCTGTCCGTCGGGGGCAAAGCGGGGCGCAAAGCTCATGGTGCCTTCCTGGCTTTCGAGGACGCGGCGCTGCACGCTGCCGACATCCAGCACGTAGATGCGGGGAAACCCGGTTTCATAGGAGGTATAGAGCACGCGGTCGCCATTGGCGGAAAAGCGGGGGGCGAGCACGATCGCCTCGGACCCGGTCAGATACTGCACGTTGGCACCGTCATAATCCATGATGGCCAGCCGCTTGCGGCGGTTGTCCTTGGGACCGGTTTCCGACACGTACACCACGCGGCTGTCGAAATACCCGGTCTCGCCGGTGATGCGGGAATAGACCACGTCCGCCACCTTGTGCGCGATGCGGCGCCAGCCATCGGTGGTGCCCGCAAATTGCAACCCGTCGCCCAGTTCGGTGTCGGAAAACACGTCGTGCAGGCGGAATTTCACGGTGACATTGCTGCCCGAGACAGTCACGGCGCCGGTGACCAGTGCCTGGGCATTGATTGCCTTCCAGTCGGCATATTGCACGGGTGCTGCAAAGTCGCTGATCTGGCTGATATAGGCGTCGCTGGATATCTCGCGGAAGAGGCCCGTGCCGACGAGATCAGCGGCAATCACACGGCTGATCTGCTGGCCCATCTGGGCGCTTTCGGCGGTTTCGGGCACCAGGTTCGGGATCGCCACGGGCAGGGGTTCAATCACACCTTCGGTGATTTCGATGCGCAACGGGCCCTGGGCCCAGGCTTGCGCCGCGGCGAATGCCAGAACAAGGGCAAGGAACACACGGGTCATCATTTGATACGCATCCTTTCGGGATTGAACGTCATCTCGATCTCCTGCCACTGGCCGTATTTTTCGGCGGGCAGCTGATAGCCGTCGCGGGCACAGCGGATAATGGCCCGGCGGGCAGCCTCATAGGCCTGGCGCGCGGCGGTGTCGGACCCGCCTTCGGAACCGATCAAGCGGATGGAAGCGACAATCGGCTTGCCCGATTGTTCCATGTCGACGGCCAAGGTAACGGTGGTGCGCAGCGCCTCGGAAGACAGCGAGCCCACATTCCAACAGGCAGAGACAGCGACACGCAGCGCATCCTTTTCACCTGCCGACAGGGGCGGGCCCTGCGGCACAGCGGGCTGGTCTTCCCCGCCGAGTGCGGCGCGCAGGGCATCCTCGACCGCATCCGATGTGTCTTCTGGCTGGGCTGCGGGTTGTGCGGTGTCTTGAGGAGCGGGCGGCGCAGGGCGGCGCGCCGGTGGGCGCAACGAGGCCGTGGGCGCGCCTGCGGGTTCTTCGGCCTCGGTCACGATCTGGTCGGCGGCCTCTTCGGGCGCGGTGGCCTCTTGCTCTTCGACGGGCGTTTCGGCTTGCGCGCCCTCATCGGCCACCACGGCCTCGCGCTCGATCTGATCAGGGGTGGCATCGGGATCGGGGGCCTCGACCACTTCGGGGGCGATGCGATCCGACGGGCGCGGCACAGGTGTCGGAGAAGTGTCAGGTGCCGTGACCTGCGGCGTGGGCGGTGTCAGCGGCGCGGGCGCCTCTTCGGCCACGTCGGGTTCGGGTTGCGGTGCGGGCGTATCTGGCACCTCTTCAGGGGCAGGCGGCGCGATCGGTTCGGGTTGCGTCAGCTCGACCTGCGGATCCGGCGCAGGTGGCTCGACCGTGTCGGGCTGCACCTCGGGTTCATCCGGCAGCGCAACCTCGGTCGGCGCGACCGGCTGCGCCCCGGAATTCAACAGCGCCTCAAACGCGTCAGAGGAGATCACGGACACCTCCGTCACTTCGAACGGCAGCGGTTCGGAGCGGAATGCCCCGCCCACGATCAGCCACCCGATAAGCCCGGCATGGGCCGCGCCCGATATGACCTGGCCGGTATTCACCGTTCACTCGCCCGATCCATCCGAAACCGTCCCATCCAGCGCAGGGCCACCGATATCCGTGACGAGCCCGATATTGGCAAAGCCCCCGGCATTGAGCGCGCCCATGACCTGCATCACCTGCTCATAGGGCACAGCGCCGTCCGCGCGCAGGAACACCCGGTCGCTGGTGCGTTCAGCGGCAATGGCGCGCAGGCGCGGGACCAGCGCGTCGCGATCGACGGCAGTGGTCTGGATCTGCACCTCGCCCGTGGCAGTGACCGTGACGGTCAGCGGCTCTTCGGCATCGGCGGGCAGGGCGGTGGCGGCGGTTTTTGGCAATTCGACCGGGACACCAACGGTCAGCAGCGGTGCTGCCACCATGAAGATGATCAACAGCACCAGCATGACGTCGACAAAGGGGGTCACGTTGATCTCGGACATGGGCCGCGACCGCGACCGGCGGCGCCTGCGGCCTCCGCCCCCGTCCTTTTGCATCACGCCCGCGCCCATGTCAGCCGTCCAACTGGCGGCTGAGGATGGTGGCGAACTCGTCGGCGAACGCCTCGTAGCCTGCCACGATCCGGTCGCTGTCGGCACTCAGTTTATTGTAAAAGATCACCGCCGGGATCGCAGCGAGCAGGCCCAGGCCGGTGGCGAGCAGCGCCTCGGCAATGCCGGGGGCCACGACAGCGAGGTTGGTGTTCTGCTGTTCGGCAATCTCGATAAAGGCGTTCATGATGCCGATCACCGTGCCAAAGAGCCCGATGAACGGCGCCGATGACCCCACGGTGGCCAGCACCGTGAGCCCGTTCTGCAGCCGCTCGCCTTCCTTGGTGATCGCCACATCCATGCTGCGGTCAATCCGGCTGGTGGCATTGGCGATCAGCCCGCCGTCCTCCTTGTGCGAACGCTGCCATTCGATCATGCCGGCGGCAAACACCTTTTGCGCCGCACCCGATGGCTCCGGCCCAATCTCTTCGAAAAGCCCGTCCAGCGGCTCGCCGGACCAAAAGGCGCGGTCAAACCGCTCTGTTTCGGCGCGCGCGCGGCGATAGACGATCAGTTTCTGAATGATGATGGCCCACGCCCAGAACGACGCGACGATCAGCATGATCATCACCAGTTTGACTGTGAGTGTCGCGCGGAGGAACAGCCCCCACATCGAGAAATCCACCTCTGACGCGAGGGCGAGAGTTTCTGCTTCCATTGTGCCTGCTCAGTATACCGGCCCGTTTTGTCGGTGCCTTGATTGTGCGCAACTATACGGCAGGGGGAAGGGGAAAGCTATCACTTCGGCGTCAATGCGCCCTTATTTCGAAACCCGTGCGCGGATTTCTGCGGGCAATCGCGTGGGTTTTCCGGCTGCGGTCATGGCCACGGCGACCACGTGGGCGCGAAACAGCGTTTGATCGCCGCGCCGCACCTCCTGGTCAAAGGTCCAGCGCACCGGGCTTGCCGCCTGATGTGTTGTCACCACGTCCAACCGGTCGCCAAGGCGCGCAGGCGCGAGGTAATCCGCCTCGACCCTTGTCACCACGAACACGACACCCGCATCCCGCATCGCGTTCTGATCCACGCCCAGCTCCTCGACAATCGTGGACCGCGCGCGTTCGATAAACTTGAGGTAGTTGGCATAATACACCACCCCGCCCATGTCGGTGTCTTCATAAAATACAGTGACGGGGAAATGGTGGGCCATGGCGTGTTCCGGGATCAGGTCATGACACCGTGCCGAGCCTTGCGGTCAGACGCAAGGCGTGGCTGGCATCCTGTGCAGCGGGCGGCATGACCGGGTCATAGGCCGCACGAATGAGGGCGGCAATTTCGGGGCGCAGCACCGTGGTCTCGCCCGCAACCGCCAGTGGCGAGCGGTCGCTAAAGGCCAGGTCCGACCACAGCAGCATCGACTGCACCGTCTGGCTCAGCGCCAGCGTTTCGGCGGGCACCGTATTTAAATGCCGGTCCATGCGCAGAAAGACGAAACAGGCCTGGATCGCGCCGGTGTCGTCAAACCGAAAGATGCGATACTGGTTCGCCTCTGCCGCTTCGAGCCGCGCGACCAGCGGGCCAAGATCCGGCACCAACCGGTCCAGATCGCGCACCTCCAGCAACTCGGCCCAGTCGGAAAAGAAAAACCACATGAAATTGGCGCCCAGCTCCGGGTCCGTCTCGGCCATCTGGTGGCCCGCCAACTGGCAAACCGCTTCAATCGCGCCCTTTACCGTCGACAGCGTCGCCTCCTCGACCCCGAAGACCACGGGCGCCAGCGGCCGCCCCCAACGCGCAAAGACGTAGTCGCCGCTTTCGCGGGTAAACAGCGCTTCGATCTCTTCGGGTGTCATTGCTGTCCTCTCATTATCTGCATTCTTCTGGCATCTTGCAGCCTAACCATTTGACCAAACGCACTTCACCCAATCCCCAGTCTTCTTCTGGCCAAAAATACCTCGGGGAGCGCGAGGGGCTGGCCCCTCGCTCCCGCACCATCAACAAGGACATTCAGTCGAACAAATCACCTTCCCGCCGCGGCGGTTCCAACCCCAAATGCCGCCACGCCCGCGCGGCCAGCATCCGCCCGCGCGGCGTGCGCTGGATCAGGCCCTGCTGCAAAAGATACGGCTCAATCACCTCTTCCAGCGCATCGCGGCTCTCGCTCAGCGCCGCACTCAGCGTCTCGACCCCAACGGGACCACCGCCGTAATGGTCGGCCATCAACTGCAGATACCGCCGGTCCGCCCCATCCAGGCCGAGATGATCCACACCCAGCCGGGTCAGCGCCGCATCCGCCAGATCGCGTGTCACGCGGCCATCCCCTTCGACCACGGCAAAATCCACCACCCGGCGCAACAGCCGCCCGGCAATTCTGGGCGTGCCCCGGGCCCATCGCGCAATCTCGCGCGCGCCGCCCTCTTCGG
>JBCBCR010000134.1:0-9425 GCA_038530495.1 Pseudomonadota bacterium | reverse complement strand
CCGCCCGCCCCAAACCGCGGCGCGCGCCGATTTCCACGGCAAGGAACACCGCCCCCCACACCACGGCACCAAAGGCGGCAATGACAGGGTTTTCAGCCAGCACAACGCCGGTCACGATCAGCCCCATCGCCGCCAGATCGGGCACTTCGAACACGGCGAAATCGCGACAGCTGACCCAGATCAGCAGGCCCGCAAAAAGAACCGTCCCTAGCCACACGGGTGGCTGTGCGATGGCCCAGACAGCCGCGTAGATCACGATGTGGACGACGGCCAGGATGAGGTGTTTAACTGCGCGCATGCGCCGTCCTAACACCCTGCGTCCGAACCGGAAACACGGCTTTGCCCTTGTGGTGGTGCTGTTTGCGCTGGCGGTCCTTGCGGTGCTGTTTTCCACCGCGTCGACGCGGACGCTGGCCGGGCTGCAGTTCAACGCAGCCGAGCGGGCCGCAGCGGCGCGGACCGAGGCGCGCATTGCGCTGCTGGATGCACTCATGCTGCGCGGCAGGCCCGACGCGGATCAGGTCGTGTGGGACGGTCGGGTCGCGCGCCTGCAACCGACAGCGGGGCTGGTCGATCTGAACGCGGCATCGCCCGAATTGCTGGAACGGCTGCTGATCGGATATGACCTGACGGCTCCCGAACGGGCGGCTGCGCTGTTGTCCTATCGCACGTGGCGGCGGCAAGGGCTGCGCCTGCAGCGGGTGGCGGATTTTGCGCGGGTGTCCGACCTCGATCCGGCGCGCCTGCCCGGTCTCGCCGCACTGGCGACAGTGCATTCAGGGCGCGCGACTCTGGCCGCCGAACAGGCACCCTTGGCCGTTTTGGCACATCTGACGGGCCAGCAAGGCGACCGTGACACGTTGATCGGCCTGCTTCCGCCCGCTCTGCTCGGTCCGGGCAATGATGCTGTCTTCGCCGTCTTTGAGGGCGATCAGCGTTTGGGTGTGGTCAGCTTTGGCAGCACCGCCGCGCAAAACCGGATCATTGCCCTGAACTGAGATCGAGGCGCAGCAATTCGTCCTGTGTCGTGACGCCTGCCGCCACCAGCGCGGCAGCGCTGTCGCGCAGGCTGGCAAAGCGGCGCAGAGGCGAGCCTGCGGGAATGTCCGCGGCACTTTGGATATGCGCCAGATCGCATGCCGCCGCGCGCGGCACAGGCATCAGTTCGGTCACAACGGCCCGCCCGCGATAGCCCGATTGCCCGCACGCCTCACAGCCCGCACCGCCGCAGGCACCACAGGTGCGCCGCACCAGCCGCTGCGACATCACCCCGCGCAAACACGCGCTCAGCAGGTAGCTCGGCACCCCGAGATCCAGCAGCCGGTCAATGGCGGTCAAGCTGTCATTGGTGTGCACCGTCGACAGCACCAGCCGCCCGACCAGTGCCGCGCGCACGGCAATCTCGGCGGTTTCCTGATCGCGGATTTCGCCGATCAGGATGGTGTCGGGATCCTGCCGCAGGATGGCGCGCAGGGTGCGGGCAAAGGTCATGTCGATCTCGGGGCGCACCTGCACCTGCGTCACGCCGGGCACGGCGTATTCGATCGGGTCTTCGGCGGTGATCACCTTGCGCGCGTCGGTCGCCAGTTCGGACAGCGCGGTATACAGCGTCGTCGTCTTGCCCGACCCGGTGGGCCCGGCCACCAGAAAGATGCCGCTGGCCTGCCCGAGGATATCGCGGATGCTGTCACGCACCTGCGGGTCAAATCCCAGCGTGGACCAATCCAGCGCCAGTGCCTCGCGGTCGAGGATCCGGATCACCACGCTCTCGCCGTGTTGCGAGGGCAGCGTAGACAGGCGCAGATCGATGTTGCGGCCCATCACCGCGATGCGCGCGCGCCCGTCCTGCGGCCTGCGTTTTTCGGAAATGTTGAGGTCCGCCATCACCTTCAGGCGCGAGGTGATCATGGCCAGTTCCTCGGCCGATACGGTGCGCGCGACGCGCAGTACGCCATCGACGCGAAAGCGAACGCGGCCCATGCCATCCAACGCCTCGATATGCACATCCGATGCCCCGTCTGCCACCGCCTGACCCAGAAGGTCATTGGTGAGCGAAATGATCGGCCCCTCGTTGCTGAGAAACCGCAACCGCTCCACGTCGGTTTCGGCGTCCACCGTGATATCCGCAGCCCCGTCAAGCGCCTGGGCAATGCTTTGCCGTACAGTGGAGCGGGCGCAGATCGCTGGGCGCACATGCTGACCCAGATGGAACGAGATCGACCGCATCGCATCCGCGCCGCGCGGGTTCGACGTGGCAAACGTGATCGACCCGTCTTCGTTCTCGACCACCGGGATCGCTTCGACCCGTTCCAGGAACGCACGATCCAGTGGGAGCGAACGGATCAGCACGTGATCCACCTGCGCCGCACCGACAAAGGGCAGGTCCAGCCAGTCGGCAATCTGCTCATACAGCGCTTGTTCCGACGCAAGCCCAAGTTCCAGCAACGTACGTTCCAGAACGGCGCCGGTGCCGCGCGCCGCCTTGAGCGCCCGTTCGGCAGCAGTGCGGCGGATGACAGTCTGGTCCACCAGCCAATCGGCAAGCTCTGAGTCCTTAAAATCACGCAACCCAGAAATTTCGTTCATGGCGGGAAACTCTCTATTTTTGGCGCGCTTTATCAGATATATAGCCGGTAAACGGTCCCGAATAAATAAAACCATAGGACCAGGCAGGTAAATGAGCGACACAAACGCGACTTTGCAGAACGCAAAGCCCGGAGGGGCGATTTTGGGCGTGGTGCCGGACCTGCCTGCCGCGGTGCTGCTCGGGCGTCCGACCGCGCGGCGCCTGCGCTTTGGCGATGTGGACCGGTTGAAGCGCGTCAAGGGCGTGCTTACGGCGCCTTCCGCATGGCTCAAGCCCGATGGCCCGGCCCCGACCAAAACACGCAAGCGGACCGTGGATGTGCTGCTGCCGCAGGATCAGCTGCTGAAACGCGCGGTGAAACTACCCAAGACACCCCGCCGCGTGCTTGCCAAGGCTGTCAGCCTCGACATGGTGCGGCGCACGCCGTTCAAACCGGGCGAGACCTACACAGTGCTGTCGGATGTGCACACCAGTGCCGAGGGCACGACGGCGTCGCATTGGATTGCGCGGCGCGATGACGTGGATGCCTTGCGCGCCCGTCTGGCGGGCGCCGGGATCAGGGTGCGGCGCATCCTGATCGAAGACGGACCCAAGGAACCGCTCGCCGATTTCAGCGCGCAGATTTACCCCGCGGGCAAGCTGTGGCGCGGCGTCAACCTGCTGGCCGTTCTGGTGGCGCTGGCGGCTGGTGGATGGATCTGGGCACAGCCCGCGCTCGTCGCCCAAGAGGCCCGGATCGCACAAGAAACAGAATTGCAAAGCCTGACAGCGCAGGCGCTGCAATTGCGCCGCACGATCGAGGCGCAGGGATCAAGCGAAAGCGAGCGCAGCGCGTTTCTGGCCCGCATGACCCGGCGCACACCGATGGCCACGACCCTGCGCGCGGCCACCGTCGTTTTGCCCGATTACGTGTGGCTGACCGACATGGCCATCGACCGCAACCGTGTCGTGGTGCGCGGCAGCACCGCGGGCTCGGCAGCGCAAATGCTGCTGGACCTGCCGGACAACCGCCTGCTGCGCAATCCGCAGTTGGCAGGCCCGGTGTCGCAAACCAATGACGGGCGCGAGCGGTTCGAGATCGTCTTTCAAACCCCGTTTGGATCGGCGCGATGACGCGGTCGCTGTATGGCATCGGCGCTGTCTTCGGCCTGTGCGCGCTGGCCGCGGCCCTGTGGTTCGGCGCCATCGTCCCGGCACAGGATTGGAAGGCGGCGCAATTCGCGGCACTTGAGAATGCGCAGCGCAAATCGGTTGAGCTGGCCGACCGGCTGAACGGCCTGCATCGCGAGGCCGCCGCCCTGTCGACGGCCACGAATTTCGACGGCGTCTGGAGCGCGGCCAACCCGGGCGAGGCCACGGCCCGCGTGCAGGCACGCCTGTCCGAACTGGCCCGCCAGAACGGGATCTCGTTCCGCGCCATCACGCCCCTGCGCACCGAGGCAATCCCCCTCAAACCCGCCGTCGCCTTCCGGATCGAAGCCGAAGCGCGGCTGGACCTGCTGACGGCATTCTTGCAAGAGGCCGAATTCAGCACACCGGTCCTGCTGTTCGAAAAGGGGTCGATCCGGCGGCTCAGCAAACCGGGCCCACCCGCAGAACAGCCCATCGTCTTTTTCCAGTTCGACGTGCTCGCGGCCTATGACCTCGTGGAGGGCGGCTGATGCAGGTGCTTCCCATCCTTGGCAGTGCGGCGCTGATGGCGGCGGCGGGATATGCCGTCTCGCTTGCCCTGCACAGCACGGCGCCCGAGATCCCGGTGATCCGCGCAAGCCAGAACGCAGCCCCCCAAGGCAACACCGCGCGCCAGATCAAACTGGCGCCCAACCCGCGACAGGACACGTTCTTTGCCGCCATCACGGACCGGCCACTGTTTTCCGAAACCCGGCGGCCCGTTGTCGAACAGGCCGCACCCGCGCCAGAGCCCGAAGTTGAAATTGCCGCGCCCGCAGCAGCACCACCCAGCGAAAGCGCAGTACCCGATGCCGTGCTGCTCGGTGTGCTGACGGGCGGCGCGCGCACTGCGGCCCTGTTGTCCATCGCCGGTGCCGATCCCGAATGGCTGAGCCAGGGCGCCCGCATCGACAGCTGGACGCTGGCCGAGGTGGGCAGCAATTCTGTCCTTTTCAAAGAAAATGAACGCGAACACCGCGTCGAACTATACCAGAGGTAACGCGTCATGCAGTTGATCAAACTCCTCCTGCCCCTTGTCTTTGTCCTCACCCTTGTCGGATGCGAGGACACCGATGAGGTCAGCCGCTCGGCCCCCCTGCTCGCCAACAAGGGCGACGCCGCGGGCGCGCGCAACACCAGCACACAGATCAACGATCTGGGACAGGCGCTCGACGGGCGCAGGGGCAACACGCGGCGGCTGGGGTCTGACGACTTTCTGGGCGAGGACGACGGCAAAGGGCCACAGCGCAACCTCGTCGATGTGACAGACGAAGGCGAAATTACCCTGAACCTCGTCGACGTGCCCATCGAGGACGCCGCCCGCGCGGTTTTGGGCGATACGCTGGGCCGAAATTACACGATCAAGCCCGGCGTGTCCGGCACCGTGACGCTGCAAACCACACGTCCGCTCACCAAACGGGCGCTGCTTGAAACGTTCGAGACGATCCTCGAACTGAATGGCGCGACCCTGCAGATCGGCGACGACCTGATCACGGTTCTGCCCATCGCCGGTGCACCGCGCCGGGTGTCGCACGTGGGCGACCAGAGCGCCGTGGGCTCGCGCGTGGTCGCCGTCCCGCTCGAGTTTATTGGCACCACCGAAATGGTGCGCCTGCTCGAACCGATCGCGGGCGCGTCGGTCAACCTGCAATCGATCCCGCAACGCAACATCCTGCTGATCTCGGGCACCCGCGAAGAGATCAACGCCGCCATCGACGCGGTGAACCTGTTTGACGTCGACGTGCTCAAGGGCAAATCCGTGGGCCTGTTTCGCCTGCGCGCCGCCGAACCCGAAGCGGTGGTCGAAGAGCTGAACCTGATCTTTGAAACCGGCGACGGCGGGTCGCTGCAGAACGTGCTGACCTTTGTGCCGTCACAGCGGCTCGGGGCCGTTCTGGTGGTGTCCTCGCGCAAATCCTATCTGGGCGAGGCCGAGCGGTGGATCCGCGATCTCGACCGCACGGCCGGCGGCACACAGCGCCGCCCGGTGGTCTATAACCTGCAGAACCGATCCGCCGTGGATCTGGCCCCGATCCTCACGGACATGCTGACTTCGGCGTCCGAGGCGGACACCGGTGTGACCGAAGGCTCGGCCAAGATCGTGGCCGATGACACCAAGAACGCGGTGATCGTCTGGGGCAATGACAAGGAACAGCAGAACCTCGCCCGCCTGATCCACGCGCTGGATACCACGCCGGTGCAGGTGCTGCTCGAGGCGACGATTGCCGAGGTGTCGCTGAACGATGAACTGGATTTCGGCCTGCGCTGGTTCTTTGAAAACGGCAACTTCCGCGGCACGTTTTCCGACGCCACCAATGGCGGCACCGGCTCGACCTTCCCCGGGCTCAGCTTTGCCTTTACCGGCGGATCATCGGCGGTCACGCTCAATGCGCTGAACTCGGTCACCGACGTCAACGTGGTCTCGTCGCCCTCGCTTCTGGTGCTCGACAACCAAGAGGCGCTCTTGCAAATCGGGGACGAGGTGCCCATCGCCACGCAACAGGTCGTCGACACCACGTCGACAACCGCACCGGTGGTCAACACGATCTCGTTCCGCGACACCGGGATCATCCTGCGCGTCAAACCGCGCGTGTCCGCGTCGGGCCGGGTGATCCTCGACATCGAACAAGAGGTGTCGAGCGTGTCCAACACCACGACCTCCGGCATCGACAGCCCCACGATCTCGACCCGCAAGATCAACACCAACATCGCTGTCGATAACGGTCAGACCATCGCGCTTGGTGGCCTCATCGAAGAGGCGGGCAACACCACCAAATCCAAGGTACCGGGCGCAGGCGACATCCCCGTCCTTGGCGCGCTGTTCCGCAACAAGTCGAACACCGTAGCCAAATCCGAACTGCTGGTCCTGATCACCCCCCGCGTGATCCGCAACGGGTCCGAGGCACGGTCGGTCACGGACGAACTGCGCAGCCGTATCGTGGGCGCAAACGGGCTGGTGCAGACAGGCATCGCGCAGCCGACAATCGGACACCGGATATTGGAGTGATCGCGCTCAGATGCGGCAAACCAAGCCGGTCATTCGCTCTCACTGAACACGTCGGGGACACGTGACAACGGGGCACCGATACCATTATCGTTTCGATCAAATGTGCGCAGACGACAAAGGCATGTACGGGACGACGAACGGTTCGGTTGATGTCCTCAAACGCTCAGGCTTCGTTATCCATTGCGCAGCCAAAGACGTACATGTGCAGATCATTCATAACGTCCAAGACGTCATCCAGCTCGCTTTTCTCCAAGACAGAACGCAAGGACGCGCGACCATGAGAATCGAAGATTGAAAATTCAAAGATGTGGAACAAGTTGCCCACCGCCGGATCATCTCTGAAAAACAGAATTGCCTTTAGGAACCGCGGCGCAATTCCCCAAAACTCCCTTTCGCCCAGACCGTAGATCGCATCCGATACAGCCAAAATCTCTGGCAGCGTGACGTCCTGCAGTTTTGCCAAGTCCAATTGTTTTGACGTCGACGTTCGGTCCCCTTTCGGCAAGTGTGTCGGGGCAAACTGATCAAATCTTGACAATACGGATCCGAGGTCTTCCAGCCTTTCGGTCACCTGTTCAAGACTAGTAGCCAAGACACTTTTCCCAAGCCCTTTTCGCCGCCTGTGCTGCTTTCCTGTGGCCCAGGTTGCCTCCTCTAAAGCAAACGTTGTTCAAGAACGACCTCAAGACCCAAATTCTGCTGGCGGTGTGGGCCCGGAACATCCTGGCAAACAGCTGCGTATCATTGTTGCAACTATGCGGTTGTTTCATCAGCCGATCAATCTGAGCTTGCATGCCGTTATGAAAGCGCCGGTTGCAATCTCCGGGTGGCGGCAAGTCGGGCGTAGCCCCCTGTCCCGGGATGGTCGCGGGCAGGTTCGGTACATTTACGTCCCTCAGCGCATTCGAGATTGCCGCCGCAAGGCCGATTGCCCCAACAAACACTGGCGCGGTAACGCCACCTAGGTTGGTCGCACCAGCCACCGCAGGCCCAAGAAAACCAACCGTTTTCAGACCAGAGGGGTCGGTTCCACCAAACGGTGAATTTTCCACATACTTGTAGAAAGAGTGGTTTCCGCTCGCAAAAGAGATGGGATCGCTCTGCAGGAAAATACCGCTGCTCGCATCGTAGTAACGCGCACGGTAGTAATACAAACCACTCTCTTGATCGAATTCACGCCCGGTATACCCATATGGTTGAACAAGATCACCTTGCGTCTGCGTGATCATCCCATAGCCATCATATTCGTAAGCGGCAGCAACCGTTTCGCTGGATAGATCGATGACATAGAGAATTGAATTCTGCCTGTCCCTGAACATGTCGTAGGCAATTCCACTGCCCACGCCGCTGGTGCTGGTGTACGCTTCGAACCCAATCGGCTCGTCAATTTGATGCGTATGCGCCCAACGCCGTTCCAGCGTCACGCTTTCGGCCTCATCAGCTGTGAACTCGACCGGCAGGCCGACAAAACCCGTGTTTTGGGCCACCGGGCCTGCAGGTTCGGTTCCCAGCGGTTCCGGACCAAACGGGCCTTCGTCGCGCGGCGGCAGGCCAAGCCCGATGCACGCGGGCGGGGGCAGTTCAAACAGCTCTTCGACGACAGGCGGCGGGATGTCTTCGCTCACCAGGAAATCGATGGTCAGGATCTCTGCGCCCTCTGCACCGGCCAGACGGGTCTCAAGATCCGGATCCAGCGGGAAACCACGACCCAAAAGCGCATCGCGACGGATCCCGGCAAGGCTCAGCTCGTCATTGCACGCAGCCGCCTGCAACGGATCAAGCTCGCCCAGTGGCGGCGGTGTCGGCCCGTCTTCGAGGCCAAGGCACTCGGGCGCAGTCACTTCAAAGAAACTCGGCGCCAGGAACAACGGCAGGTTCAGTTCCTGCAGGAACCCGATGGACATCGGCTCCTGACCCTCTGGGCCCGCAAGCCGGGTTTCCAGTTCGGGCGGCAGATCGCCGACCACGGTGCTTAGCGTGTCTTTGGTCACACCCTCGCGGACAAAGGCCGCATCGCAGGCCGCGATCTGTTCAGGTGACGGACCCTCGCCGCCGCCCGGACCACCGCCGCCCTCATCAAGACCGACACAGGCCGGTGGCGGCGCAAACGGGAAGGTCGCGGGAATAATCCCAAGCGGCAGACCCTCCGCATCGACGAATTCCACCGTCAACTGCTCGGCACCTTCCGGGCCGTTCAGACGGGTTTCCAGATCAGCGGGCGGCGGGCTCAGGAACTCCAGCACGGCGCTTTTCGGAATGCCCGCATTGGCAAGCGCGATGTTGCACTGCGCCGGGTCGCCTTCGACCGGGCGCGGATCAATCGGGCCGCCGGGATCGTCATCGTCAAAGATCGCCTGACAGGCCGCAGGCAGCGGTCCACGGAACAGGAAGCGCACGTTTTCTTCCAAGAGGAAACCGGACGCACCGGCCGCCACCAGAAAGTCCACGCTCATGAACTGGTCCTGACCACCGAACTGTTCGATCAGTTCCGGCGTCACGTTGGGCGGCGGGAAGTCGCTGCCGCCCAGATCGCGGATCGTCCGGCCTCTGGTTCGCGGCCTGCATGAGCGGAGCGACCGCGGAAGATGATATCCCAAATAGCAGACCCTTTTCGAGCTCCTGCTAGGGAGCCGTCTTCCATGGCGGGTTCATAGGTCAGGC
>JBCBCR010000133.1:0-9629 GCA_038530495.1 Pseudomonadota bacterium | reverse complement strand
GGGCACCTACCTCGTGTCCCACCCATCGGTCGAGGCGCTGCGCCGCTTGTTGCGATTTGGTGGTGTCACCTTTGTCGAATTCCTGCACTCGCTCGACGATCTGCCCGATCGCGCGCGCCTTGCCGTGTCGGACCTGAACCTGCCCCGGATCGAGTTGCGCGAACACACGGCAAGCTGTTTCAGCCTGTTTTGTGACAGTCCGATTGACGGCTATGGGCACGTGTTGATGGGCGTATTGCGCGCAATGGCGGATGACTACGGCGCGCTCGCGGTGCTGGAACACAGCGGCGGCGGGCCGGGAACCGAGGTTATTTCGATCTCGCTCATCGAAACCGAATTTGCCGAGGGGCGCATTTTCGAACTTGGGGCACGTGCCGGATGACGCAGGCGGTGTTCAGCGGTCTCGATATCCTGTGCCCGATGCACCTGGTGCTGTCGGCAACCGGTCACGTCGTGCATGCAGGGCCCACCGTGCAAAAACTGCACCCCAACCGTGATCTGCATGGCGTGCGTTTTCTCGAGGTGTTTGATGTCAAACGCCCACGCGCGGTGGCGCAGATGGCGGACTTGCGCGCCCATGTGGGCACCAAGCTGCACCTGCAACTGCGCGACGCGCCCTATACCGAACTCAAGGGCGTGATCGTCCCGGGACCAACCGCGGACCTCAGCATCGTGAACCTGTCCTTTGGCATCTCGATCGTCGATGGCGTGCGCGATTACGCGCTCACCTCCGCCGATTTCGCGCCCACCGATCTCACCGTCGAAATGCTCTACCTCGTCGAAGCGAAATCCGCCGCGATGGAGGCGTCGCGCAAGCTGAACCTGCGCCTGCAAGGGGCCAAGATCGCCGCCGAGGAACAGGCCTTCACCGACACGCTCACCGGCCTGAAAAACCGCCGCGCCATGGACCACATCATGGCGCGCTATGAAAAATGGGGCACGCAGTTCGGGGTGATGCAGATCGACCTCGACTGGTTCAAGGCGGTCAATGACAACATGGGCCACGCCGCGGGCGATCACGTGCTGCAAACCGTGGCGCATATCATGGTCGAGGAAACCCGCGACAACGACACCGTCGTGCGCATCGGCGGTGACGAGTTTGTGGTGCTGCTGCCCATGGCCGAGGAGTTAAGCGATCTTGCCGCCATCGGCCGTCGCATCATCGACCGGCTGACCCAACCGATCCCGTTCGCCGGGCAGGAGTGCCGGATATCCGCCAGCATCGGCGTCGCCCTTTTCGAACCACACGGGACGGAAGACGCGGCGCAAGTGCTTGATAACGCTGATGTTGCGCTCTACGCGTCCAAGAATGCAGGCCGCGCCCAGCTGACCTTCTATGCACCCGAATTGCGGACCAAGGCGACCGACCCGGTGTCGCGCCGCGCCTAACCGTATCTGCTGCGCATGATCCATACCTTGGACATTTTTTACGTATAAAAAACAGCCGGACCCGCCTGATCGGTACGACCTCGGAAAGCGTGTTGGCTACGATGGCAGACCAGGCGCCGCTGCCCACCCTTGGCCTGCGCTGTGTCACCGCAAAGACGTGGTCGGTGCCGTGCCACCCGCCTGCCTGTCCAAACCTCTTGAAAGTGCGCAAATGCCTCTCAGGACATCGCCTGCAGATTACAGCGCCGCAGCCCGCGCCGCGTCGAGATAGGCGCGCGGCACCTGCAGCCCGTGTGTCTGTGCGGCTTTTATCGCCGCCACCCGCCGGTCTCCGGGCAGCCGCACGCCGTCCATCGCCGCGATCTGCGACAGGAGCGTGTCCAGCCGCGCGGCAAATCCGTCATCCTGCGGTTGGATCATCAGCAGAAACTGCCCCGCACCCGGCGGCGGACCGTCGGGCGCAAGGAAGGACGACATGCCCGCACTGCCCGCAGCCCCGGTAAACGCCGCTGCCAACACCTCGACCATCAGCGCCAGCGCGGTGCCTTTGGCGTCGCCAATGGGGACCATCGATCCGGCCAGTGCCGCCTCGGGATCCGTCGTCGGCTGCCCGTCTGAATCCAATGCCCAGCCTTCGGGGATCGGCTGGCCGGTCTTTTTGGCGTTCATGATCTTGCCGCGCGCCACGCGAGACAGGGACAGGTCGATGACCAGCGGTGCGCCATCCCCGCGCGGCGCGGAAAACGCGATTGGGTTGGTGCCGTAAAACGGTGTTGTCCCGCCCCACGGTGCCATCGCCGCAGGCGTGTTGGCGACCATTAGCCCGATCAGCCCCCGCCGCGCGATCCGGTCCACCTGCACCGACAGCGCGCCTGCGTGATGCGACCGTGCAATCGCCACTGCCGCGACGCCGGTCTCGGCCGCCGCCTGTGCGCCAGCGTCCACAGCCAGATCCAGCGCCGGATAGGCAAAGCCAAACCCCGCATCCACGTGTAACGACCCCGGCGCGCGCTTGGTCAGCGCAGGCTCCGCATCGGCAATGATCTTGCCGCTGGCGATCTGCGCCAGATAGTCACCCAGTCGCGAAAACCCATGACCCACTTGTCCCTCGGCCTCTGCCGCCACCAGCGCGCGGGCCACAGATTGCGCGGATGCCTCCGGCACACCTGCCGCGGCAAAGGCGCGCTGCAGCAACGCCTCGGCGTCGGTGATCGTGATGGTTTCGGTCTCGGCCATGGTCAGAACGGACGCGCCAGCGAAACCGGCGCGCCCCGGAGCCTTAGGCGCTGCGATAGAGCTTGGTCATCGAGAACTCGCGATGGCCCAAAGCTTCGGCCGCGGTGTTGCGCCCGTTGGCGGTGCGGCAGATCATGTCGATCAGCGCATCGCCCGCCTCATCAATGGTCATCTCGCGGCGCAGGATGCCCGACACGTCCACGTCCACATGCTCGCCCATGGTGCGCACGGTGCGCGGGTTCGCGGTGATCTTGATCACTGGCACAATCGGGTTGCCCACGACGTTGCCCTGACCGGTGGGGAAGGTGTGGATCACCGCACCGCCCGCCGCCATCAGCGTCACGCATTCCGCCGCCGCCGACGAGGAGTCCATGAAATAGAGACCATTGCCCGAAGACGGCATTTCCGCGGGTTCCAGAATGTCGATGTATTGCGATGTGCGCCCGATCTTTTCGAGGTTGCCAAGCGCCTTTTCCTCGATCGTGGTCAGACCGCCTTCGATGTTGCCCTTGGTGGGCTGGCTGTCGGACAGATCGTCGGTCTGGTGGGCAAAGATCACGTCGTCCTGATACGCCTTCCACATCTTGTACCAGCGCTCACCAACCTCTTCGTTGATCGCGCGTTTCTGGCAGATGTGCTCGGCGCCCGTGATCTCGGACGTCTCACCAAAGAACCCTGTGATGCCCTCGGGCAGCAGCTTGTCATACATGTTGCCGACCGTGGGGCAGGACCCCAGACCGGTGGTCGTGTCGCTCTCGCCGCACTTGGTGGACACCCACAGTTCCGAGATGTTGACCTCTTCGCGCTGGATTTCCGTGGCCTTGTGCACGAAATCCTTGGCAGCCCAGCTGGCCGCACGGATGGTCTCGAAATCGCCCTTTTGTTCGATGGAGAATTCGGCCACTTCCTTGCCGGTCTCGCGGATGCCGTCGGCAATCCGCTTGGTCCAGCCGGGTTCGATCCCGATCACCACCACCGAATGCACGTTGGGGTTCGCACCGGTGCCGATCATGGTGCGGAAATGCAATTCCAGGTCTTCGCCGAACTGCAGACGGCCATAGGCGTGCGGGATCGCGAGCGTGCCCTTGACGTTGTTGGCCACCGCCTCGCAGGCTGCGTTCGAAATGTCATCGACGGGCAGGATCAGGACGTGGTTGCGCACGCCCACCCGGCCATTTTCGCGGCGGTAGGCTTTGACGGTCATGTTGGAATATTTCGACATCGTTTCAGTTCCTTACCAGCGCTTGGTTTTGCAATTGTGGGTGTGGACATGGGCCCCTTGGGGGATGTCGGCGATGATCTTGCCGATGTCCTCGCCGTATTTGATCGCGGTGTCGCCATTGCTCAGATCCTTGAGCGCGATCTTGTGCCCGATCGGCACATCCGCGCCCGATGTCAGGCGAAAGGTCGAATTGTCGTGGGTCACACAGCACAGCATATCGGTGCCAGCGGTCAGGCCCTCGACCACGACAACGCCGACATTGTCGTCATGTTCGTGGACCAGAAGGTGCGGGATTTCGTTGGGGGCTGGGTTGGTCATGGGCCTCTCCGGGGTCAGGGTTTGAGTATGATCTTGGGTGCGGGCACGGTGCCTGCACGAATGTCGGCAAAGGCGCGTGCGCCCTCTGCCAGGGGACGGACCTCGACCCAGTCCAGCGGGCCAAGGCGTCCGTCGAAAATCGCCTGCGCGCAGTCGCGAAAATCCTGCGCGGTGTAGGTGTAGGTGCCGATGAACGTGATCTCTTGCAGCGTCATGCGCCGGATATCCAGCCCGCCCGCGTCATCGCCCAGACCGATATGCACGATCACGCCGCCAGGCTCGGCCAGCGCCGACGCGGACGCCCGCGTGGCAGCAAATCCCACCGCATCCACGATCAAAGGTGCAGCACCCGTGGTGCTTGCAACCGCGTTCATCCCCATCCGGTCGGTCAGGTAGGCGCGGCGCGCGTCGTTGGGTTCGATCAGGGTGACGTCGTCCACGCCCATCGCGTGCAGGCACAACAGCGCCGCAACGCCAATCGCACCGCCGCCGATCACCACGGCACGCCGGTCCATCGCCGGGTGCAGCGCCTTCAGGCCCAACGCCACCGCATGCCAGCTCACCGCCATCGGCTCGGTCATCGCCGCCTGCTCGAAACTCACGTGATTCGGCACTTCGACCAGATTGCGCTGCGGGATCGCGACGGCTTGGGCAAAGGCCCCCTCACGCGGCGGCATCGAGATGATCTGCCGCTCCGGGCACAGGTTCTCGCGCCCCGCGCGGCTGGCCTGGCTGTCGGGGTTGGTCACCAGCGGGTTAATCGTGACGCGACGCCCGTCCGCGGTCACGCCCGCGCCCTCGTGGCCCAGGATCAGCGGGGCAGGGCGGCGGTCGTCATGGCCCAGATAGGCATGCATGTCCGACCCGCAGATGCCGACGCTGTCGATACGCACCAGCGCATCGCCCGCTTGCGCCACAGGATCCGCCGCGTCCCGGTATTCGAGCGTTTCCACCCCGGTATAAACCAGCGCCTTCATTTCGCGGTGAACCCCCCGTCAACCATCAGGATTTGGCCGGTGACAAAGGCCGACGCATCCGAACACAGAAACAGCAGCGGGCCATCCATATCCTCGGGCCGCCCGTTGCGCCCCACGCAGGTCTGCGCGGCATTGCGCGCCGCGCGGTCCTCATCGGCAAAGACCGCCGCCGTCAGCTCGGTCGGAAAGAACCCCGGACCGATCGCATTGGCGGTGATGCCAAAGCGCGACCACGCCTCGGCCATGGCCCGCGTCATCTGCGCCACGCCGCCTTTGGAGGCGCCATAGGCGATGCCCGCCGGAAACGCGCGAAACGACTGGAGCGAGGCAAAGTTGACGATCCGGCCCCAGCCCTTGGCCTTCATCGCGGGCAGCATCGCACGCGCCAGAAAGAACGGCGCCGATAGGTTCACTTCGACCGTGGCATCCCACGCGTCGCCGGTCACGTCATCGGCAGGCTGGCGCGGGTTCAGCCCCGCGGCGTTGATCAGGATGTCGGGCGCGCCAAACGGCTCGGCAACCCGCCGCGCGGTCTGATCCATGGCCCCGCGGTCCGCGACATCCGCCGCCACCGCGCTGCAGGCCGCACCCGCTTCGTCGCAGAGCGTCTCGAGCGCCTCTTGCCGCCGGGCCACGGCAACCACCCGCGCGCCAGCGCGCGCCAGCATCAGTGCTGCCTGCCGTCCCAACCCGGAACTGGCCCCGGTGATGCAGGCCACCCGGCCCGACACATCAAAGAGATCGGCAGGCGCCATGCGCTCAGCCCTCGGCGCTCAGGTCAAAATTCTCGCCCGGGAAATACTTGCGCAACCGGATGTCGGCGGTGCGCGCATGACCCTCCATCCCTTCCAGCCGCGAGATGCGCGCGGTGGCCTCGGCCACGCCCTTGGCGCCTTCGCGCGTGGCGCGCTGCCATGTGACGATCTTCATGTACTTGTGCACGCTCAGACCGCCGGTATAGCTGGCCGCGCCGGACGTGGGCAGCACGTGGTTGGTGCCGGACGCCTTGTCGCCATAGGCCACGGTGGTTTCCTCGCCCAGAAACAGCGAGCCATAGCAGCTCAGCCGCTCCAGCCACCAATCCAGATCTTCGGCCTGCACCGTCAGGTGCTCGGGCGCGTAATCGTCGGAACAGGCGGCCATTTCCTCGCGGTCGCCGCACAGGATCACCTCGGCATAGTCGCGCCACGCGGCGGTGGCGTTCTCGCGGTTCACCTCCGGCAGATCGTCGATCAGCTGCGGCACCAGCTCCATGACCCGCTCGGCCAGCGCGCGGTCATCGGTGACCAGCCACACGGGCGAGTTATACCCGTGCTCGGCCTGCCCCACGAGGTCGGTCGCCACAATTTCGGCATCCGCCGTCCCGTCGGCAAGGATCAGGCTGTCGGTCGGGCCCGCGATCATGTCGATGCCCACGCGGCCAAACAGCATCCGCTTGGCTTCGGCCACGAACTGGTTGCCGGGGCCCACCAGGATGTTGGCCTTGGGCAGGCCGAACAGGCCAAAGGTCATGGCGGCCACACCCTGCACCCCGCCCATGGCGAGGATCTTGTCCGCCCCGCACACATGCGCCGCATAGACAATGGCGGGCGCGATGCCGACACCGGGACGCGGCGGCGAACAGGCGACGATATTGCGGCAGCCCGCCACCTTGGCGGTGGTCACGGTCATGATGGCGCTCGCGATGTGGCTGTACCGGCCGCCGGGCACATAGCAGCCGACGGATTGCACGGGGATCGCCTTTTGACCAGCGATCAGGCCCGGCTGCACCTCTGTTTCGAAATCCGACACGGTCGCGCGCTGCGCCATGGCAAAGTTGCGCACGTTGGAATGGGCAAACTCGATGTCGCGGCGCAGCTTTTCGGGCACCTGTGCTGACGCAGCCTCGATCGCCTCGGGGGTCAGCAGGATATCGCCTTCGTACTGGTCGAACTTGGCCGCATAGCGCAGCGCCGCCTCGTCCCCACCGGCCTCGATGTCATCAAGAATGCCGCGCACGATCTCGCGCGTTTCGCTGGCATCCGAACGTGACGTGCGGGGCGCTTTCTTGAGGTATTCACGAGGCATGGCAGGGTCCTTGTCTTGCGACGTTTGTCGGGATGGGTCGTGCGGCCGCCGGGATTCGGCGGCAGTGCGATGACGGTCTGTTGCGACAATTCTGTAAGCGCTTACATTTCACTTTGCAAGCGCTTACATTCGCGGCTACCCTGCTGCCCGAACCGCTGCCTCAGGATCCGCTCACGTGCCCCTCCAGACCGGCCCAAACACCCCCGTTCCCACGCTCGAAGACGTGGCCAAGCGTGCCGGCGTGTCCACCGCGACCGTGTCACGCTGCATGAACGCGCCCAAGATGGTCAGCGAAAAGACCCGGCAAAAGGTGATGCAGGCGGTGCGCGATCTGGGCTATGCGCCCAATTTCGGCGCGCGCGCGCTGGCGGCGCGCCGTACGGGCACGTTTGGCGCCGTGATCCCGACCATGGACAACGCGATCTTTGCCCGCGGTTTGCAGGCCTTTCAGCACGAATTGGGGCAGGCGGGGATCACCACGCTCGTCGCCGCCTCGTCCTACGACCCGCACACCGAAGAGGATCAGATCCGCACCCTCGTGGCCCGGGGCGCCGAGGCGCTCTTGCTGATCGGCAGCGACCGGACGCCTGAAGCCTACGCCTTTCTGCAGACCCAGAAGATTCCGTTCGTGAACACATGGACCTACGAGGACCGGCCCGGCCGCGTCTGCATCGGCTTCGACAACCGCCGCGCCATGGCCATGCTCGCGCGCGAGGTGCTGGCGCTGGGGCACCGCAACATCGCCTACATCACCGCGCAGCGCCCCGACAACGACCGCGCCCGCGCCCGCTTTGACGGGGTGTGTGACGCCATGCGCGCCGCCGATGTGGACCCCGCAACGCTCATGATCGAAGAGGTCAGCTATGGCATCGAACAGGGCCGCACGGCCTTTGGCAGGCTGATGGACCGGACCCCGCACCCCACGGCGGTGATGTGCGGCAACGATGTGCTGGCCGCGGGCGCCCTGCGCGAGGCGCGCGCGCGCGGCATCGCGGTGCCGGATCAGGTGTCGATCACCGGGTTCGATGACATCGACATATCCGAGATCGTGTTTCCCGCGCTCACCACGGTCCATGTCCCGCACAAGGACATGGGCGCCCGCGCCGCCCGTGCCCTGCGCGCCATGTGCGACGGTGAGGTGCCGGATGTCACCGGCCCGCTCGACACCTGGATCGCCTGGCGCGACTCGCTAGGCCCGGCGCCGCGCGCCGCAAACGGCTAGGCCAGCAGCGCCTGCGCCGCGTCGGCATCCAGCGGGGCAGGGCGCTCACAGGTCGTGCCCAGCCTAACTGCCGCCCCGCTGTCCCCTGAGGCCAGAACGGCCATCATGACGTCCACCACGTGCACCGCCAGATCAAGCGAGCAGCGATGCGCGCGCCCGTCTGCAATGCCCGCGGCCATATCCGCCAGCCCCGCCATCCGGTAATTGCCCGCCACGATGTCGCCCATGTCCATGTTGGCCTCGCCAAACGGATGCGTCCGGCTGTCCAGAAGCTGCGGCGCGCCATCCCGTTCGGTGATCTCGACCACGCCCGAAAACCAGTTCGGGTCGGGCAGGAACAGCGTGCCCGCGCTGCCATACAGCTCCATGTGCCCGTGCCGGTGTGCCCACACGTCCCACGACGCCGACAGCGTCACGCTCGCCCCGCTGGCAAAGGCCAGCAGCGCGTGCAGCGTGGTGGGTGTGTCCACCGGGATCTCTTCGCCCGCGCGCCCGCCCGACCCGATGGTGCGCGTGTCGCTGCCCCGCGCCGTCAGCGCGGTCACCTGCGCCACCGGCCCCAAAAGCTGCACCAGATTGGTGATGTAGTAGGGCCCCATATCCAGCATCGGCCCCGCGCCGGGCTGGAAAAAGAAATCGGGGTTGGGATGCCACGCCTCGGGCCCGTGCGACATGATATGCGCCGTCCCGGTCACCACGTCGCCGATACGGCCCGCATCAATGGCTGCCCGCGCGGCCTGGTGCGCCCCGCCCAGCCATGTGTCCGGCGCGGCGCCCACGCGCAGGCCCTGCTTGTCCGCCAGCGCGCGCAACGTCTCACCCTGTTCAACACTCAGCACCAGCGGCTTTTCGCAATAGACATGCTTGCCCGCTTGCAACGCCGCCCGGCACACATCGAAATGCGCCGCCGGGATGGTCAGGTTCAGCACGATGTCGATGTCATCCGCGGCCAGCAGCCCCTCGACACTGTCGGCCCGCACGCCAAACTCCGTCGCCCGCGCCTGCGCGGCGTCCGCATCCAGATCGGCCACCGCGCGCATCTCGACCCCCGCAAACAGCGGCGCCAGTTGCAGATAGGTGGTCGAGATATTGCCACAGCCGATGATACCGATCCCAAGCATTGCACTCTCCGTCCTTGCCCTGACGCAGACCTATCCCACGCAGCCCCCAGCCGAAAGCCCGGATCACCGCGACCCCA
>JBCBCR010000132.1:0-9558 GCA_038530495.1 Pseudomonadota bacterium | reverse complement strand
CTCGTCCGATCTCATGCAGCGCGGTCCCGAGGCCTTTCAACATAGTCAGGCCCGCCGACAGGCCGAGTTTTCCGATGGAGTAGCCCGACCACAAAACGCCGATACCGACATATTTCAATGCGTTGTAGGCCACGAGCACCGGCAGTTCCAACCCAACCGTCAAAAGGCCCAACCCGGCAGTTTGCACAGCTTTTTTCAATCCGCTCAGCGTCTGTTCGCGCCAGTTGGCCCCGGCGACCGGCGTGTTGTACACGTCCACAAGCTCGGTCCGGATATTGTCAAAGAACTGCACAACCGGATCGTTGAAATCTGATCCGTACTTGCGCAACTCGGCGATGGCGTCATCGCTGTAGGCGATCAGCGATTGCAGGAAATCCTGAACATTCTGCTGGGTGATGTTGCCACCGTTTGCGATGAAATTGATGATCCCCTGAATACCATGGCCCATCCCGTCAATGAGAGCGGTCACCGCATCCTTTGCTGCTGTTCCGTTGTCCTTGAGGTTTTGTACGAACCCGGCCCACGCGGTTGACAATGCGGGCCCCATCGACGCCACCCAGGTTGTGAAATCGTTGAACGACTGTCTGGGATGGGTGACCGCGTTGCCCGCACCCCGCAAGGGCCGTTCTGTTGTGAACCGAATCTGCGCGAGCAGAATATTCAGCAGCGAAGGCTTTTCCGGCGGCGGCGTTGCCCCTGCTGCCGGGGGGTTCAACGACGGGAAAATCAGCGATGAAACGCTGGGTTCGTTGTAGGCCGCGATCTGGATCGCGTCCACGCGCGTCCCCTCGCCAAAGACGGATGTCAATTTGAACCGCAGGTCAAACGCAAACTCCGAGTCGATCGACGGCACGGCACCCGTTGGCAACGCAAAGGGCAAATAGGCCTGCAGCGCGTCTGACGTGCTGCCGTTCAACGTAAGGCGCAAACGCACCTGATAGTTCAGTTTGTTGTCGGCAAGATCATGACCGACCGTACCCACGCTGCTTGTTCCCGCAGACCCGAGACCCAGAAGGAAAATCGGCTGGACCGTGAACTTGTCAAACCCGGCAAAAGTGGTCTGACCCGAGAACTTCGCGCGGAATTGGTAATTGAGACCGATGGACGCGAAGGCTTCGAACACCCGTTCCGGCGGAACATAGGGCCCGTTCGTTGGCGAAGAGCTTGGCGGGTTCGAATTCGTGGGCGTGTCGCTGGGTTGGTCCGAGGGCGATCCGCTTGGTGTCTCACTCGGCGACTCGCTGGGCACATCCGTGGTGTTGGTCGCGTTCATCAGCTCGCGCACGTCACCGATGAAATCGTCAACATCCTCTTCTTCGATTTCAAAGATTTCGGACAGGCGCCGCCGCGCGTCGTCTTCGGACATGTCGCCAACGCCGTTGAACAGCACGTCGGCAAGCTCCATCAGTTCATCGCGCATGTCGATCAGGGCCGGGAAATTGGCCTGCACAAAGGCGTCCAACTCCTCAAGGAAGCTGTCAAACAGCTGCGTGGGATCCTGAACGATCGACAAGAACTGGTTCTTGGTGTCCGTATAGATCTGGTGCAACTGGTCGAGGCTCCAGGATTGTGTCCCATCTTCGGAACGCACCCTGACCTCGCCGTCCTCGGGATCAAAACCTTCAACGCTCAGCATGAAATCCATGAGCTCGGACCGCGCTTCGGCTTCGGTGATCTCGCCCGAGGCGACGCGGGCCGCGAGACTGTCCATCTTGGCCTGCACCTCGGGCGGCAATGCGTCGACATTGTCCAGGTTCGGCGTGCGCGGGACATAGACCCCACCCAACAGAACCTCCGACACCAGCCCGTCATCCAGCATCAGCGCCATGATCCCTTCGGATGCATCATGCGACATCGTGTTGAACAACGCGGCCACCAGATCGGCATCGTCGATGGCGTCCATCAGCGTGGCAATGTCCTGGTGCCGGTCATCGCCCAGCATTTCTTGCAGCACCTTGCCGCTGGTCTCGGGATCGACCAACTGGAACCAGCGGGCCGCCTCACCAAATCCGTCATCCAGATCATAGATCGCGAAATCGACCGCCTGCAGGGCAAAGTCGGGCCGCGCCTCGGCAAAAGCCGCAAAGACAAAGGCCGCGTCCTCGTCCGACATCTGGGTCAGCATCCGGGCAAGGATCGTGGGATCGTTCACCGACACCAGCGTGTCGGGCTGGCCCGTACGCATGTTCGACAACAGCACCGCCGCCGCCAGCGCGCTGGCCGTGCTGTCATCGGTGCCCGGCGTCGACGCGGTGGCATAGACAAGTCCGGGGTCGTCAAAGAACGCGTTGATCCCGGTTTGATCGTCCGCATCAAGCGCTGCGATAAAGCCTGTGCGATCCTCGGCCGACATGTTGGTGCTGTGCGCCAGATACGACACCGCCGCCAACCGCGCGGTGTCGATGTCCGTCGCCGGGGTCTGGGCCAGAATCTGCCGGACAATCAGCGGTACCAATGTCACGCCAACCGCGTGTCCCGCCGCATCGCCGCGCGCGTTCAGCTCGTCCACCATCACCAGCACGCGACCCGCCAGATCGGGGTCCATCCCGATCATCAGCTTGGCCGCGTCATCGACCCCCATGAGCCGCCCGACATCGTACACGGCCTGGGCTGCCACCAGTGGATCACTTGCCGCCAGCGCGGTCATAATATCCGCCGTAGCCCCCCGATCGGTGTTGGCCAGGGTCACCAACCAGCGCGTCGCGGGTGCGACGCGCGCGGTTTCATCACCGGATTTCGCCGCAGCCTCGGTCCGTTGCGCCTGACTGTAAGCCACGACGAGGGCGGCCATTGCGGGGTCCATTTCGGCAAGGATCGCGACGGCAGCGTCGCGACCATAGGTGGCCTCGACCTGTTCCAGCATCGCGAGCACCAGCCCGACCGTGGCCGGGGCGTTGCCGCTGAGCTGGATCATCCCGTCAAAGAAGATCGCCGCATCCTCTGCCGCGGGCGGCGTGGCGGCGGTCAGGTCAAACGGCGCCTCGTCCAGCGCGACCTGCACTTCGCCAGCCTGCCAGCTTTCGAGCGCGGTCTTGATGTCCTCGTGCACGTAGCCCAGAACCGCGTGATACATCGACGGCGACAGATCCTGCATCAGCGTCAGTGCCGCCAGCACCGGGTCGGTGCCCGCCGCTTCGGCGGCGCGGTAGGCGTCAACCACGCGCCATGCGGTGTTGATGCTGTCGATCCGTTCGCGCCCGGTCAGTGACGTGTCTTCCTGTTCGGCCTCGGATGCCGACGCGCCCGCCCGGATTTCCACCGGCGCCGACCCGTCGCTGGCAATCTCGTAGATCGCATAGCTGGTCGATGCCGCCGCTCCGGTCAGCGACGCGTTCTGCCCCAGCAGCGCGCCAACAAAGGGCGACGCCACCGACGCGCGGTTCAGGATCGCCAGCACCTTGGCCTGATCGGCGGCGTTCAGTCCCTTGAACGCGGCGCTGGTCAGCGCGGTGATGGTGCTGTCGGCCTCTTGCGCGACGCGCAGCGCCTCGGCAGCCGCGCGTTCGGTCACGTAGAACGACCGACCTGCAACCGCGACCCGTTCGACCCGGCCCGTGGCGGTCAACAGCCCGCCCACGGGCACAAACGGTGCCACGAGGTCCAAGAGCGCGGCGACAGCGATGGTGCCGAGGGTCCAGGCTTCCTTGTTCTGGGCCTCGTCGCCGCGATCATCAAACGCGGTTTCGAGGAAAGTCCCGGTGCGCCCCCGCGTCGACAGCGCCGTTGCGAACGCATCGGCATGAGCGTGCAGCTGCGGGCCGCGCGTGATGAAGCTGTTATATTCATCGTGATAGGTATTGCCGGTCGCCCAACCCGATGCCACGTCGACGATGGTCGTGGCCCCCGTGACCTGGCTGACGATGCTGTCGACGGTCGGGTCGCCCTCGATGTTCAGCACGCGGTCCATGTAATCCAGAACGTAGGCATCGGTACGCTGCGGCGTGGTGTCGATTGTCGAGGTATCGAACAACATGTCCCGGCTGGTGCCGTGGGTAGTGTTCTGATGCACAAACGTCGGGTCGGAATAATCCTTGTTGGTGTATTTCTGGATCTCAGCCGCCGGGGCATAGTGGACGTGCAGCGTGTAGAACGCCTGCGCCAGCATCGCGTCGACCGGCGGCTGGAACCCGTCCGCCTCGTAGGTTTGCAGCGCCTCCTTGGCCCAGAAAAGCCGCGCCGACCCGACATCGCGCACCTGCTCGCGCGCGGTGATGGTGACGGCAGGATCGTTTTCCAACCGCTCGAGGTCGGCCTTGCTGGCCAGAACCGTCTGCGATGTGCCATCGACGGTCAGCGTCACCTCGTAAACGGCAAAGGCGTTGGGGTTGGCGGTGGTGTCCTCGGCGGCCAGATCGGCACTGTCCAGCTGGGCGACGGTGGGGCCTTCCCAGGACGACTCAGGTCCCGACAGTGGTCCGTCGATCACCTCGCGCGCGACCCACATGATCGCGCCGATCAGGGCGTGATTGGCGTGGCTGTCTTCGGTCATCAGACCATTCAGAATGTCGTCGCCCGACAGACCGGTCAGGAAAAACTCGCGGTTGCTGTCGTCGGTGGCAAACTGGGTCATCCCGGTGCGCAGCAATTCGGTGCGCACATTGGTGGCAAACGCGGTGCGCGCCGCTGCCGTTTCGGTGCCGCTGGGCGGCACAAGGAACGCATCCGACGGGATCGGCGGCTGGGCATTCATCACTTCGGGCGTTTTGTGCGCATTGCGCGAGAAAATCAGGTAAGGCGCATCGCGCCACGCGTTGCGCACGGCCTCGACGCCAAAGGTTTCCACCACCTTGCCCGACAGCGGCCCGGTGATCAGTTCACCGGTGGTCTCGTCGACATTGAGCTGAAAGAATTCGTTCCAATCGGCGCGGGTGATCTCGGCACCGCTTTCGCCGGAATAGAACCCCAGCAAGACGTTGAACCATTCCGCTTCGGTCCAGTCCGGCACCTCGCCCAGGGCGTTGACGACCTGCGCCCACGCCTCCCCTGCCCGTTCGATGCTGGCGTCTTCGGCGCGCGCCTCGGGCGTGTCGCCGTCAACCTCGCCATCGACAACCTGCAAGGCGCGGCTGTGGCCCGGTTCCTCGACCGGCGGTTCTTCGACCACGGGTGTCTCGGTTTCTTCGACCTGAATGGTAAAGGTGGTCGTGCGCGTGGATCTCTGTTCATCGTACTCAAAGATCGAGCTGCTTCCGTGCACCTGTTCGATGACCAGCGTGTACGTCCCGTCACCATTGTCCGTCAGGCTGGCGATCTGGGGATCTTCCACGAAGTAGATGAACGCGCCATCATCGCCCACCTCGCCGGCGGGCCGGAATTCCGAGGCGAGGATCTGGTTGGCTGCATCCTGCGCCGCGCCATAGGCGGTGTTGAATTCACCATCGGTGATCAGCACTGCGGATCCTGCGTCGTTGGTCACAGTGGTGGTGTAGGCCGTGGGGTCCGCGTCTTCGAGGCTGACTGTCGCGCTGACCGACACGCCGCGGTCCATCGGATGCCCCGACCGCATGCGCAGCGTCACGGTATACGTGTTGTCGCCATTGTCGGTCACGGTGATCGACGTGCGTTGCCATTCGGGCCGTCCGGCGGCGGCAATCAGTTGCGGGGTGATCTGGGTCACAACCTGCTGGATTGCGTCCTCGCGCGTGTCGGCGGTGGGCGACACGTCGATCACGGTGCCGTTCGGCAGCGTCACCTGGCCCACGAAACTGGTGGCATCGGGCGACACCGGCACGGGCGTCGGCGGCACAAGCTGGTCCAGCCCGACATTGAAGCTGTTGGTGATCCCGTCATCGGTGTTGCCGACGGTGATGGTATAGCCGTCCTCAAGGCTGCCCTGCACACCCACGAACCACGTGGCATCGGGCCGCCCGCCAAAGGTGTCCTGCCCCAGCCACCGCACAAGAAAATCGATCAGCTCGTCCCCTGCCCCTTCGGCATAAGCGTGATAGACATCGCGGCCCGGCCCGATGGGCACCACGAACTGATCTTCGAAATCCAGCCCGGGCGTCAGAAAATCGAACCGCCGGTCCAACGTCGTCCGGCCAAATTGGGCAACAGTGTTGCCGAAGCTCAGGCTGGGACGGAACCCGGGCGGCAGGTCGGTCACAAACTCGAAATCGCCGGGCCGCAGGAAGTCGATCAGATCCGGGTCAACCGGATAAAGGCCGGGACCAAACGGAAAATCCGAACCGGTGTTCCGGTCCATCAGGGCGGCGATGATCGTGGCCAGCTGATTGGCCTGGATCGACGTCAGCGAATAGCTGCGCTCTGGCCCAAGCACCGACACGATCTGCCCGCCGGTGAAGCCGTTGTCGTGGGGCACCGGTTGATCGACCTCTATGGTGCCCCCGCTGGTCGATGCGGTTCTTGTCCGGGCGGATGGCGCGCCAAACTGCGCGGGCGGCAGATCGGTGTCAGGGTCCTGATACGAAACGGGGGGAACGCCATCCATGGACATGAGAGTCTCCTTCACAAGAACGGCGCGCCCGTGGCGGAGTGCACGCCTGATACAGTGTGAAAAGACTACGACCGCGCCCCCTGCCCCAGCTATTGGCGGCGCTGCCTATGGCGGTACTGTCACCTACGTGAAACCGTGGTGCGACCAACGTAGATTTCTAAGGGGGGGGGGCCGAGCCGATGCCCTATGACCCCGCCGCCCGACCATAGCGCCCGATCAGCTCGGGCACGGTTCGGCACCCGGTCTTGAGCAGGATCTGCGCGCGATGCTTGTCCACGGTGCGCGGACTGATATCCAATGCCAGCGCCACCCCCTTGCTCGAACTGAGCTCGGGCTTTTCGATCATCAGATCGAACACCTCACGCTCCCGATCGGTAAGCGATTGCACCACCCGGTCTGTTTCAAGCCGCTGAAGCTTTTTCTCCTGTTCGACCCGGTCAAGCGCCAACGCTTCCTCGACCCGGTCCACAAGAACCTGCGGCTGATACGGTTTCTCGAGAAAGTCGATCGATCCCGCCTTGGTCGCCTTGACCGATTCCGGGATACCCCCGTGACCGGTGACAAAGATGATCTGCGCCGGGATCTTGTCGGCGATCAGTTTGGCTTGCACATCCAGCCCGCTCATGCCGGGCAACCCGTAATCCAACACAATGCATCCCGGCCGCCCCGTTCCGAACGCGGCCAGGAATTCTTCTCCTGAACTGTAACCTTCTACTCGGTACCCCCGCTTGGTCAAAGACCGCTTGACCGAATTAAGCATAGCGGGGTCATCATCAACTGCGAACACTGTCGGTTGATCTTTCATTCATTTCCGTCCCACGTTTTGACGCGTTTGCAGGCAGGGTTATTTCAAACCGCGCCCCGCGTTCTTTTCCGTCTAGATGTACGATAGCACCCTTGTTCGCTTCGACCAATGATTTGCTAATCGACAGCCCAAGACCCAAGCCCGTGCGGCTTGTCGTTTCAAATTGGGCAAAAGGACGGATGTGAGAAGGAAAGCCCGGTCCATTATCTTCGACCGACAACATGATATCGTCGGCGCGCTGTTCGGCCTCAAGGCGGATCACGCGTTCGGCCTGCTGTGTTGTGGCCAACGCCGAGATCGCATTTCGGATCAGGTTCACAAGCACCTGCGCCATCTGCACGCGGTTGCCTTCGATCGTGATATTGGCCGGAACAGAAATTTGGATGTCGACGTCATAGGCCGCGGCCTCAGTGCGCATGATGGCCAGTGTCTGTTGCAAAAGCTCGTCCAACGAAAACTGCAAAAGAGCCTGATCATCGCGTTCAATCATGTTGCGCAGGGCGCGGATGATGTCCCCTGCCCGATGCGCGTGCCCGTCAATATCCCCAAGGATTTCCGTGAGTTCAGCGGTGTCGATGTGCGTCTGGCTCAGCACGCATTTGGCGCTGTCCACGTCATGCACCAGCGCGCCCAGCGGTTGGTTCAATTCATGCGCCAGACCGGCTGCGAACTGACCCATCAGGTTGATGCGCCCGATGCGGTCCACGTCCCGCTTGAAGTTTTCCAGCCGCGCCGCGCTTTGTTTGCTTTCTTCGTTGTTGTCGAACACCGCAAAGGCATGATCCGGCTGCCCGTCAAAATCACGCATCAAGAACGCCGTCATGCGCAGCGGCACGGGCGGCAAACCGGTGCGATTGAAATCCGCTTCGATGGTGAAATCGCGGTCACTCATGACCGCCTGACTGAATTTATCGAGAATTTGCTTTTTATCTCCGGCCAAAACACTGTCGAGCCGGCAATTCAGCAATACGCTTTCCGGGCGACCCAGAATTTCACACAGTCTTTTGTTGACCCGAAGAAATCGCATCCTTTTCGGATCAATCCGCGCCATACCGCGCTGCGACACGTTAAACGTTCGGTCGTATTGAATTTCGAAATTGCGCCGTTTCGAGATTTGATCCTGCAGCGTTTCGCCCGTGGTGCGCAATTCAGCATAGGGCACGCGCAAGGCCGCAGGCGGCTGGGTGCGGGTCGAGGCCAGAACCATGTCACGGCTTTGTTCGGCAAAGTTCAGCACCGGTTTGCGGATGCGATCGGCCAGCGGAAAGGAAAACAGCGACAGCACCGCCAACAGCACAACCGCCGCCCACAGCGCGCGGGTCTGATTGGCCAGCAGCCCACCGCTCAGCGCATCGCGGGTGGCGTGGGTCGCAATGAGCCAAGGCAGGTTTTCTTGCTCCAGCGGGCGCAGATTGGCCAGAACCAACGCCCGGTTTTCATCCGGCAACCCGTCGTCATACTGGGTCGCAAAACCCTGCTGCGTGTCCGCGTATTCAGTCAGCAGGCGCTGCGCAATATCCGCGTCATAGGCTGTCATATCGGCCACGGTCTGCGCGTCGGACCCCTCGCCGCCGGAAATGTGCACGATCACCCGCCCGGTGTCCGAGAGCAAGGACGTGCGAATTTGCGCGCCGTGATTGGCGTTGACCAGGATGGATTCCAGCTTGGACGTTTCGATATCAGCGCCAAACACCCCCATCAGCACGTCGTCATTGTAGACCGGCACCGCAAACGTCACCCCGGTCTCGCCCGATGTGTAAAACGGATAAGGTGTCGTCCACGTGGGCGTGCCCGCCTGCGCCGCAGAGATGTACCACTGGCGGTCCCGCGGATCATAAAGATCATCGGAATCGCCATACCGCCCGATCGGCCGATAACTTTCGTCGCGCACAAGGTACGTCGCGCCCTGCCCCGGCGTTTCGATCCATTTGGTCGTCAGCCGCTTGGTGCCGTCAGACTGGAACACGTAGATGAACGACCCGTCCGCGCGCCCGAAATACAGGCCCGACACTTCGGGCGAGGTGCGCAGGGCGCCGTAGAAAATTCGCTCCAGCGTGTCATTTTCCGCCAGATCCATCATGCCGCTGGTCACGAATTTGGCCAGCATCTCGCTGACTTGCAGCGACGGCAGGAAGAAATTGGATATCCGCTCTTCGGTGGCTTCGGCGTGACGGTCCAGCAACTCTTTGGACTGCTGTAGAATGGCGCGGTCCATGGTGAAATACACCAGGAACACCACCGCCAAGGCCGTAAACAACTGAAATCCGACAATGCAGATCACCAGCACGTATCGCAG
>JBCBCR010000131.1:0-9633 GCA_038530495.1 Pseudomonadota bacterium | reverse complement strand
GGTGCCGGACCGCGGCATGCCAAGCACGAAAATCGGATGATTGCCTTCGACCGCAGCATTGGCACGGATGTCCTCCAGCTTAGCGCGTGGCGTGGCCGCGATCAGCTCGTCGATCATCCGGTCGTACGCGTCAGCATCAAAACGCACGAGCGCCCGCTTTGCCGCAGCGCCCTTGCGGTAATAGTCGAAAGCGACAGGATAATTGCCCAAATCCTCCTCGCACTTGGCCAGGCCATAATACAGCGGCGGGCGCCGCGTCGCGGGATAGGTGTCGGCCTCCGGCTCTAACGCGCGCAGGGCCGTCAGGATGGGCGATGTCGGATCGGTGATCTTCTCACTTTGGGCGCAGGCACACAGCACGCCCTGATCTTCGGGCCGCTCTTCCAGCGCTTCGGCAAACAGCGCACGCGCCGCGTCCATTTCGCCCAGTTCCATCTTGAGATGTCCCAGCGAAAGCTTCGCAAAGGTAAAGCTGGGCCGCACGTCAAGCGCCTTGACCAAAGCGTCATTGGCCGCGTCCACATCACCCAGATCACTGTGACAACTGGCCAGAACCTTCAGGGCATTGGCATTCTCCGGCTCGATGTCGAGCGCCTTG
Source organism: Pseudomonadota bacterium (assembly GCA_038530495.1). Lineage (GTDB taxonomy): Bacteria > Pseudomonadota > Alphaproteobacteria > Rhodobacterales > Rhodobacteraceae > Tateyamaria. Next base: position 9,035 of record JBCBCR010000131.1, on the reverse strand, counting down.
CGCACGGTCTCCAGCGCCATGCCGGGGCGGTTTTTCTCGATCAGCGCTTGGGCCAGCGCAATAAAGCCGTCCGGCACATGCGGCGCCTTTTCCATCGCGCGGCGCGCGGCGCGTTCCGCACTGTCCAGATCATTGTCAATCAGAAACACGCTCGCCATCGTGGCCTGCCCGATCCCGTGATCGGGATCGATCGAAAACAACCGGGTCAGCGCAGTGCGCGCAGCCTCGACATCCGAGTTCTGCAGATGCGCGATGGCGATGTTTGACAGCGGCTGCACCGGCCTCGGGTCCGCCTCAACCGCGCGCCCGTAAAAGGCAATGGCGTCGTCGGTCCGCTCTTCATCCCGCGCGATGCTGCCCATGTTGTTCAACGCATTTGCATGCTGCGGATCCAGCGCGATGGCCTTTTCCTGACAGGTCCGCGCCGCATCGAGATCACCGGCGTCATAATGTGCCAGCCCCAGATTGCACCACGCTGCCGCCACCTGCGGCATCAACCGCGTCGCCCGCGTCCCGGCCGTGACCGCTGCGTCCAGCGCACCAACCGTGCGCAGCGCCTCGGCGGCGTTGGAATGGATCTGCCCGCTCGTCGGGTCCAGCGCCATCGCCGCCTCCAGATCGGCCTGCGCCTTGGCGCCGTGCCCCTGTGCTGCTGCCACCAGACCTGCCAGATGCCGCACGAACCCGCTCTCCGACATCGCGGGCACCAGCTTGTCCAGAACCTGCTGTGCGGCATCATATTTGCGCTCGGAATAAAGCCGCCCGGCAAGGGTCACGGCCTGATCCAAAGGGATGGTGCGCGTCTGTGTGGGGGGCATGCCGACCTCCGCTTTGTGCCTGCGGTCAGTATTGCAGATATTGCGGTGCGCAAAAGGGGGCAATCGATATGTTGATTCTCTCGCCGCGCCGCCCGCATGACGCGAATATTCCCTTGCAAAGCGAATTCAGTTGCAATTTCAGCGCGATATCAGAGGGTTCGCCGTAAATTTCACGAATTTCAGTGACGTATCGGCAATTTTTCGCTACCGCGCAGTTGGGGCGCGCGTTTTTTCGCGTGAGGGACATTAAAAAACACGACGGGAAGGTTCCATGGCATTGAATGCAAACCATACTGTGACGCATCGTTTTGGCGGCCGCATGGCCAAGTACAAGGGGCGTGTTGTTAGCTTTGCCCCCGGTCTTTTCGCCATGTCGGTGTCGGCACTGGCCCTTTCCGCAGCCGACGTATCGGCGCAGGCCACACCGGTGACCGAGGTGACGGGCACCCAGACGGTGCCTCTGATTACGACCAGTGACGTGGATCTCGATGTGACCGCAAGCGGTGTGATCGACATCGACACGTCCAACAACACCGTTGGGGTCGCCCTTGATGTGCAAACCTATTCCAGCACGACCACAAATGACGGCACTATCGACGTGAACGCCACAGGCGCAGCAACGGAAGCCTTCGGTATCGTTATGGGCACCTCCACGGCGGGCTTCCCCAGCGGCACACTGTCGGGCACGATCCAGAACAACGGCTCGATTTCCGTGGCCCTCGACGCGGCCTCGTCAACGGGTGTCACGGCCATGGGCATCGCCGTGGGTGACATCTCGGGCACCGTGTCAAACACGGGCGAGATTTCGATCGACGTCGACAACTCCAGCGGCCAGGCCTTCGGCATGGGGATCTTCGCCTCGGGCGGGCTGTCGGGCAGCCTGGCGAATGACGGCTCCATCACGGTCCTGTCCGACAACAGCAGCGGCAATGCCAGCGCCATTGGAATGCGCATCAATGGCGAAACCAGCGGCATGATCACCAACGCGGGAACCATCACGCTTGATGCCGCGGCGTCGCGTTCGGTCTTTGTCTACGGCATCGACCTCTTGGGCACGCTCAGCGGGCAGGCCGAAAACGCCGGAACCGTCGATATCGACTTTGACTCGGATGTCGGCGGCGCGAGCGTGACCGGCATCTACGTCGGCGGCGATGTCACAGCCACCGGTTCCGTTGAAAACTCGGGCACGATCGACATCGACGGCACCGCCGAAACCTTCGTGAACGCCTTTGGCATATTCACGGTGAACGATATCGACGGAACCGTCACCAACAGCGGCAACATCGCCATAGACGTCACCGCGAACAACGGCAACGCGGTGGCCACGGGCATCCACATCAACGACGACGTGAACCCCGACGGTTCGGTCACGAACTCGGGCAACATCACAATCGACGCGGACGCCACCGGCAGAAACGCTCAGGTCGCCGGGATCTTCGTGGATGAAGACGTCGAAGGAACCATTGAAAACGCGGGCACGATTGATGTCAGCGCAACGGGTCGCGGTGCCCTGTTGAACTTTGTTGCGGGCAGCGCGGGCGATGCATCAGCCGACAGCCTCGACTACAGCTCAGGCCCAATTGCGGACGCTTACGGGATCGACGTGGATTATGTCACCGGTTCCGTCACGAATTCCGGCGACATGACCGTTTCGGCACTGGGTGTCGGGTTGGCGACGGTCACCGTGAATTCGAACGGAACCGATCCCGCGGCAGACCCGTGCTGTGCGACCAGCTCTTCGGCAAACGCCGTCGGCATCGGCACTGGCGAAGTGGTGGGCGGTACGGTGTCCAACTCCGGCTCGATCGACGTCAGCGCGCACTACGCCAACGGCTCGTCCGCATTCGCAACGGGCATCGGCACCGATGACCTGTTGGGTGGCACCGTCAGCAACAGCGGCAGCATCAATGTGGTCGCAGGCTCGGACACCGGCAGCGCACCTGAAATGTTCGCAATCACCTCTGTCGCGACGGGGATCGCTGTCGACGATGTCTCTGGCGACAGTATGAGCACACCAGCCTCCGAGGTGACGTTCACAGGGACCGTTTCGCCGATCATGCCCAGCTTTGGCGCAGGAACGATTGAAAACACCGGTGACATCGACGTGTCAGCCTTTGGCGCCTTCACCGCCGCTTCGGTCGGCATCGAAGTGGACGAGATGGACGGCACGCTGACCAATGCGGGCGACATCAACGTCTCTGCAATGCTTGGCGGCGACCGGAACACCGTCGTGCTCACGTCAATCGGCGCTGACGACTACAGCGTTTTCCGCGCGGGAAACATCGGTGCGGTCGGGATCGCCGTTGGCGAAAACGGCGGATCGGTCACCAACGCGGGCACCATCACCGTGGATGTCGAAGGCGACATTGCCAGCGGGCGACTGGCCGCGGCGGGGATCGGCGGGTTCACCATGTACTCGGGTGCCACGTTGGAAAACTCCGGGCTGATCCAGGTGACGGCGGATGTGCCGAATTTCGGCAACGACCGCTTCCGCTTCGGGGATGCCGTGCCGTCGATGGGCAGCATCATCAGCACCGGCACCATCGGTGCAACGCCCAACGGGGTGGCGGGCATCCTGATCTCGGGCGACGTGGCCTCGGGTGCGACGATCGAACACTCGGGCACCATCGACGTGTCCACAACAGCGGGCGGGATTTTTGGTCTGCCTCCGTGCCTCGATTGTATGAGCGGCGATAACGGGTATCTGCTCCGGGGCGGCGGCGTTTTGACTGTCGGGATCGGCGCAGGCAACTTTGACGGTGTACTGAACGTGACCGGCGATATCTTTGTCGACGGTCCCCAGTTTGGCGGCATGCTTCCGATCGATCTGATGCCCGGGTTCCCGGGCCGCGGCATAGGCCTGACCTACGGTATCTACCTGCCCTCGGGCACCGGCACCCTGAACATCACGACGGAATCAACGATCAATGCGCCGATCCTCGTGAACGGGCATGATGTGAACCTCGACGCCGTGGGCGGCAGCCGGGTCTACTTCTTCCAGGACCTCGACACCGCCACAGGCGTGTTTGAAACCACCGTGTCCGATGGCCGGTCCGCGTGGTTTGTCGAAGACGAAGGCGGGTCCTTCCCGATCTACGCCACCATCGACGGCGGCGAGGCTGCAGGCGGCTTTACCGGTCAGGAACTGGCAGATCTGGGTCGCGTGTTTGACGGCATCGACGCCATTTTCAACCCGCCGGGCTTCAACCGCGCCAAAAAGGCCGCGCATGCGGACAGCGGATTCAGCACCTTTGTGCTGGGTGACGGCGTGCACCGCAGCTACAGCGCGGACGGCTCCAACCCCGAGGTGCGCACAAACGTGGGCGCCGTGATCGTCGGCGCAACGACCGAGATGTCGTCCGGCACGCAACTGGCGTTTTCCATGGGTATCCTTGGGGCCAGCGCCGATGACGGCACCACGGATGTCGACACCAGCGGGGTCGTTCTGGCCGCCAATGTCGGCTTTGACAGTGGGCCCTGGACGATCAGCGCGGGCCTCGGGCTTGGCTTTGTCACCAACGACTCGACCCGGCGCATCACCGGCAGCACCGACGCCAACGGCGCCTTCGACAGCCGCTTTGTGTCCGCCTCGCTGGCGGCAAGCCGCGACATGACGCTGGGCGGAATGGACGTAAAGGCATTTGGCCGCCTGCGCCACACCTACCAAAACGCCGACGGCTACACCGAAACCGGCTCGACCGCGAACGCCACCGTGGCCGAACGCTCCACATCCGTGACCGAGCTGCGCCTCGGCGCAGAGGTGGAACGCGAGGTCGGCACCAACACCAAGGTGCGCGCGGGCCTTGCCGGTCTGCACCGCGCAGTGAGCGGCGATGACGTGGTGGATGTCGGTATCTTTGGCAGCACCCAGACCATCGCCACCGGCGCCGAGGACTTTACCGGGGCCGAAGTGACGCTTGGCTTCGAACACGACATGGGCGGCGGCGCGGTCTTTGATCTCGAAGCGGTGCAGAACTTTGGCAGCGGTCAGACCGACCTCAGCCTGTCCGCCGGGATCAAGATCAACTTCTGATCCCCCCCGAAACATGTGAAACCGACCGCCCTGCGCGGTCGGTTTTTTCGTGCCCTACCCGATTTGCGCCGCGGTAAAGGCCAGCAGATCGGCGTTCTGCTCCAGCAGGTCCCGCTTGGTCAGCCGGTGCAGGAAATGCGCGGGCACACCCAGATCCTCGATCGGCAAGCCAACGCTTGGCCCTGTCCGGTACGCCCGCCGCATCGAGATGTTCAGGTCATAGCCCGCGGGCAACGGCTCGGGTCCGCTGATCCCCTGATACTTGGCAAAGTTCACCAGCACCGACCACGGCCACACATTCGCGCCCCCGGCCCCGGTGGATGCATCTGTGCCCACGATGACACCCACATCGTTGTCGACGAAATCCGCGGCAAAGAAATCCGTGGTCGAATAGCACAGCGCATCAATGATCAGCCCGACCTTGCCGGGATAGCGATAGGCCGGCACCGTGTCGTAGTAATCTGAGATCGGAAATGCCTGCGCCCATACGTTCGACGTGGCAGTCTGCAACTGCAACGACCGCTGCCAATCCTGAAACAGCGGGTTGCCCGACAGCTGCAAGGTCGACGGCGTCGCCCGAAACGCGATCGGCGCGGGCTGCAGCGGCTTGGTCGTCAGCATCCGCACCAGCCCCTGCCCCGCCGGGATCTGCCCGCCGGGATTGCCGCGCACATCAATGATCAGCCGGTTCTGCGGCAGGTTCTGCAATATCCCTTCCAGCTTTTGCAAAAACGCCTTCCAGTCCGGCACCTGAAAGCTGAAGATGCGCAGATACCCGCACCGCCCTGTCGGCGTGTGGATCACCCCGTAGCGCAGAATGCCGTCGGTCGTCAGCATGTCCTTGGCCTCGGGCGCTTGGCTCGCCGTGGACCGGAATTCGTTGATCACGTGGGTCTGCTCATCAAGGCCCAGCATGTACCCCTCTGCCGTGGCGCCACCGCTGGCCGCGCCATGCGTCGCGGGCGGTGCGGCATTGCTGTAAAACCGCCACGGCGTGGTCACGGCCTGCGCATTGCCGTCAGGGTCGATGAAATTCACCGTCACCCAATCCTCACCGGGCATCAGCACGTAGGCCAATGGCCGAATGGTCAGGTTCGCCACCCCCAGCCGCACGCACGCCGCCCAGTTCGCGCCCTGCGTCTCCCGCGCGATGGAGTTGGTATAAAGGTGAATGGGCGTGCCGTTCCAGTGGGTCACCACCGACCCCACCGGGATCTCGTCAAACCCATAAAGCTGCTTGGTCACCAGATAGACCGGCAGATCGTTCTCGTAGACCTGTTCAATCGCAAACGGCACATAGGCCACAAGGTTCGTCCACGGCTTGGGCAGGCGCAGCGTGGTGTGCCGGTCCTTCAGCCCGCTGATCGTGCGGATCAACTGCCGGGTAAAGTTGCGCTCGGGATTGGCCTTCAGAATGCGGATCTGCGCGATGGGGTCGGTGCCAAAGGCCGACATTTTCTGCGGCAGATGGGTGTAGTATTCGCCCAACCCCAGGATCAGCTGATCACACAGCGCGCGTTTGACGTCATTGTCCGGTCCCGGAATGCGATACCGCAGAGAGGCAAGAAGCGGGCTTTGTGTGTACGAGACCATGTCATGTTCCTCCCGGATGGTGCTGCGGCGCTACAACGGGCGCCCGATCATAAATTCGCCAATGGACCCTTCGGATTCGTAGTCCAGCCCGGTCATCGCCGCGAACCGGTCCGCATTGCCCAGACCCAGACCACAACCGCCCAGCCCCATGGCCGTCGCGACCAGATACATGGTCTGGTAAATCACGCCGACGTTCTTCAACTGCGCGGCGTAACACATTGAAGAATATTTCCAATTGAACGCGCCAAAGCGGCTGGCAATGGTGAACAGGATCTGCGGCCGCCCCAAACCGGCGGTGGCACTCACCGCCTCGTCGATCAGCCGCGCCATGTTGTCATCCGGCTCCGACACGTGGCGCAGCGCGTGCGCAACGGGGTCGTAGTAATAGAACCCGCGCGGCAGGTCGGCGCAGGCCTCTATGGTCACGTACAGTTCCTGCTCATAGATGCCGCCGCCATTTGGATAGGGGCGCGCCGCCATCTCGAACCCGTCTTGAGTGTTCAGCGACCGCACCCGCATCGTGCGCCACAGAAACTCGCCCAGCTCCCAGCCCGCGACGGGTGCCGGGCTATAGGCCCGCACCGACCGGCGCGTTTCCATCGCCTCAAACAGCGGCAGATCGCGCGACAGGTGCATGGGACGGTACAGCGGGATGGTCGGCCTGTTGGCCCATTTGTCGGTGTCCAGAACGGGCGGTTTCGGGATGTCGTCCTGAAACTCCCACGTCGCCCCGATGCGCAGGCCATTGCGGCCCATCCGGCTTTGGCTGTGGTACAGCAGCTCGTGAAAATCCCACATGCGTCGGTCATCGTTCAGATCATCCGCCGTCTGCCCGTCCGCGTCGCAGGGCAGGATCACCTCGGCCCGCGCCAACATGTCGACAAACCCTGCAGCCCGGTTGCCCAGATCGCCATGGGACAGCGCGCGTTTCACCGTGGTGGGTTCCGAAAACCGCCCCAGCAGCGACAGCGCCTCCGGCGCGTGCACCTTGACCTTGGCCGCCCCCAGGGGCGAGCGTACGGTGGGGGTTCCGTTTTCGGTCTGAACATACTGAAATTTCGACAGTTTCCATGTCGACCGCCCGTTCAGATCATGATCCGCCCCCAGCGCAAAACCTTCCGACACAGGCTCAAGACGTGCCGTGCCGCCATCATCGGCCAGCGCCACAAGGCCCACCCGGCCCAGATGCTCCACCGTGTCAAAGACCGGCGGCGCCAGCCCATCCACAGCGACGCCGTCCCCGTCCAGATCGGCGTGCAACGCCTTGCTCTGCCGGTCGCTCAGCAACCCACGCGCGGCGATGGCGCTGGGCACATTGCCCTCGTACCCTTCCCGCCGCAAAACGGCGCGCAGGCCCGCGCCGCTCAAATGAACATGGCGACCGGGTTCAGGTCGTCCTCTGTCAGCGCTTCCTTCAGCCAGCCCATCTTGACCGGCACGTCATAGAGCCGCCCCGGCGCATGGCGCGCCCAGAAATGGCGCATGCCGGGCACGATGACCTTGGCCACCGGCAGGCCAATGTCGGGCCGCGACTGGTCAAGGATCAGCACCTCGTGCCCCAGATCCTCGAACCGGCCAAACACATGCCGCACATTGTCCGACACCGACCCTTCGGCCCGGAAATCATAGTCGCAGGGCGTCTTCGCTGGCGCATCCGACGGCGCGATATAGGGCTGGTTCTCCAACGTCGCCGTGCGCCACCAGTGCAGCGTATCCGGATCGTCAAAGGCGTAATGCGTCACGCCATCCTCGCCCACATGCAGCACCGCAGGCATGAACTGGTTCATCTCGGTGATGCAGCGCGACAGCGCGATGCGCGGGTCCAGATGCGCGCCAAAGCCCATGACGATGTCTTCGGTCGGCCCGCAGGTGCGCCGGTTCACCGCCGCCATGCACGGGATGCCCACATCGTTGGTCAGGTCCAGCACCCAGAACTCGCGCCCCCGCGCGCCATAGAATGCGCGCATCTCGTCGATGTAGGGATCCTCGAAACTGTCCAGATCGACCGCAGGCCGCGACAGCCGGTTCATCCACCAGATCGCCACCCCGTCCCGCTCGATCACCTCCAGCGCGCCCTGCAACAGCGCATCCTCAAGGTTGCCGCCCGCTGCGGCGCCATTGGAATCGCCCCAGCAATAGAACGCATTGTCCACGTCCGTCACGTTGTAATAGGCCAGCGATGTCGGGATCAGCCGCCGCCGCTCCTGCGTCCACGACCACACCGGCGACCACATGATTTTCGCATCCGGATCAAAGGCTTGCGGCACCACCGAAAACCGCGACCCGGTGGCGTTCCATTCGTCCCGCGCCGCGTATTGCCGCTCGGAATAGAGCATCACTGTCGTCGGATCGACCGCCTCGTCACCCAACTCGTTCAGGCTCGCCTCGATCACCTCCTCCTCACGCCGGAAGGTGCCCGAATACCGCTCCAGCGCCTCGCACAGGGCCGAGGTGCGCGCCTGCGCGTCCGTCTTCCCTTTGCCGGATGAATTCGACCTCAACCCGTCCTTCAGAAACGCGATATGATCGTTCTTCAGCGCGAAATTGTGCCCCGCCATGTACGACCGGATCGGTGTCTCGGTCAGCATCGG
>JBCBCR010000130.1:0-9754 GCA_038530495.1 Pseudomonadota bacterium | reverse complement strand
GAAGGACGGCAAGACTTCGATCCGGATCGTGCCGCTGTGGGGCAGGAATTTGCCCCGTGGCAGCAGGCGGTCGGAGCCGTGGATGACAATGGGCCGGATGGTGCGGCCCGTGCTGCGGGCGACCAGAACGGCCCCGGCCTTGAACGCGCCGAGGCTTTCGGTGCGGGTGCGCGTGCCTTCGGGAAAGAGGACGACAGAGGCACGCGCGGGCATGGCCTGCACCGCCGAGGTTAGCGTTTCGAGCGCCACAGCACCGCTTTGGCGGTCCACTTCGACCAGTCCGGCGCCTTTGAAGCCGCGGCGCAGGAGGGGGGCATCGCAGAGCTCTTTCTTGGCGGCGAAGGTGATCCATTTGGCGTCCGGCAGGGCGTCCATCAGGGCAAAACCATCGAGGTGGCTGCGGTGGTTGATGACGATGAGGCTACCCGTGTCGGCGGCGAGTGCGTCGGTGTCAGCGGCGGTCATCGCGGTCCGGATGCTCAGCAGCCACAGCAGTCGCGAACAGGCGCGTTTCACCAGACGCCAGTACCAGCCGCGAAAGCCGCGCCGCGTCCCGCAAAGCAGGGGGACAAAGGCGACGAAGAGGAAATAGAGCGGACCGAGCAGGACCAGCACCGCGCGTTTGAGGATGCGCAGGCCAGCCGGGGCCGTGGCCGCGTCTGCGGCGCGGGTGTCAGTTTTTTGGCGTGACATGGAACCCTTTGTTTCTGCCGCCTGCCGCGGCGGGGCTTGGCGCCCGTTTCTGTCGTTCTTGCCTGCGTGCGTGCGCCCGGCGCGGCGCATTTTGCATCGCGTCTCTATGGGGCATTGACGCTAGGGCATCAACACCTGTTCGGATGTCGCGGGCGTGGCTGGGTCAGGCCGGGGCGCGGTCGGTGCCGCTGGCATAGCGTGCGAGGCGGTCCGCGAGCGTGCCGGTGTGCAGTTCAAAAAGGTGGTTGTCGTCGTCGTGGAAATAGATCGACCGGCCTTCGGCCGGCACGCGCGGGCGGCTTTCGCGGAGATCGAGGCCGAGGGCCCGGATGCGGGCGAGGCGGTCGTCGTAGTCGTCCGGCGCGATCTTGAAGGCGACGTGGTTGTAGCTGCGCGTGGGCAGCGGGTCGCCTTGCATGATGGCGACCCAGACGCCGCCGATGTCAAAAAAGCGTTCGCGGGACAGCGAGAACGTGTTTTCGCCGCTGTCGTAGAGTTTTTGCGCGTCGAGCACGGTCGTCAGGATTTGTTCCATCCGGTCGAGGTCGCGGACGATGAAGGTGATGTGGCTGAGGCCTTGGGTCATGTGCCCCTCAGGACAGTTCCAGCGCGGTTTCGGGCGGGGCGAGTTCGGTGACCACGTGGGAGGAGCGTTCCAGCGTACGGTGCACCGGGCATTTGTCGGCAATTTCGAGCAGGCGGGCGCGCTGGTCGTCGTCCAGGGGGCCGCACAGGGTGATGCGGCGGTGCCATGTGTCGACCTTGGTGTCAGCGGCGGGATCGGCGTCCTGGGCGTGGACCTTGTCGTGGCTGACATCGACCGACACGTGCGCGAGCGGCCAGCCCTTGCGGCGGGCATACATGCGGATCGTCATCGAGGTGCAGGCCGCAAGGCCGGCGCTGACCAGACCGTAGGGCGACAGCCCCTTGTTCGTGCCACCATAGGCGCGGGGTTCGTCGGCGAGGATATGGTGGCGGGTGCCGTGGGTGATGTCCTGCAGGAAGCCGTCCGGGTCGGCCTCTGACGCGCGCACGATCCCTTCGGGTGCGCCGATAGGCGGGGCGGGCGCTTTGAGAGCAAGGTATTTGCGCGCCCATGTGGCGATGATGTCGGCGGCGTATTCGGCGTGTTCGGCGCTGGTGATCAGGTGGTCGGCGTCATCGAGGGTGACAAAGCTTTTGGGGTGCTTGGCGGCGAGGAAAATCTGGCTGGCGTTGTCGATGCTGACAATCTCGTCGCGGGGGGCGTGCAGGACTAAGAGGGCTGCGTTCAGTTTGGCGATGACGGGGGCCAGTTCCTCGGCCTCGACATCGCGCACGAAATCCTGACCGATGCGGAACGGGCGACCACCGAGGGATACCTCGGCGCTGCCGTGGGCTGCGATATCGGGCAGGGCGTCGGCGAAGTTATGGGTGACGTGGCCGGGATCGAACGGTGCGCCGAGGGTGGCGACCGCCTTGATCTGCGGCAAGTGTGCGGTGGCCTTGAGCACCGCGGCGCCGCCCAGAGAATGCCCGATCATCAGGGACGGTTGCATGTTCCGGTCTTCAAGATAGGCGACGGCCTGTTCCAGATCGCGGACATTGGAGGTGAAGCTGGTGTTTTCAAACTCGCCCCCGCTGTGGCCCAGACCGGTGAAATCGAACCGCAGCACGGCGATGCCCATGGTGGTCAGCCGCGAGGCGATGCGGCGGGCGGCGGGGATATCCTTGCCGCAGGTAAAGCAGTGGGCAAAGACGGCGGTGGCCAGATGCGGCCCCTCGGGCATGTCGAGCCGGGCGGCCAGCGGGCCTGCGTGTCCGTCGAAGGTGATGCGTTCGGTGGGCATGGGCGCTCTCCTTTCAGGCTAGGATGGGGCGCGGGCACACGTCTGGCCAGAGAATGTTGCACTGCTCACGCACTGGTGTAGCGCGGGGGTGTTTTGTGTCAGCCGCGTGTCACGCGCCCATGAGCGCGGGGTCGTAGGGATAGCTGATCAGGTTTTCATAGCCGGTTTCGGTCACCAGCACCTGATCTTCGAGCTTGATGGTGAAGTCGCCGCCAACCTCGCCCACCGCAGCCTCGACACAGAGCACCATGCCCGGCTCAAGCGCATAGTCGAAGGCGCCCGGCACCGCCTTGTCCGGATAGGCGACGAGGGGCCATTCATCGCACAAGCCCACGCCGTGCATCAGGCAGCCGTATTTCTGGGCCTGGAACTTGTCATCGAGCACGTGGGTGTTGGCCGTCAGGTCCGGGATCATCACGCCGGGTTTGATCATCTCCATGTTCTGCATGATGTGTTCGTGGGCGTGCTGCATGGCATAGATCATGTCGGGGCGCGGTTTCTGGTCGCCGATCCACCACGACCGCGAGATGTCGACGCAGATGCCATATGACCCGACAAGATCGGTGTCGAAGCTGATGATCTCGTTGCGCTGACACACGCGGGGGCCGCATTCCTGGAACCATGGATTGGTGCGGGGTCCCGAGGCGAGCAGGCGGGTTTCGATCCATTCGCCGCCGCGCTTGATGTTTTCGGCGTGCAGCACGGCCCAGACGTCGTCTTCGCAGGTGGTGCCGTCGCCCACGTTTGCGCGGGCGAAATCCTCCATCGCCTGCACCGACGCCTCGCAGGCGTGCACGGCGCAGCGCATGGCCACCATTTCGTCGGGGCCCTTGATGCTGCGGGATTTTTCGGTGACCTCCTCGCCGTCCATGACGGTGAAGCCTTGCGCTTCGAGCGCGCGCAGGCCGTGGACCATGGGTTTGTCGACCGCGAGCCGCGTCTCACCCGGGGCGTGTTCGGCGCAAAGGGTGCGGACCTCGTTGGCAAAGACATCTGCGGCCACGTCAACTTTGTCCCCGCGGTCGAAGTAAAAGAGGTCGGCGCCCGAGCGCACCTCGCGCACGAGCGGGTTGAAGCTGCTGAGAAACGGGGCGTTCTTGTAGTCCCAGATGACCATGTATCCATCAGCGCAGAGCAGCACCGCGCGAAACGGGTTGTGCGTGTTCCAGAGCTGCATGTTCGTGCTGTCGGTGGCGTAGCGGATGTTGAGCGGGTCGAACATCAACAGGCCCGCATAGCCGCGATCGCCGATGTGCTGCGTCAGCCGCTGCCAGCGAAAGCGGCGCATCGCGTCGAGGTTGGGCAGGGTCAGGCCCGCGGCTTGCCATTCGCGCTGGGTGGCCAGTGGCGGGCCGATCTCGATCCGGTTGGCGTCGTTAGGGGTCCCATCGGGCAGGGTGTCGCCGCGCGCGGGGTCGATCTTGCGGGTATCGCGGTAATGGTGGTTCATTTGCGCCTTCCTTGGCCCTAGGCTGCGCCCATTCGCACCGGTCAAGTTGCCGGTTTGCGACGCGTGTGCGGCGTTTTTGCGAAAGGCAGGCGATGTTTGACAGGGACGCAGAGGTGGTGCGCGCAGCGGTTGCCCGTGATCCGGCATATGCCGGTGTGGACCTAGTTGGACCGCTGGATGCGATGGGACAGGCTCCGACGCGGGACGATTTCCTGCTCGCGGCGATGCGGGCGATGGCGGTGGCCGGCAACGGGCACAGCCGGGTGATCCCGAATGAAGCCATACGTGTGTGTCCGGTGCGGATCGTGTCACGAGGCGAAGGGTTTGTCCTGTGGCGGGACGGGGCGTGGCGGCGGATCGTTGCAGTGAATGGGCGGGACGTGGGCGCGGTGTTTGCGAACTTGCGCCTCTACCTTGCGGGCACGGAGATGCGCCAGCGGGTGATCGGGGCACTGCTGCTGGCGTGGCCAGCGGCGCTGGGGGCCGAAGTGGTGCGCTATGCGCTTGAGGCCGAAGAGATCAAGTTTGGTCCGCGCGATCTGGTGGCGGCCTCGGTGCTCTATCCCGTGGGCGAGACGGGGATGCGCCGGGTGGGGCATGACGATTTTGCGCGGCCAGGCGGCGCGGCGGTGCAGTGGGACGGCACGCTCTGGCGGGTGCGGATTGCGGATAACAAGGCGGTGTCGCCCGATGTGATGCGGGAGGCGGCGCGCGAGATAGGCTCGGCACCGCGTGCCGGGGTGGTGGTCGATCTGCGCGGCAATCCGGGCGGCGATTTCACCCGCGCGCTGCCGCTGATCGATGGGCTGCGCGGGCGGGCCGGGCGCGTGGCGGTGCTGGTGGACCGGTTCACGTTTTCCGCGGGGATCGTGGTCGCGTTGCTGTCGCAGCACCATGTGGGCGCGCGGATCTTTGGCGAGGAGATGGGGGACGGGCTGCGGTTCTGGGCCGAGGGCGGGACCGTGTCCCTGCCGCAGACAGGCGCACAGGTGCGGTGGTCGGACGGGTGGCATGACTGGGACAGCGGACATGCCACGGCGCAAACGCCGCGCGAGATTGCGCGACACATGGTTGGGGTCGGCGGCATCAGGATCGCCGGACCTGCCGCGGAAGCCGCCGCGTGGGCGGCGGGATAATCTGGCCCTTTGCCAGCCGACGTGGCAGGGATGCGAGATGACTGCGATTTTTCAGACCCGACTGCCTGACGACATGGCGGTGACCCGCGCTTTGCCGGGGGTGCAGCCCGAACGTGGGCCGTGGTTGCGGGTCGACGAGGCCTATGCCGGGCAGATGGCGCGGCGTGAGGCGCTGCTGGAGGCGGCGGCGGACGAGGTGCTGTATCTTGACCCCGCTGCGCGGCCTGCGGCGGAGGAGTTGCTGGCGACGGTTCTGGCGGTGCTGCCGGGGCTGGGGTACGCCGTTGCAGGCGGACAGGTGACCTGTCCGGACGGGCGTGTGGTCGCGGTGGACCCGGCGGCACCCATGCGCACGCTGGGGCGGCTGTGCCAGGCCGATTTCGTGATCATGGAAAAGCGGGATGCCGCGCATGTGCTGACCGGCGCGGTGCTGTGTTTTCCGGCGTCGTGGCGGTTACGTGACAAGGCGGGGCGCGCGCTGATCCCGATCCATGCGGAGGTGGCGGAATACGATGACGGGTTGGCTGCACGGGTGCAGCGGCTCTTTGACGGCGTGCAGGTGGGCCGACCGCTGTGGCGGTTCAACCAGCTGTGGTACCAGGACCCGGAGCTGTATCAGCCGCGATCTGCCAGCGCGCCGCGCCGGGTGGGGGCGGGGATGTCCACCGGGCCCTATTACCGGACCGAGCGGCAGACGATCCTGCGGCTGCCCGAGACGCGGGCTTGCGTGTTTGTGATCCACACTTTGGTGTTGCGGGCCGAGGATGTGCCGGAGCTGACGGCGCATTAGGCGGGCGCGTGCGGCCACCCGGCCCTTCGGGGAGGATTTTTTGAAACAGAGAAGGGGAGGGCGCCGTGTGTTTTTGGGCGTGGGGGCGTGTTGTGGCTGAGCCTTTGGGGCGTGCTGTTGGTCGGTGCGGCGCGCGTCAGCGGTCGATGCGGGCGGCCATCAGGGCGATGGATTGCTGGTAGACCGTGGCGGCGTTCCACTGTTTGATTGCGGCGAAGTTGGGTTGGCCTTCCTGATATCCCTTGCCGGGTTTCCAGCCTTTTCGGCGCAGGAAGTTGGCCGTGGAGGCCATCGCGTCAGTGAGGTTGTAGAGGTCCACAACGCCATCGCCATTGCCGTCGATGCCGTAGGTCAGCGCGTTGCCGGGCAGAAACTGGGTGTGGCCCAGTTCACCATGTTTGGCGCCGCGCGTGGCACCGGTGATCGAGCCCTGATCCACCAGTTTCAGTGCGCCGATGGCGTGCGGTTTGAAAAAGTCGGACCGGCGGCAGTCGTAGGTGAGCGTGACGATGGCTGAGACCACCGAGCTGTCGCCCATGTAGTTGCCAAATGCCGTTTCC
The DNA here is from genome assembly GCA_038530495.1 of Pseudomonadota bacterium. Taxonomy (GTDB): domain Bacteria; phylum Pseudomonadota; class Alphaproteobacteria; order Rhodobacterales; family Rhodobacteraceae; genus Tateyamaria. The sequence goes on along the minus strand of JBCBCR010000130.1, from coordinate 3,296 downwards.
ATGCCGTGGATCGCGATCAGCACACCCGCGGGCACGCCGTATTGCCGTTCGAGGGCGGCAAAAAACTCGGGGTTGCGCGCCTTGCGCTTGCGGCCCTGCGCCACGATCGTGTCGGCGCCGCGGATCTGCATGAATTTTTCCAGCGTGTAGCGAAAGCTTTTCTGGTTGCGGTCGGCGGCGATGGTGCGGGTGGCGTACTGCGCGCCGGCCAGCGCCTGCAGGCCCCGTTGTTTCACACCGGCCTTGCGCGCCTCCTTGGCAAAGTTGGCCTTCCAGGCCTCGAATCCGGCGCCGGTGTTGCCGCATTGGGCGAAGGCCGCCCCCGTGCCCAAAAGCAGGGCCAAACCGGCAGCTTGCAGATGTCGCATCAAACGTCCCTCGCACTGAAATACCTGTCCAGACTAGCGTGCGGGGGGCTTGGCGGCCAAGGGGAATGTTAGTCGGGCGCTCCGCGGCGGCGCAGTGCCGCGATTTCAGCGGTATAGCGGTCATGCAGGCCTGCGAGGCAGCGGGCGGTGGCGCAGGCTGTCATCGTTTCTTCGATCTTGCGGGCAAAGAAGGGTTGCTTGAGTTTGTGGGCCTGCCGGATCAGCGGGTCCATCGCGTTTTGGCGCAGGTCGTCGAGAACCTTGGGGTCGTCGATGCTGTCGAGGAAGGTCAGGGTCTGTTCGCGCTGGAACGCGGCCTTTGCTGCACCGGTGGGGCGCGCGGGCGGTGCATCCTGCGCACCAATGGCGTCGGTGGTGGCAATCATGGCTGCGATGTCGCGCACGCTTGGGGCGGCGGAGACGCCATGAAGCCCCGAAAAGATCACGCACAGGATCACGAGCGATTTGATCACGCCCAGGGACGAGATCAGGCGCCGGATCATGTCTTTGATCCGCGTGGCGGCCAGGGGCGTGTCGGGCCGTGGCGCGTGGGGCGCGTCCGCAGCACGGATGCGGGCGAGGCGATCCTCGAATGCGTTTGGACGGAACACGCGAGGGTGCGTATCAACCGCCGGACGAGCGTTTGCGCAGTTGCGCCAGTTGCGCCCGGTAGCGCGCTTCATGTGCAGCCAGACAGTTGGACGTCTGGCAGGCGTCCATCTTGCGCTCTATCTCGGCGGCGAGGAACGGCTGGCCCAGTTCGCGCGCCTCGTAAGACAGCATCCCGCTCATGGAGCCGCGCATAATGTCGGCGGTGCTTTTGCCCTTGTGCTGCTTGATGAAGGCGCGTGTTTTGAGTTCCTCGTCTGGCGTCAGTTCGCCACTGGCAAGACGCTTTTCGGCCTGGCGCACGGCCATTTTGAAGGCGATATCAGACCCCATATCGCCGCCGACCATCATCCGTTCCAGGCTCATGCGGCCATTGGCTTCGTCATCGGCGGCCTGCAGAGACGTTTTCACAAATCCAGCATCGTTGGACATCATAACGTAAGCCAGCGCGGCAAAGCAGGCGAAGCCGATTTTGATCACCGACCCCAAGGCACCGAAAGCGGAAAACAGACCTTTCAACATGTCCTTGATCCAGTGATCGGCCAGCGGCGCCTTTGGCAACATGTGCTGTGGGCGGGCGTCAGCCTTGGGCACCGGTGTGTCTGCCGTCGGGGTCGGCGTTTCGCCGCGTGTTTTCTGGATGCGCGCGAGACGCTCTTCGAAGCTGGTTTGGCTCATTTCTGTGGCCCGCATGTGTTCTCGTGTCACCGCGGGTGTGGCAGCGAAATGTGGCAAGAATTCTATCAGCACGTGAAACAAAAATGGCGCGGGACGCCGGGCGCGCGGGGGCACGAAAAAGGGCGCACCCGAAGGTGCGCCCGAAGTCAGCCACAAAACAGGGAGGAGTTAGCAGCTGTAGTACATGCCGAACTCGACCGGGTGCGGCGTGTGTTCGTAAGTTTCGATCTCTTCCATCTTGAGGGCGATATAGCCTTCGATCTGGTCCTTGGTGAACACGTCACCGGCCAGCAGGAAGTCCATGTCGGCCTCGAGCTCTTCCATCGCTTCGCGCAAGGAGCCGCAGACGGTCGGGATGCCTGCCAGTTCTTCTGGCGGCAGGTCGTAGAGGTCCTTGTCCGACGGCTCGCCGGGGTGGATCTTGTTCTTGATCCCGTCGAGGCCGGCCATCAGCAGGGCGGCAAAGCACAGGTAGGGGTTGGCCGACGGGTCGGGGAAGCGGGCCTCGACGCGCTTGGCTTTGGGCGACTCGGTCCACGGGATCCGGACACAGCCCGAACGGTTGCGGGCCGAGTAGGCGCGCAGCACGGGGGCTTCGAAGCCGGGGATCAGACGCTTGTAGCTGTTGGTCGAGGGGTTGGTGAAGGCATTCAGCGCCTTGGCGTGCTTGAGGATGCCGCCGATGAAGAACAGCGCTTCGTCCGACAGGTCGGCGTATTTGTCGCCTGCAAAGAGCGGTTTGCCGTCTTTCCAGATCGACATGTTGCAGTGCATGCCGGTGCCGTTGTCGCCCGCGATGGGCTTGGGCATGAACGTGGCCGACTTGCCATAGGCGGCGGCGACGTTGTGGATGACATACTTGTACTTCTGCAGTTCGTCGGCCTGTTTGGTCAGGCTGTCAAAGATCAGACCCAGCTCGTGCTGGCACGACGCCACCTCGTGGTGGTGCTTGTCAACTTTCATGCCGAGGCGCTTCATGGTGCTGAGCATTTCGGAGCGCAGGTCCTGGCTTTCATCCGTGGGGTTCACGGGGAAGTAGCCGCCCTTGACGCCCGGGCGGTGGCCCATGTTGCCCATTTCGTATTCTGTGTCGGTGTTCCAGGATGCATCCGTTGCATCAACTTCGTAGGACACCTTGTTGATGCTGTTGGAGAAACGCACATCGTCGAACAGGAAGAATTCCGCCTCGGGGCCGAAGAACGCGGTATCGCCGATACCGGAGGATTTCAGGTAGGCTTCGGCCTTTTCGGCGGTGCCTCGGGGGTCACGCTCGTACGCTTCGCCGGTGTCGGGCTCGACCACCGAGCAGTGCACGCAGATCGTCTTTTCCGCATAGAACGGGTCGACATAGGCGCTGTCCTGATCGGGCATCAGTTTCATGTCCGAGGCTTCGATCGATTTCCAGCCTGCGATCGACGAGCCGTCGAACATGAAGCCTTCTTCGAGGAAATCCTCATCGACCTGGTCGGCCATCACGGTGACGTGCTGCAGCTTGCCGCGCGGGTCGGTAAAGCGGATGTCGACATACGCAATGTCTTCATCAGCGATCTTTTTGACGATGTCAGACGCTGTGGTCATGGGTGGTTTCCCTCTTCTCTGGTCTTAACGGTTTATGGATTACAGCGCGTCTGCGCCGTCTTC
>JBCBCR010000129.1:0-9806 GCA_038530495.1 Pseudomonadota bacterium | reverse complement strand
GGTCGCGCGCGTGCTTGGCGTCGCGCGGGACGTCATCGTGTATCTGCGACGTGATAAATGCCTTTGGCTGGTCAAACCAGAAGATCGCGCAGGCAATTACCCGTACAGAGACCAGATTGACGCCCGTTTCGATCGTGTGCTCGACGTGATGTCGAGGACAGTCAGACCACATCGCGTGACGATCATCAGTCATTCGCAAGGCACGGTCATCGCTGCCCGCGCGCTGCAACGCCTGACACCTGATCCGAGCTATGCCAAAAACATGCTCTTTATCACCATGGGGTCACCCATCTGGCACCTCTACGCCCAGTATTTCCCCCAAAACTACCCCGTCAGCACATTCGCGCATATCCCCGACCTGAAATGGCACAACATTTACCGACCCGATGACTTTGTCGGAAAGGACATCGTGTTTCCCGACGGTGTCGACGGCCACAACCATCGCGTTGGAAAGGGGGGGCACAGCCACTACTTCTCCGACATCGAGGTGTGGCAGGTATTCTGGGGCAAAACCGGTTTTCGCATGTTCACCAATCCAGAAAGCTAGGGTGCAGGCACACGGCACCGGGCTGTGCACGCAAACACCAGACAGGGGTCCATTATGCCTTTTACCCAGACGAGCTTTCAGTTCTTTTCCGACCTGTCGAAAAACAATGACCGGGACTGGTTCAAGGCCCACAAAAAGACGTTCCAGACCGAGGTCGAGGCCCCGTTCATTGACCTGCTCGAAGCGCTCAGCAATCGGCTGCAAGACGCCCCGCGCCCCCTCATGGGTGGCAAGCAAACGACCTTCCGGCTCAACCGCGACATTCGGTTCTCCGAGGATAAATCCCCCTACAAAACCAACATGTCCGGTCTGCTGACGCCCACAGGCACCAAATCCATGATGGCCGGGATCGTGTATCTCCACCTCGAGGTCGGCGGCGGTTTCACGGTGGCGGGGTATTACAATCTCTCGCCCAAACAACTTGCGCCGATGCGCGATGACATGATCGCTCGCGCCGAGAAATTCGATCAGGTGTTGCAGGCGCTAGAGGCGTCCGGGCGCACGCTGGACCGCTCCATGTCGCTGTCGTCGATGCCCAAGGGCTTTACCGAACACGCGGGCCACCGGCACGCCGATGTCATCAAGCTGAAATCCCTGATGGTCCGCGAAGACCTGCCACCAGACCTCTGGCTCAGCGGCGACGTCATCGACCACGTCGAAGCCCTCGCCCGCGACTGCATGCCCCTCCTGCGCTTCTCCGACCCGGCACGCGACTAGGTCGCTGATGCGGTGAGCGCATGTGGTGGACTGCGAGACGGTCCTGACGACGGGGTTTCGGGCGGAAGCGCGACGTGCAATCGCGCTGCATGCAGCTCCGGAGATCCTATGAGCGTATCCCGGACAAAGCTGCATTTCGCTCTAGAGGTGTTAATGTCTGCTGTTCGCATTGCTTGCGCAGAAACGTGAAATAATCTTTTTGAGCGCTTCTGTGTGCTTGTTTGAATAAGGCGCGTGGTCGCAGCGATAACGTACATCGGCTACAGACTCTACTTGCAACTCAGAGCGTGGATCAGCCCACCCCATTTTTTCGACTCTACACAAAAGTGTGAGTGCGATAGAGTGGCACATCGACTAACACGCATCCGATACACGGGACACTCAGTTTTCGTGGTACATTTTTTGAGTGCATTTTTTCGCATACCAAACCAAATGGCGAACAAATCACTACATGCTCTGTTCATGCTATGAAACAAGCGCTAGCCTAAGTGAGAACTTAACAGCCCACTTGAGAGCAATGATCAGATTTATATTCAAGGCATTGGTTATTCTGTCTTTTTTGTTTTTAGCAGCTTGCGAAGAGACTGTTCCTAAACGGGAGTTTGACCGTCTTAAACGGCAATATGATCAGCTTTCACGCGATTATCGGGCTGAAATTGCGGCTCTCAAGCAACAATTAACAGATATTGAGGCTAGCAACTCCGAACTAAGCCAATCCTTGCGCGAAAGCATTAATGATAGGTTGGCCACAGAAGAAGAGCGTCAGGCACTTATTGCCGAGTATCGCAAAGTTTCAAACCTTCTCATCCAAGGTAACGTCGATGAAGCCAAAGTGCTGGCGCTGCAACTCGCCGACACAACTTTGTCTGAGCTAGATGTGCAAATCATAGCCTTGATCCAAAAGTCCGAAAGGCTTGCTGAGTTGGATGCAATTTTCGCTGAGGCTAATGCAATAGTACAGGACAAAAAAAGGGAGAGTATAATCAAGTTTCTTGGCAATGCATTCTCCATAGCTTTCGTCGCATTTGGCCTTATTGCTAGCACCGCTGTAACTGTGATGCTGATTCGAAACCTGCCGGAGCGCTATGATCAGTTTTTGTCCACCGTCATACTTTGCACAATGGTAATTGCGTCGTTTACATCAACCGCTACAACTCAAGTGCCGTTACTTCTTTATCTTTTCTCGTCGATCGTTGGAATCGACGAGGCTTTGGTGTTCTCGTTTGTCCCACCATTTTTAGCTAGAATTGTATTGGAAACCCTTCTTCCGATACTAGCTGGTGCGTACATCGGTTATCTGTTCAACAAGGCTCGTAAGTCGAATAGCTCGGAAAACCGGGACATTCTTACAGTGTTTGTTCTGTCAATCATCATTGCTTCCATTGTGGATGCCGCGCTTTTCTACGGATCGCAGCCAGGTGCAGAACTTCCGTTTCATGCCAATTTATTGTTCGCTATATCTGGCCTTTTCTCGGCTGCAATCTCTAGGCTCAAGGAGCGTTCAAACGTAACCGGTGAAGCTCTGCAAGAGGCGGGTAACAACGATTAATCAGCTATGCCAAAGTGGCACCAACACACCAATCAACTCGTCCCATCAACGGCGCGTTCAAAGCTCACGCAACGGTCTAGGAGTTCTAGTCGTCCCTGAACCAGACATCCGTTCAAAGCGCAGAATGGGTCAATGTGGGCTTGAGCCTGCCATTCGCCGCAGAACTCTGCAAAGTCCCCTTCCTGCGCCTAACGGCCATTGATACAGATCACACCTGCCCCCCCCCAACGCGCACCGCAAACCACCACCCCCATTCCCATCGCCCCGCCAACCCTCTACCACTGGTCGCGTGACTGATCTGACCCCAGACCTGCTCTTGCGCGGCTATGCGACCGGGATTTTCCCGATGGCCGAGGCGCGGGATGATCCGGACGTGTTCTGGGTCGACCCGACCCGGCGCGGGGTGTTGCCGCTGGATCAGTTTCACATGTCCCGCTCCCTCGCCCGCGCGATGCGGCGCAGCACCTGGCACGTGCGGCTCGACAGCGACTTTGCCGGCGTGCTCGACGGCTGCGCCGACCGCACCGACACGTGGATCAACGACGAAATCCGCCGCCTCTACCTCGCCCTGCACCTGCGCGGGCAGGCCCATTCGGTCGAGATCTGGGACGGCACGCGCCTTGTCGGCGGGGTCTACGGCGTCACGCTCGGGGCCGCGTTTTTTGGGGAAAGCATGTTCTCACGCGCCACGAATGCCTCGAAAATGGCGCTCGCCGTGGCGGTGGATCACCTGCGCGCGGGCGGCTTCATGCTGTTTGACACGCAGTTCCTCACCCCGCACCTCGCCAGCCTCGGCGCGGTCGAAATCAGCCGCGCCAAATACCGCGCGCGCCTTGCCGAAGCGCTTGAAAACACGGGCGATTTCCGCCCCGCACCCCCCGCCCTTCAGGACGTGGTGCAGCGCATGACCCAGACGTCATAACGCGGATGCTCCATCGGGTTCAGCGCGGGTGCCGACGCCAGCATCCAGCCCGAAAACAGCACCCCCTCGCGCCCCACTTCCGAGATTTGCAGGCCCGCATAGGCATCCCCGGCCGGGTTGCCCGCCGGATAGCGGCACTCGGTCAGCGTGATCTGCAACCGCTCGAACTGCACGGTGCGGCCCGCGGGCAGCTCAATATCCACGACCTCACCGGAAAACTTGTCGAGACCGCGCAGGATCGCGCCGCCGGCGTTTTCGGTCTCGACCTGGGCGCTCGCCGCCCCCACCATCAGCGCAAGGGCCAAGGCCAGCCTCATCCCTCGTCCCCGCCCGACACGAATTTCAGCAGCAGCGAAATCAGGCTCACCGACCCTTGAGTGTCGACAATCTCGTCCCCGGCCTCGAGGTAAAATGGCGACCCGCCCGGCACGATTTCCACGAAATTGCCGCCCAGCAGCCCCTCGGAACTGATGACGACGGCGCTGTCATCGGGCACCTGCGTGCCGCCGGTGATGGTCATGGTGGTGTCGGCGCGGTAGGTCTCGGGGTTCAGGTCCAGCCCGGTGACCGTGCCCACCTTGACGCCCGCAAGGCGCACATCGGTGCCCACGCTCACCCCCTCGACACTGCGGAAACTGGCGCTCAGGTCATAGCCTGCACCGCCCGCGTCCCCCAGCCCCGCCACTTGCGCGCCATAGACGCCAAAGGCGATCGCCGCAGCCAGCACAGCGCCGCCCACCAGCACTTCGGTCGTGTTCTCGGCCATTATTCCGGCGACCACGCTTCGTAATCGGACCGCTCCGCAGGGTCAGGACGGCGCAACGAGCCCGCAGGCGCATAGGCCGCCGCCGTCCCCGTCAGGTTCGGCAGGTGCGGCTTTTCCCAATCCTTGTGTTTCAACGGCTGGTCCGTCGGCGGCGCATCCCAGGTGCGGTGCAACCAGCCGTGCCATTCGGGGTCCACCCGGCTGGCCTCGGCCTCACCGTTGTAGATGACCCAGCGGCGGCTGTCGTCGGCATTGCGGTAGAACACGTTGCCCTGCCCGTCCTCGCCCACGCGCACGCCCTTACGCCAGGTAAAAAGCTGCGTGTTCAGCGTCTGGCCATTCCACCAGGTTACCGCGCGCAACATCGTCGTCAGAAGACCCATCAGCCTCTCCTATCGCCTGGCCCCTATATGCAGCGCTTTGCCACCTGCGTCCAGAGCGCCAGTGCCGCAGGCAAATAGGGTTGGCGCAGGGCCGCGCAGGTCGGTAAACTGACGCAAACCGGGCCCAAGCAAAAGACGCGCAAAAGACGCGCAGACCACGAGCAAACGACGAGCAGACCCCGAGCCACGCATGAGCGCACCGCACACCTCTCCGCTGGATCCGCCCCTCCATGACGACGCGCTGCACGCGGCGGCGCGCGCGCTGATTGCGCCCGGGGACGCGGTGCTCGAAACAGGTCCCGCCATGGATCCGCTGAGCCCCCGCATGGCGGCCGATAGCGCGGCAACATGGCGGCTGCACAGCCCCACATGGGCCGCGCCCACGCCATCGAACCTGACCGTTGATACCGGCAAAACGCCGCTGGCCGCATTGATCGCGACACGCCCGCCCGACGTGCTGATCCTGCATGTCGGCCCGGCCGAAGCGGCAGCGCTGCACACGACAGAGCTTGCGGGCATCGAACGCTGCCTGATCAACTTTCGCACGCCAGGCTGCACAATTGCCCTGATGCGCGCGGCCAAATCACGGCTCAAGGCGCTTGGCTTTGCCAAACAGGGGCCGCACTCGTCCCGCTGGCTCTGGGTCTGCTCGCGCCGCACGGCCCAGACCGACGCAGCGACACGCCCCTCGCACAAAGGCGGATGGTCAGAACAGATCGAGATGCACGCAAACGCGGTGGTGCAACCCAGCGTGGGCCGCAGTCTCAGCGCGCCGCGCGGCGTGCAAACCGCCAGCGGCGCGGACGTGCCACTGTCAGGCCACTGGCGGCATAACCGTCGGATGACATTGCCCTTTTCACCGCCCCCCGCCTGCGTGGACCTGCCAGGACGTCACCTGTGGGGCGGGATCATCTATCGCACGTTTTCGCATTTCATCGCGGAATCGCTCGGCCGGCTCTGGGCACTGGAGGCCACGCCGGACCCGATCGACGGGGTCGTCTTTGTCAAAATCGGCGAACAACAGGACGCCACACTCACCGCGTTCCAGCGCGACATGTTCGCGCTCATAGGCGTGCGCTGTCCGGTGCACGTGATCGAAACGCCGACGCGCGTGGCCGAACTGGTGGTTCCGGGCCAGGGGTTTGGCCTCGGCTCGATTGTCGAAGGCACCGCACGGTTCAAGGACCACCTCGACCGGCATTTCGCCAAGGATATCGCGCCCGATGGTCCGGAACGGCTCTACATCTCGCGCAGCCAGCTGGGCCTCGGTCGTGGCAGCCTGCTGGGCGAGACGGTGATCGAAGATCACCTGCGCGCCGAAGGCTACGAGATTTTCTATCCCGAACAACACGACATCCCGACCCAGATCGCCCGCTACAAGGCCGCGCGGCAGGTCGTGGCATGCGACGGCTCGGCCCTGCACGTGCTGGCCCTGTGTCGCAACAAGTCGCAACAGGTGGCAATGATCTGCCGCCGCAAGTCGATGGAAACCCGCCAAATTGCGCGCAATATCAAGGGGTTCACGGGACGCGCCCCGGTGGTGATCCATTGCCTCGACCGCGAATGGCAGCGCGCATCCGGCAGCCGACGAAAAGGTCTGGTGATGGGCGAGCCGAACCTGCCCACGCTGCACGCGCACCTGTCGCAGGCCGGACTGATCACCGGTAAAACCCCGTGGCCCGCGCTCGAAACCGACGCCCTCAGCGCGGCTTTGGGCGCAGACTGGGCACCGATCTGAGCGCGGCACAAGGCTGTGCTGTTGCCCGATCTCCGCCCCCACCCCGTTTTTTCGACGAAAAAACGCGCCCGCCTCAAACCGTTCGATACGCGTCCATCACCGGCGCGAAAAACTGCCAAACCCGTGGCTCCGATCCCAACGCACGCCCAACCGCACGCCCCTGTTTTTTCGACGAAAAAACGCGCGCCCGTCACCGTGGCAGATACGCGGTCACCTCGATCTCGATCCGAAATTTCGGATCGATTAACCCGCATTCGATCATCGTCGCCGCAGGCGGGTTCTCCCCAAAGGTCGCGCGTAGGAGCGGGAAACACGGCTCGAACTCGGCCCGGTCGGGCAGCATGTAGGTCACCCGCACCACGTCCGCAAAAGTGGCCCCGGCCTCTTCCAGCGCGGCCCCGATGATGCCCAGCGCGCTTTCGCACTGCGCCACCACCGTCTCGCCCTGCCCGACCGTGCCCGCCACGTGCACCCAGTCGCCCGCAACCACGGCGCGGGCATAGCCGACCCGCGCCTCGAACGGACCACCCGAGGATATGCGTTTGATCGTCATGATACAGGTGCTGCGGCGGGGAAAATCCCCGCCCCTACCCAGCGCTGGCCGGTTCTTTCTCGGCATCCGCGTAGATCATCAACGGGGCCGCGTCGGAATTGACCGCCTCTTCGTTCACCACCACCTCGGTCACCGCATCCAGACCCGGCAGGTCGAACATGGTGTCCAGCAGGATGTCCTCGAGGATCGACCGCAACCCGCGAGCCCCGGTCTTGCGCTCGATCGCGCGCTTGGCAATCGCCTGCAGCGCATCATCGGTAAAGGTCAGCTCGGTCTCTTCCAACTCAAAGAGCCGCTGATACTGCTTCACCAGCGCATTCTTCGGCGCGGTGAGAATGGTGACCAGCGCGTCCTCGTCCAGATCCTCAAGCGTCGCCAGCACCGGCAGACGCCCGACAAATTCCGGGATCAGGCCGAACTTCAACAGGTCCTCTGGTTCCAGATCGGTAAAGATCTCGCCGATGCCCCGCGCGTCCTCGTCCCGGACATCCGCGCCAAAGCCCATGGCGCTGCCCTTGCCGCGCTGCGCGATGATCTTGTCCAGCCCCGCAAAGGCGCCGCCGCAAATGAACAGGATGTTCGTGGTGTCCACCTGCAGGAATTCCTGCTGCGGATGTTTGCGACCGCCCTGCGGCGGCACGCTCGCCACGGTGCCTTCCATCAGCTTGAGCAGCGCCTGCTGCACCCCCTCACCCGACACATCGCGGGTGATCGACGGGTTTTCCGACTTGCGCGTGATCTTGTCGACCTCGTCGATATAGACGATGCCGCGCTGCGCCCGCTCCACATTGTACTCGGACGCCTGCAACAGCTTGAGGATGATGTTCTCCACATCCTCGCCCACATACCCCGCCTCGGTCAGCGTCGTCGCATCCGCCATCGTAAACGGCACATCCAAAATCCGCGCCAGCGTCTGCGCCAGCAGCGTCTTGCCGCAACCCGTGGGTCCGATCAGCAGGATGTTCGACTTGGCCAGCTCGATGTCGCCGGACTTCTGGGCGTGGTTCAACCGCTTGTAATGGTTGTGCACCGCCACCGACAGCACCCGCTTGGCCGTCGCCTGCCCGATCACGTAATCATCCAGCACGCCGCAAATATCCTTGGGCGTCGGCACACCGTCCGTGGCCTTCAGCCCGCTGGCCTTGGTCTCCTCGCGGATGATGTCCATGCACAGCTCAACGCACTCATCACAGATGAACACCGTCGGGCCCGCAATCAGCTTGCGCACCTCGTGCTGGCTCTTGCCGCAAAAGCTGCAATAAAGGGTGTTTTTGCCATCGCCCGAATTCGAGGCCATATCGCATCCTTTCCGGCCGCAGCCGTCAATCCCATTCCGGCCGTGCCGGTCGCCCCCGCGTTCCCGTCAGCTTAGGACAGGCACCCCGGGTCCACAATCGCATTTTTGCCGCGCAGGCCAAGTCACGTCACCGCGACGGCGCCGTGCTTATTCCTTGTCCTCGCCCGCCTTGCCGCGGCTTTCGACAATCTCGTCCACGTGACCCCACTCCTTGGCCTCTTCGGGGGTCATCCACGTGTCGCGATCCATCGCCTTTTGCACGGTGTCGTAATCCTGCCCGGAATGCTTCACATACATCTGGTACATCCGCTCCCGCGTCCGCTCGATATGGCGGGCCGAGATCAGGATATCCGCCGCCATCCCCTGGCTGCCGCCCGACGGCTGGTGCACCATGATCTCCGAATTCGGCAGGGCAAAGCGCATGCCCGGCTCGCCGCCAATGGCAATCGCCGATCCCATCGACGCGGCCATCCCGCAGATCAGCGTGCTGACCTTGGGCTTGATGTACTGCATCGTGTCATAGATCGAAAAACCGGCCGTCACCTCGCCCCCGGGCGAGTTGATGTACATGCTGATCTCCTTCGACGGGTTTTCCGCCTCAAGGTGCAACAGCTGCGCCACCACCAGATGGCTCATGCCTGAATGGATCGGCCCGTTGATGAACACGATCCGCTCCTTCAGGAGCCGCGAAAAGATGTCATAGGCCCGCTCGCCACGGCTGGTCTGTTCCACCACCATGGGCACCAGGTTGTTGGTAATGTGGCTGTATTGATCGATGGGGTCACGCATATCGTCTGCCTCGTCGTGAAGTGGCGGGACCATACCCGCTAACCGTTACGTGAGTCTTAGTATCGCACCCCGGGGGCTGCAAGGCTTGAACCGCTCGGGCACCCCCCTAGCTCGGCCCCCATGACCGAAGCTTTGACACGTTTTCCCCCCAACCGCACCGCGGGCCTCGAACGGCTGGCACGCTTTGTCCCGCATGCAGGCCGCGATTACACATCGCGCCGCAATTACGACCTGGGCCGTGATGGGCACACGGGTGTCTCGACCCTGTCGCCCTACATCCGGGCACGGCTGGTGACCGAGGACGAGGTGCTCGACGCCACGCTCGCCCGCCACAGCCCCAAGGCCGCGGAAAAGTTCATCCAGGAGGTGTTCTGGCGCACCTACTGGAAAGGCTGGCTGGAAATGCGCCCCTCGGTCTGGACGCGCTATCAGGCCGACCTCGCCCACCTGCTCGATCAGGTCCAGACCCAAGGGGGGCTGCGCGCCCAGTGGGAAGCCGCCTGCAAAGGCGACACCGACATCGCGTGCGCACGCGATGTCGGTGT
>JBCBCR010000128.1:0-9807 GCA_038530495.1 Pseudomonadota bacterium | reverse complement strand
AATTCGTCAAAGGCGACGCCACCGCCGGGCTGATCATCATCTTTATCAACCTGATTGGCGGCATTGCCGTGGGCACCGGCGTGCACGGTTTGTCGCTGGGCGAGGCGGCGTCGATCTATTCGCTGTTGACCATCGGTGACGGTCTGGTGGCACAGATCCCCGCGTTGCTGATGTCGATCTGTGCCGGGGTGATCGTGACCCGCGTGGCCAATGAAAAGCCGCAGGATCTGGGCAGCGACATTGCCAAGGAACTGATGTCGGATGCGCGGGTGCCCGCGGCGGCGTCGATCATCATCTTTCTGTTCGGCTTTGTGCCGGGCTTTCCGTTTTTTGTCTTTGCGATTGCATCGGTGGCGCTGTTTGTCGCCTCGCTGTTGGTCAAGGCCGCGGTGCGCAAGGCCGCCGAGGACAGCGCGGACAGCGCCGAAACCGTGGTGGAGCCGGAGGACGGCCTGCGCCGCAGCGACCGGATCGGCCTCGCGGTGACGCCTGCGGCGGCCGAGATGCTGGACATGACCCGCCTGGTCGAAGAGGTGACACAGCGCGTGTCATTCTATTCGGCGCGCTGCGGCGTCGACTTTGCCCGCCCGTTCATCGAGGTGCGGGACCTGGGGCTGGACGCGCCAGTGTTTCAGATTGAACTGGACGAGGTCGCCATTCACGCCAGCACGCTGGTGCCGGGCACCGTGGTCACGGATGCCAGCCCGGATCAGCTGCGGTCGCTGGACATCGCCGCGCCCGAAACGGTTGTCGATTGGATCGTGTCGGTACAACCGCGCCGGTTTGTGCCGCAAGGGTCCGAACCCGCGCTGCGCGATGCGGGCCTGTCGGTGACCTCGATCGAGGTTGCGCTGGCCGAATGCCTGTTCCGCAGCCTCGAAAACGCCGTGCGCATTCTGTTTGGCCACGTCGAATACGAAGAGCTGATTTCCGCCGCGCGGCAGGCGGACGAGGCGACCATCGCCTTTGTCACCGAACATCAGTCACAGCAGAACCTCGTGCGGATCTTCCGCTATTTGCTGGAGGATGGCGTGCCGCTGCGGCCCCGGCGGCTGCTGTTTGAAAGCCTCGCGCACTGGATCCACCTGCATCCCGAGGCCGACCCGGTATTTATCGCCGAATGCCTGCGCAATTCGCTCAAGCGGCAGCTGTGTCACAACCTGGCCAACAGCCAGGGCGAGCTGGCCCTGTCGATGCTGGCCCCGGCGCTCGAAGAACGTATCCTCAACGACCTCAAGCACATCAAGACGCTGGAAGAGGGGGCCGAGATCGACAACCTGCCGCTGGATGCGGAGCTGTCGGATCTGATCACCGGCGAGGCGCGCAAGCTGGGCGATCTGGACACCGCCGATGACCGCCGCGTCGCCATTGTGGCCGCGCCCAATATCCGCCGCCGGCTGCGCAATTTCCTGGCCCATTGCGGGATCAACATCCCGATCATCTCGCCGCATGAGATCAGCGCCGACATCACCACGATGCCGATCGCTGTGCTGGGCGAAGGCTTTGACGGCCCGCGCATGTCCGAGGTGAGCAAGGAGGCGCGGATCGGCGCGCTGTTCCCGAACAAGCCCGCGCCCAAGGTGTTGGCCACCACCTGATCGCCTCCCTTAGGTCAAAAGGAAACGGGCGCCTGTTCGAGGCGCCCGTTTTTCTGTGCCGTAATGCGAGATGAGGCTTAGTACCGGAACCCCGCAGCCCCGTGAACCGACCCCTGACCGCTGGCCTTGCCCAGCGACACGCCGCGGCGCGAGAAGATGTATTCGAGGTTCGATTCCGGCTTGGGCAGGCGCGACTGCGCGTCTTGCGGTTCGCTTTCGCTCAGCAGCGGGGTAACGATCACCACCAGCTCTTGCGAATTGGCGGTCACCCGGTCCTGACCAAAGATCGAGTCGACCACACGCGACAGCCCGGTGCCGCGGTCCTGTCGCAGATCGTTCAGCGTGTCCGACCGGCTGACACCGGCAATGACGAAGGGCTGACGGTCCCGCAGTTCCACATTGGTGCGGAAAGACCGCGTGTTGAGGTTCGGAAACGTGTTGCCATTCACCACCGACGACGTCTGCGCCTGATTGGACACTTCGCTGTCGATCAGCAGGCGCAGCTTGTTGCCCGGCGCGGTGCTGGGCGTAAAGGCAAGCGAGGTGCCGATGAACCGGTAATCCAGCTGAAAATTGCCGTCCGGCCCGCCATTGTCATCGGGAATGAAGGTAGGAATCGGGATCTCCCCACCCACGGAAAACAGCGCCTCTTCGCCGTTGACGGTGGACAGCACGGTTTCCTGAATGATCGTGGCGATTCCGTTCGACACCAGCACATCCAGTGCCGCATTCAACGAGGATTCGGCCGTGTTGCTTTCGCCCAGGGTCAGCACCCCACGCCCCGAGGTGCCCAGAAAGAAACCGTTGTCGGTAACCGTCGCGGTCCAGTCGATGCCAAAGTTCTCCACCTGATTTCGGCTGACTTCCAACAGCCGCACCTCGAGACGGATCACGTTGGAACTGGCCACGTTCAGACGGTCAATGATCGCCGTTTCGGGGGCCACGTTTTCCAGCGTTGTGACCATGGTCGACCGGACCAGATCGCTGGACACGATCCCGGTCAGCATGATGCTCCCGCGTGAGCTTTCGACCGACACCTGCTCGCCGGGAAACCGGTTGCGCAAGACCTCGCGGATTTCCGACAGCTTTTGCGTAACGACCACGGTAAAGGCGATGTCAGCGTCGCGCGACGTGGCAATCAGCGATGTCTGGCCCGCCTCTTTGCCGAAAACGAACACCCGGTTGTTGGGCGAAATGCTGGCATCCGCCACTGTCGTGTCGCTGACAAACACCGTGTCGATATCGTCACCGATGGGCAAAAGGATGCTTTTGCCTTTCTCAACCACCAGTCGCTGCTGGGCGTCGGCTTGTGCTGTCAGGAACAGCAACGCCAGACAGGCACAGCCCAAGACAGGCAGCGCCTTGCGGCTGCACCATGCATCCAAAAAGGTCATGTTTTTTCCTTTATCTCGGTGACTTCTCGTCCCTCGGGGTAGGACCCCCACACCACCTAATCAACCAAGTCCACGCACGCGGTCCCTTACGTACACCTAGTTTATTATGACAACCCCTGAGTGCAATCAGGCTTGCGGCGGGCGCAGCAGAAAGAATAGGTTTGGTGCAATTCGACAGCAATCGGAGACGTATGGACATGTCAGAACAAGGCGAACGCGCGCAAAAGCCGTGGCGCACTGGGCGCAATCTGGCGCTGGCCTGTCTGGCCGCCACGGCTCTGATCGGGTGCGAGCTTTCGGGGTCGCAACCCGTTGGCTATCAGGCCCGCGTCGATGTCGCGCAACGGATGCTGCTGAGCGGTCAGTACGACAGCGCCTACCGTCTGCTCAACGAGGTGTCCACCGATCATGGCAGTCAGCCCGCCGCGCATCTGTCCGTCGGCAACGCGTATCTGCGTGGCGGCGCGCATTTCAAGGCGCGCAACGCTTTTAACGCGGCCATCCGCGGTGGCGCCGAAACCGAGGGCCATCTGGGCCTTGGCCGGGTCGCGCTGGCGCAGAACAACCCCACCGTCGCGTTCGAAAAATTCGATGCCGTGCTGGCCGTGGACCCCGGCAACATCACCGCGTTGAACGGGCGCGGCGTCGCGTACAATTTGCGCGGCGAACACCAGCGGGCAATCGGCGAGTTTACCAAGCTGCTGGCGATCAACCCAACGCACCTCGATGCGCTGAACAACCTCGCGCTCAGCCACGCTTTGGGCGGATCAGGCACCGAGGCGGTCGAGATCCTCAGCGATCTGACACAGTCGCAAGTGACCGACACGAACCTGCGCCATAATCTGGCCATTGCCTATTCCATCGTCGGACGCGAAAAGACAGCGATGCGGCTGGCGGGTCCTGAAATGTCCAACGGACAGGCGCAACAAACCTTCCGTTCGGTGCGTCGCTATCGGGCCTCTCGGTCCTGACACCCCTGAAAGAATTATCATAACCCGACTTATCGCAAGAGCGGCGTTGCCTGTGCGCCAGCGCCGCTCTTGACCTGCGACTAGGTTTATGTATATACAAAAACTGTGGCCATGATCGTCTGGGATGAGCCGAAACGGCAAAGCAATCTGGCGCGTCACGGGCTGGACTTTGCCGATCTGGACGAATGGTTCTTTCTGGATGCGGTCACCGTTCCGGCCAAGAACAACCGCTATATGGCCATTGGACGTCTTGAGGACGGCACCATCGCCGTTGTCTTTGCCCTTTTGGGCACCGAAGCTGTGTCGGTGATTTCGATGCGCCCGGCCAGCCGCAAGGAAAGGAGCCTGTTGTGACGGA
This sequence comes from Pseudomonadota bacterium, assembly GCA_038530495.1. Classification (GTDB taxonomy): domain Bacteria; phylum Pseudomonadota; class Alphaproteobacteria; order Rhodobacterales; family Rhodobacteraceae; genus Tateyamaria. Next base: position 5,486 of record JBCBCR010000128.1, on the reverse strand, counting down.
CAAGAAAATCACCGACGCCGAAGAGGCCCGCATTCAACGGCTGATCGCCAGCGACCCGGACGCCCCCGAGGTGACCGACGCACAAATGGCCAAGGCGCAACCCTTTGCCGACGCGTTTCCCGACCTTGCCGCCAAGATGCGCAAGAACGTTGGCGGTCGCCCAAAATCAGCAAACCCAAAGGTGCCGGTATCGATCCGGTTGGACCGCGAGGTGGTGGCCAAGCTCAAGGCCTCGGGCCCCGGTTGGCAAAGCCGCGTGAACGAAATGCTGCGGCGCGCGGTCCTGACCGACGGCGGGTAACGTCCCGCCCCACCGATTTGTGATATTGCCCTGCCCTTGCCCACCGGCCACAGGGTCAGACATGATTGCCACGGCAAATCCGCAGGTGCTTTCATGGCTGAACAATCGAACCAGACCCCGTTTCTGACCCTCGCGATGCAACCGGGCGTGGTGCGGCGCGCGGCCAAGATATCGCTGATCGTGGGCACGATCCTTGCCATCATCAACCACCTGCCCGCCGCCCTGTCGGGGCAGCTGTCGATGCTGTCGGCGGTGCAGATCGTGATCACTTACGCGGTGCCCTACAGCGTGGCGACCTGGTCGGCGGTGCAAACGATCCGCGACGCCGCCACCCCCCTGCCCCGCACGTAAAACGGCGCCCCCGGACGTACCGGGAGCGCCGCGTTGTCATTCCACCCTACGGGATCAGATCGGGCCGGAGTTTGACCCGGGACCGGGCGGCAGGATCGGGATAGTGCCCGGGCCGCCCGGGGTCTGCCCATTGAACACCGCCTGAACAAAGGCCAGCGCCTCGGGCGAGGCGTTCAGCCCAGGGTCATAGTTGTTCTGCGCCGCCGCCAGCAACTGCTGCTGTTCCGCCGGGTTGAACCCCTGCAGCCAGCCAATCAGCAACCGCCGGAAGTTCTGGTCGACACCCGCCATGCCCACCAGGTTGTTCAACGTCAGACCCACGCTGATAAAGTCGGGCGTATCATGCCCGCCAGTCGAATTGCTGGGCATCAGGCTGTTGAGCGGCTGGAAGTACTCTGACTGGGTCTGGATGAAATAGAACAGCCATTCCTGCGGCGTGTCCCCGATCAGGTTCGACGGATCCTCGGGCGCGGGGGTGGCAGGCGGCATTGTGGCCGGCTGCACGCCCAACAGATCGGCGACGAAATTCGTCTGATCCAGGTTCAGGCCAAACGCCCCCGCGTTGTCGAGGATGAATTGCAGCACCTGCTGACCTTGCGGGCTGTTGGCAAACTCATCCAGATGCCCGGCGATGGCGGGGCTGTCCTGATAGATCATCAGGAAATTGACCATCGCCCGAACCGTGCTGCGATTGAGACCCAGCAACAAATCCTTGAACGCTTGGGACACTTCGGGATCAGCCAGCACCTGATCCAGCAGGATGTCCAGCGAGGCCAGCGCATAGTCCGAATCCACCTCTGGCGTGGTTGCGGTCGTGGGCGGCGCATCGGGCAGATTGGCGTTTGCCACCGCTTCTTCGGCTGTGGTCAGCACCAAAATCAGCTTGCCGTCTTCGGTCAAGGTCGGCTTTTCGGCCAAAACCAATGTGTAGCCCGCGCTCAGTGTCATCTCGCGCAGTCGTTCCCCCGACATTGCCAATGGCGATACCAGCGAAATCTTGTCGGACCGGATTTTGATCACCACGTTCGAATCTTGCCAGTTGGACAACAGTTCGGGACCGCCGGTGTTGGAATGGAACCGGTGATCGCCGTTCCAGAGGTCGCCGACTTCCAGGTTGGACCAATATTCCAGCAACGCTGGGTCGTCGATCTTGAGCCCGCGGGTCACCTCGTGCACCGGTCCCAAATGCGGATCCTCTTCGGACGACAAATCACCGTATGTACCGCCGACCACCTGGTTCAGAAGCGGCAGCACATCGTCGGTAAAGCCGGCGATCTTGGCCAGGGCCCGATGCAGCACGGCGCTGTATGCGCCCAGTTCCACCCGTTCGGAGACGGTGCCTGAAAACATCGTGTTATTGAGCCCCTCAAAGAGGAAACCGTACTGTCCAACGTTCGGGCCGGAATACCCGCCCTGATCCAGCCCCGCATAAAGCGACACCGCCACCAGTTCGATATCCGAAAGCGCCTCGTAGGGTTCAAAGATCGGCGCCACGGCCGCCAGCGCATCTTCGGCAGACATGCCAGGATTATTCGCCATGTAATTCGCGGCCATGTCGATCTTGTTGCCTTCAAGGATCAGGCGCGCAAACTTGGCAAAGGCCTGATCAAACTGGCCTGCGCCGACAAGGCGTTCGATCTCGTCAACCTCGGCGCTGTAGCCATCGACCTGGTCCTGGGTCAGAAGCCCGAGGTTCTTGTTCTTTGCCTTCAGGAGCGTCTGACGCATCCAGCCGCGCACGCCTAGCTTGCCAAGATATTCCTCACCTCGAACAGTGTTCAAGAGTGCTTCGGCGCTGAACAGCCCGGAATTGAGGAAATCATTGAACTCCTGTTCCAGCACAGCGTCATCCGTAACCAACGGGGTCAGGGCTGCGATCACTTCGGGCGTCAGCTCGCTTTCGGCGATGCCCAGCAGGAACGCCAGCCCCTCGACCGTCTGCAACAGCTCACCATCCGGCCCAAAGGCCGAGATCGTGGCCGGTGTCTGGTTGTTGAACGCCTCGTTCGCGATCGTCGTGGTTATCGGGCGCTGCGTGACAAAGCGGTTGTTCCACAACCCTTGCAACGTGCTACCGCGATGGCCCACATAGCGACCCGTCGTCGTGCCCGGCACGCCATTCGTGCCACCCAACAGACGCAGGTTGCGCGTGGAGAACGCCAGACGCCGGAACCGCGCCAGACCACCCAGCAAAGACCGCCCATGGTCGATGTGCGAAATCTGCCAGATGCCGGTGGCCAGATCATCGGTCGGCGGTTCGACCACATAGTCCGAAATCACCGCGCCGTTTTCGTTGATCAGGCGGTATTCGACGACCCCGTCTTCTTCGACCAGGCCGACGTGGTAATACCCGGCCTCGATGTCCTCGCCTTCGGCATACACAACAATGGTGTCGATCCCGGCGCGGTCCACTGTTGGGGCGGGCACATAGACGCCGGCGGCAATCTCGACCTCTTTGCTGACGACGAGGTTGTCATAGACATCCTCGCTGACCCGCGCGCTGGCCAGCACGTCCTCGCCCGTGACGGGGCTGTCAAGATAACGGATCAGGGCCGTGCGACTGGTGGTCAGGCCAAAAAGGCCCTTGCCGATCGACGGACCGCCCTGTGGGTCCACACCGAACAGCAGCTCTTCGGCCAATAGCCCGCGATCGTCGATCCCCGTCACACGGCCCAGGAATTCGGCCTGCTGCACGGTGGTCAGCGCATCCATCATGTCGGTCATCAGGGTGTTGTCACCGGGCAGGCGCGACTGCCACAGCGTTTCGATCATGAACTGGAACTCGTCCGGGGCACTTTCATAAAGCGCGGACAGCGCGGCACTGTACCCTTCGGGATCGGCCGTCTTGAGCAGGCCCATCGTCTCGCTAAAGAAATTCCGGCGCTCGAACAGCGTGTCCTGACTGCCGTAGTAAATCTGATAGGTGTTCGGGTCCTCGCCCGATACGTCGCGGATCCACAGGCCGATCAGCACGCCACGGCTTTCGGGCGGCAGCGCGGCCAGGCGTTCGGCGACCCCCGGTTGCTGCAGCATCAACTGTGCCGAAGGGGCATCGCGCGGCGGCTCGACATAGCCCAGCCCTTCCATCGCGCCCCGCAGGTACCACGTGTCGGTAAAGACAAAGTCTTCGAGCCCGGAATAGGTCCGGCCTTGGGTCAGCGCGGTGTAATAGTCGGTCGCGTTGTTGGTGCCCGTCTGCACGCGCGAGATGATCTCGGTCCTGACCTGCTCGGCCAGTTCGGGCGGCAGCGCGTTGATCACGTCAGCCAGGTTTTCGCGCGACACGCCGTCGCCATCGGCGCTGTACAGCAGGTTCACCGCGCCATCGACATCGCCGTTCAAAAGCATGCTGTGCACCGCTTCCTTCAGCTGGATTTCAACCAGCTGCGCGCCATTGGTGCCCGGCGCAGGCGCGCCACCCGGGGTGTCGGGTTCGATGATATTGTCCTTGTTCCTGTCCTTGAACGGACGCCAGCCAAGGGCAAAAGCGATGCCAACGCCAACGGCGGCGCCAACCAACACGACGGCACCGACAGTGGCCAAGGTCGCGGCGCTCACACCAAGGAGAGCGGATCCGCCCGCGCCCGCCGCTGCACCACCGCCGGTCGCGATGGACCCTTCGACAAAGACATGCGAAATCGCTGAATAAGTCAGCGCGCCACCCGCCACAGAAGCCCCAAGGCTTCGACGCTGGATCGCGGTGGCCGAGGGTTCCGCAACTTCCAGATACGCCGCCTCGAATGTTCCGTGATCAAGCGTAAAGGTGCCGTTCTCTTCGAACTCTCCAAGCAGATGTTCCGTGACCGATTGCAGGGCAATCGCCTCGTCGATGACAACCGCCAGCAGGTCACCGGCAGGCTCGGAGGCATAGACATCAAACATCGAATAATCGAGCGACGAAAGATCAGCAGTGCCGTCCAGCCCGGCAAGCTGCGCTGCGAACTCGTCCCATTCGGGGGTCCCAACCAGCCCGCCCAGCCCGTTCATACCCAGAACAAAGCCGACGTAATCCTCAAGATCCCAATCCTCGGGCAAGATACCCTCGGTGGCAGACAAGAGCCCGCTTGCGAGCGAATAGACGGATTCCGCCCGCGCATCGGCGTGCAATTCGTACACCGTATCGCCGTCCACCTGACCGTCCACGGTCAGGCGCCGCCCGGTGTCCGGTGTTTCGGGTGTAGTGTCCACGGGGGTAAAGCGCGTGGGATCAATGGTCGCCAGCATATTGACAGCGAAATCCCCGGCTTCGGCGGCATTGGCGAACGGGGTTGTGCCTGTTCCGTTGAAGAAATCGCGCAGGGTGAACGTGCTGTCGCCATCGGTGAACGTGATGTCGAGCACCTTGTCGGTCAGCGCACGATCACCGCTCAACGCCGTGTACAGACGCAGAACGATCTCGTTTCCGGGGCCGACAGGGTTGAAAAAGTAGCCCGTGGTGAACGCGTCATCCCAATCAACACCGGCCAGCGCTTCCAACTCTTCGTCGGTGAAATCTGCGCCCGTCGCGGTATAGGTCTCACCGCCAAAAGAGAACGTCACCGGCGGCACATAGCCGTCGGCCAGCGTATCATAGCGGATACCGGAATTGCTGATCGGCACGATATCGTTGGGGATTGTCAGCGCAGCGCCCGCGGGCGGCATCTCGTCGACAAAGGCGTAACCAACGATGTTGCCGTTGCCATAACGGCCAAAGGTGATCTCGCTTTCGCCGATGCCGATGCCAATGGCGGTATAGGTCTTGCCGGTGTTTTCATCGACCAGTTGGATGGGCCCGGTGGAATAGACCGCCTCGCCCGCGGCATAGGTCACGCCATCAATGGTCACGTCCTCGGTC
>JBCBCR010000127.1:0-9921 GCA_038530495.1 Pseudomonadota bacterium | reverse complement strand
TATCTGGGCTGGTCCGCACCACCTGCACTACACCGCACTCCCCGACTGGGCGTCCACGCTCGGGATGGTCTTCTCGGTCGTCCTGTGGATGCCCAGCTGGGCGGGGATGATGAACGGTCTGATGACGCTGAACGGCGCATGGGACAAGATCCGCACCGACCCGATCATCCGCTTCCTCGTGGCCTCGCTGGCCTTCTACGGCATGGCCACGTTCGAAGGGCCGATGATGTCAATCCGCGCGGTCAACTCGCTGTCGCACTACACCGACTGGACCGTGGGCCACGTGCATTCCGGCGCGCTGGGATGGAACGGCATGATCATCTTCGCGATGATCTACTTCCTCACACCCCGGCTGTGGAACCGCGGCGCGATGTATTCGACCGCCGCCATGAACTGGCACTTCTGGCTCGCCATGATCGGCATCGTGCTCTACGCCGCGTCGATGTGGGTGTCGGGCATCATGGAAGGCCTGATGTGGCGCGAGGTCGATGACCAGGGCTTCCTCGTGAACTCCTTTGCCGACACCGTCAGCGCCAAGTTCCCGATGTACGTGGTGCGCGGTCTGGGCGGGGTGCTCTACCTCGCGGGCAGCGCGATCATGTGCTGGAACATGTGGATGACCATTCGCGGCTATGACCGCGTCGATCAACCCATCGCGCAGATGACCGCACCTGCGGGCGACACCTCTGCCCCTGCAACAACCCCAGCTGAATAAGGACGCGACAGATGGCTCTCATCGACAAACACGTCATTCTCGAACGCAGCCCAACACTGCTGCTCGCCTTCTCGCTCACCGTGGTGACCATCGGCGGCATCGTCGAGATCGCACCGCTGTTCTGGCTGGAAAACACCATCGAGGAAGTGGACGGCATGCGCCCCTATTCGCCACTCGAACTGGCCGGGCGCGATGTCTACATCCGCGAGGGGTGCTACACCTGCCACAGCCAGATGATCCGCCCCATGCGCGACGAGGTCGAACGCTACGGCCACTATTCGCTGGCCGCAGAAAGCATGTATGACCACCCGTTCCAGTGGGGCTCCAAACGCACCGGGCCGGATCTGGCGCGCGTGGGCGGGCGGTATTCGGATGACTGGCACCTGGTGCACCTGATCAATCCGCAATCGGTGGTGCCCGAAAGCATCATGCCGAAATACGGGTTCCTGCTGAACGCGTCGCTGGACGGCGAAGCGATCGGCGATCTGATGGCCACCCACCGCATGGTCGGCGTGCCCTACACCGACGAGCAGATCGCATTCGCACAGGCCGATTTCCGCGTACAGGCCGATCCCGATGGCGACTGGGACGACATGCTTGACCGCTATCCCGGCGCGGCCATCGGCAATTTCGACGGCCAGCCGCAACTGACCGAGATGGATGCGCTCATCGCCTACATGCAGATGCTCGGCACACTGGTCGATTTCTCGACCTTCGTTCCCGATCCCAGCCGCTAAGGAGACCGGACCATGGAAACCTACACCCTGCTGCGCGAATTCGCCGACAGCTGGTTCTTGATCGCGATGTTCGCCTTTTTCATCGGCACGTGGATCTTTGCCTTTTGGCCGTCACTGAAATCGGCACGCGACGATGCAGCATCCATCCCGCTGCGCGATGACACAACGCCGTGCGCAGGCACCTGCGCCGACTGCTCTGCGAAACTCCAGTTCAAGAAAGACATGACAGATGGGTGAACCGCGCAAGGACGAACTGACCGGTCGCGAGACCATGGGCCATGATTTCGACGGCATCGAAGAGCTGAACACGCCGATGCCGCGCTGGTGGCTGATCTCGTTTTACGTGACCATCGTGTGGGGCGTGGCCTATACCATCGCCTTTCCCGCGTGGCCGATGATCTCGGGTGCGACGGCGGGCCTTTTGGGCTATTCGACCCGCGGCGAGGTCGCCCAGCAGATCGAGGCGCATGAGACCGCCAATGCCGGGCTGGTGTCGGAACTGGTCGCCGCCGATCTGGCGGCGTTTGACCCGCAATCAGACCTGCACCGCTATGCAGTGGCGCGCGGATCATCGGTGTTTCGCGCGCAATGCAGCCAGTGCCACGGTTCGGGTGCTGCGGGTGCCACCGGTTTCCCCAACCTGCTCGATAACGACTGGCTCTGGGGCGGGGAGCTGGAACAAATCGCTCACAGCGTGCGCCACGGCATCCGCAACGAAACCGATGCCGACGCGCATTGGTCGGAAATGCCCGCCTATGGCGAGATCCTCGCCGCGGACGAGATCGAGACCCTCGCCAGTTTTGTGCCCACGCTGGCCGATGCCGATTGGCAAAGCCCGGGCGGCGTCCTTTTCGCTGACAACTGCGCGTCCTGTCACGGCGACGCAGGGCTGGGGGATCGCGACCTCGGGGCGCCGAACCTTGCGGATGCGATCTGGCTTTACGGCGGCGATCACCAAAGCCTGGTCGAGACCATCACCAACGCCCGCTTTGGCGTGATGCCCGCATGGGGGCAACGCCTGTCCGAAGCGGATGTGCGGGCGGTGTCGACATACGTCCACGCGCTGGGGGGAGGCGAGTAACCGACAGCGCGCGAACGGAGGGGGCGGCGCGGGCAACTTGATCTGCATCAAGGCGCCTGCGCCTGCCACGCGACTATCCTCCATTCAGACCTTCAGAGACCGGGCCGTATGACCAGCACAAGCCAAAATCTCTACGCCGCACGCGAGCCGATTTTCCCCAAGCGGGTTTCCGGCCCGTTCCGCAACCTCAAATGGGCGGTTATGGTGGTGACCTTGGGCATCTACTATCTGACGCCCTGGATCCGCTGGGACCGCGGCCCGGAACTGCCGGATCAGGCCGTGCTCGTCGATCTGGCGGGCCGCCGCTTCTACTTTTTCTGGATCGAGATCTGGCCGCACGAGTTCTACTTTGTCGCCGGGCTGCTGATCATGGCGGGGCTGGGGCTGTTTCTGTTCACCTCGGCGCTGGGGCGCGTGTGGTGCGGCTATGCCTGCCCGCAGACGGTCTGGACCGACCTGTTCATTCTGGTCGAACGCTGGATCGAAGGTGACCGCAACGCCCGTCTCAAGCTGCACCGCGCCAAATGGTCCCTGCGCAAGGCGCGCCTGCGCCTGACCAAGTGGACCGCGTGGGCGTTGATCGGTCTGGCCACCGGCGGCGCGTGGGTGTTCTACTTTGCTGACGCGCCGACACTGGCGGCGGATTTCCTGTCGCTGAACGCACCCGCAGTGGCATGGGCGTCGGTGGGCATCCTGACGGCGACGACCTTTGTCTTTGGCGGGTTCATGCGCGAACAGGTCTGCATCTACATGTGCCCATGGCCGCGCATTCAGGGAGCGATGATGGATGATGACACGCTGACCGTCACCTATCGCGACTGGCGCGGCGAACCGCGCGGCAAACCCACGGACGCTGCGGCAGGCGACTGCGTCGATTGCATGGCCTGCGTCAATGTCTGCCCGATGGGCATCGACATCCGCGACGGCCAGCAACTGGAATGCATCACCTGCGCGCTGTGCATCGACGCCTGCGACGACATCATGGGCAAGCTGGGCCGCGACCGCGGTCTGATCGACTACTGCGCCCTGTCGGACGCGCCGCGTGAACAGGCGGGCGCCGCCCCCCGCCCCTACTGGCGCCATGTGCTGCGCCTGCGCATCGTGATCTACACCTGCGTCTGGGCCGCCATCGGGCTGGGCATGACCTACGCCTTGTTCATCCGCCCCGATATCGAGATGACGGTCGCCGCCGTGCGCAATCCGACCTTCATCACCCTGTCGGACGGCTCGATCCGCAACACCTACGAGCTGCGCCTGCGCAACAAGCACGGCGAGCCGCGGATGTTCGGACTGCACGTCGCAGGCGATCTGAGCCTGAATCTGACGCTGCAGGGCACGCCTTATGACGCGATCGAGGTCCCCGCGGACGAGACCCTGAAACTGCGCGTCTATGTCACCGCCCCGCCCGCGAGCGACCCGGCACAGGCGAACGAGGCCGCGATCCGGTTCTGGGTCGAAGACCTCGGCAACGGCGAACGCGCCTTCAAGGACAGCCATTTCAACGGCAAGGGAACCGCATCATGAGAACGATCACCGGCTGGCACGTGACGGCGATGTTTGTCTTTGGCTTCGGCACGATCATCGTGGTCAACCTGACCCTCGCCTTCAACGCCGTGCGCACGTTTCCGGGGCTGGAGGTCAAGAATTCCTATGTCGCAAGCCAGGGCTTCGATGCGGACCGCGCCGCACAACAGGCTCTGGACTGGGACGTGTCCGCCACGCTTGAAGGCGACATGCTGGCGCTGCGCTTTGCCAAGGACGGGGCGCCTGTGGTGCCGTTGATCGAACGCGCCGTGTTCGGGCGCGCCACCAGCGTCGCTGCCGACCAGAGCCCGGCGTTCACCTACCGCGACGGGGCTTTTGTCGCGCCGGTTGAGGCCGGTCCCGGCAACTGGAACCTGCGCGTGGTCGCACGGGCGGGCGATGGCACGCTGTTCAAACAGCGCATCGTGGTCGAGGCGGCGCAATGACCGCCGCCTGCCCGGCTTGCATCGTGGCCCCGGCCGCGGTTGAACTGGCGTATGTGCCGGGCAGCCTGCAGCTGTCGGTGCCGTCGATCCGCTGCGCGGCCTGCATCGGCACCATCGAACGCCACCTGAACCGCGTCACAGGGATCGAGGACGCGCGGGTCAACGCCACCCAGAAACGGGTGAGCGTGCACACCGACCTGCCGGTTGACACGGTGACCGACGCACTGCGCGCCATCGGCTATGACGCCTACCTTCTGGACGAGGCGGTGCTGTCGGCCGAACGCGATCCAGTTGGCCATGACATCCTGTTGCGCATGGGCGTGTCCGGCTTTGCCATGATGAACGTCATGCTGCTGTCGGTGGCCGTCTGGTCCGGGGCCACGGACGCGACCCGCGATCTGTTTCACCTGATCTCTGCCGCCATCGCGCTGCCCGCGGTGCTGTTTTCCGCGCGCCCGTTCTTTGACCACGCATGGCAGGCGCTGCGCGCGCGGCGGTTGAACATGGACGTGCCCATATCGCTTGCGATCATCCTTGCGGCGGGCATGTCGCTTTATGAATCGCTGCATGGTGGCGCGCATGCCTATTTCGACGCAGCCCTGTCGCTGACCTTTTTCCTGCTGATCGGGCGGTACCTGGAACACCGCACCAAGTCTGCGGCCCGCTCCGCGGCGACCGAATTGGCGGCACTTGAGGTGCACAAGGCCGAGCGCAAGATCGGCAACCGGGTCGAAACCGTCGAGGTCAGCGCCCTGAGCGTGGGCGACGTGGTGCTTGTGGGCGCAGGCGTCCGGGTGCCCGTCGATGGCCGCCTGACCACGCTCGAAGGCTTTACCGACCGCTCGTTCCTCACCGGTGAAAGCGAACCGGTGCGCCACGCGAAAGGTGCAGCACTCTGCGCGGGTGAGATCAACCTGGGCGCGCCGTTCGAGATGGTCACAACGGCGGTGGGCGCCGACACTCGCCTGCGCCGGATCGCGGGACTGGTGGAAACCGCCGAGAACGCGCGCAACAGCTACACCTCGCTCGCGGACAAGGCCGCGCAGATCTATGCGCCGGTGGTGCACATTTTGGCCGCCGTCACGTTTCTGGCGTGGGTGGCGTTCAACGGAGACGTGCGCAACGCGCTGAACATTGCCATTGCGGTGCTGATCATCACCTGCCCCTGCGCCCTTGGCCTTGCTGTGCCCGCGGTATCCACCGCCGCGATCAGCAGGCTGTACCGCATGGGGTTTCTGGTGAAATCCGGCACGGCGCTGGAACGTCTGGCCAGCGTGGCCACGATGATCTTTGACAAGACCGGAACGCTGACCGCGCCCGGCTTTGCCTTTGACGCAGATCACCTGAGCCCGGATCAGGCCGCCGTGGCCAAAGGGCTGGCGCAGCATTCCTCGCACCCGCTGGCCAAGGCGCTGGCGCACCACCTGTCCGACACGGACGCAGCAGAGCTGCACGGGGTGACCGAACACGCAGGCGCCGGGGTCGAGGCGCAGTGGCACGGCCAGCGCGTGGCATTGGGGCGTGCCTCGTGGCTCGGGCATTCCGGCACCGGCCTTGTCCTGGCCGTCGGAGAGCAAACCATAGCCCTGCCCAACAGCGAACGGGTCCTGCCCGGCGCTGCCGATCTGGCCCCGGCGCTTGCCGCCGACGGCATCGGCGCGCAGATCGTGTCGGGTGATGCGGCGGGCAAGACAGCCGACCTTGCCCGCCGTACAGGATTTGCCAGCTGGCACAGCGACGTCACCCCCGAGGCCAAGGCGCAGATGGTCGCCGACACCGCCCGCAGCCAACCGGTGTGCATGGTCGGCGACGGCATCAACGACACCGCAGCCCTGGCCCACGCCACAGTGTCCATCGCACCCGGCACGGCGCTTGATGCCACGCGCAACGCCGCCGACATCGTGATGATCGGTGACACGCTTGGCGACATCCCGACCGTGGCGCGCGTGGCGCGCAAGGCGGTGGTGCTGTCGAAACAGAACTTTGCCATCGCGATTGTCTACAACCTGATCGCTGTGCCCGTGGCGATGGCGGGCTTTGCCACGCCGCTGCTCGCGGCGCTGGCCATGTCGGCGTCGTCGATCACCGTCCTTTTGAACGCCATGCGCGTGAGGCTTTGACCATGAATGTACTTGTCTTCCTGATCCCCGTGTCGCTGTCCCTTGGCCTGCTTGGCCTTGTGGCGTTTCTCTGGTCGATCCGCACCAACCAGTACGAAGACCCGGTGGGTCAGGCCTCGCGCATTTTGCTCGAGCCCGAGGACACCGATGCGCCGTGACCCGTACCCGGCGGCGCGCTAAGTGACTGATGGCAAATACAACTCTGAGTTGTCAGCTGACAATTTCTGTGGGTCCGGGGACGCCGGGTCGTATCACCCCGGCGTATCGGCGGGTCGCATCGCCAACTGGTCGCCCTCTAGCATCCTGACCTCGCGCTGCGGGAACGGGATCGAGATGTCGTGTTCCTTGAACGTGTCCCACAGCGCGAGGAACACGTTGCCGCGGATGTTGGTCAGACCCAGCGACGGATCGGCAATCCAGAACCGCAGAACGTAATCCACCGAACTGTCGCCAAAGCCCACGATGTGGCACACCGGCCGCTTGTGCGACAGCACCCGATCCACCGACATCGCGGCATCAATCGCCAGTTTGCGCACCAGATGCGGGTCGTCGGCATAGGCGGTGCCAAAATTGATGTCGAGGCGCACGAAATTGTCGGAGAACGACCAGTTCACCACCTGCCCGGTGATCAGATCTTCGTTCGGGATCAGGTATTCGCGCCCGTCGCGGGTGACCACCGACACGTAGCGTGCCGACAGTTGTTCGATCCACCCGAACGTATCCCCGAGCGATATGACGTCGCCGGGCTTGATCGACTTGTCGAGCAGGATGATGACGCCCGAGACGAGGTTCGACACCACCTTTTGCAGACCAAAGCCGATGCCGACACCGATGGCGCCCGACAGCACGGCAAGGCCCGTCAGATCGAACCCGACCGCATTGAGCCCAATGAAAAACGCCGTTGAAAACAGCGCGATCTGCAGCGCCTTGATCGTCAGTTCCTGCATGGATGGGGAGATGTCGGGGTTCTGCCGCAACCGCGCAGCGGCAGTGCGCGTCACCAGACCAGCCGCAGAAAACAGCAACCCCGTCACGATCACCGCCTTGAGCAGTGCCAGAAGGGTCAGGCGAAAATCGCCAAACTCGATGGCCACGCTGTCCAGCGCAGTGGACGTCGCATCCAGAAGGCCAAAGAAATACAGCAGGACGTAAATCGACAGGCCCCAGATGATGATCCGCCGCAAAAAGCGGTTGCGCACAAGCTGGGCGATGATGCGGATCAGGAACCAGACCGTCGCGACGGTCGCGATCAGAACCAGAAGGTAGCGTCGCGACGGAAAGGCATAGATCTGCGCAAAGACCAGCGCCGCGATCCAGACAAACACCGCGAAAAGAAGCAGCGTCATGCGCCGTTGCAGCACCAGCAGAAACCGCAGCTGCCATTTGGGCCGCCCTTCGAGGCCGCGCATCCACGCCTCGAGCCGCGGGCTGATGGCGCCCTTGGCGATCCATGCGAGGATCAGGCACAGCACGACCACGCCAAGTTGCAGCAGCCGGGAGGGCAGGATCAGCGTTGCCGCAAAGTTGCGCAGCGTCGTGCCGAACGCTCCGAGACTGTCGAGCAATGCGCTGAGTTCGCCTTCCATGCCGTCTCCCTTTCCGGGTCAGATGATCTCATCCTCGTCGAACATCGGATCAGCTTCAAGTTGTGCGGTCAACTCGTCAACCGTGGTCTCGGCGACATTGGTCGAAGTGACCGACGCGATGTGAAAGATCGCGTCGCCTTCGTTGACGACGGGCATGACGGCGCGGCCGATGATGATGCCGTCATCCTCGGCGGTGATCTCGACGTCGGCCTCGCCAGAGGGATCGGCGACCGCGCCCAGCACGGTGCCCGCCTCGACGATGTCGCCTTCGGCCTTGAACGCGCGCAAAAGGCCCCCCGCCGGTGCCCGCATCCAGCGGCTGCGGGTGCACAGGATCGACTTGGCGCGCGGACGGGTGCCGGATTTGGCGGCGAGCATGCCCAGATGGCGCATGACGCGCAAGATGCCCGACACACCCGCCCGCACCGCCATCTCGTCAAAGCGCAGCCCCTCCCCCGCCTCATAGAGCAGCACGTCCACGCCGCGTTCGGCTGCGCTGTGGCGCAGGGATCCATCGCGGATCGCAGATGTCAGGATGACCGGCGCGCCAAAGGCGGTGGCCAGCGCCAGCGTCGTCTTGTTGCCGGGTGACACGCGCACCTGCGGCAGGTTGGTGCGATGGATCGCGGCGGAATGCAGGTCAATGCCATAGTCGCTGCGCGCCACGATCTGGGTCATGAACAGATCGGCCAGCCGCGCGGCCAGCGACCCCTGCGCGCTGCCGGGAAAGCAACGGTTCAGATCGCGCCGGTCCGGCAGGTAGCGTGAGTGCGCCAGAAACCCGAACGTGTTCACAATGGGCACCACCAGAAGCGTGCCGCGCACGCTGCCCACCTCGCGGGTCTTGAGCAGACGGCGCACGATCTCGACCCCGATCACCTCGTCGCCGTGCACACCCGCGCTGACAAACAGCGTGGGGCCATCGCGGCGCCCGTGAATGGCGTGCAGGGACATGTTCACCGGCGTGTGGTCCGACATGACCGTGACCGGCAGGTCGATGGTCCGGCGGCTGCCCGGCGCCACCTCGTGCCCGCCGATTTTCAATGCTGCACGTTTCGCCATGCCCGCTGCCCCTCGCGCTGTGAACCCCGACGGTGCGCGGGATTTGGCAAAACTGCAACGCGTTTCAGAATGTCCGTGGCGGCGAAAGACCGCCGCGCGCCCCGGGATGCGGCGCGCGACCTGTCACAATAGCCTAGAACTGCAGTTCAAAGAACACTTCCGCGCTGGATCGCTGGGACGTACCGGTGTCCTGATAGTCGAGGCCAAAGCCGTAGCGCTGGCGCCCGTCCGCGCTTTCTGCGTCGAGGCCAAGGCCGAGGCCCGCGCCGCATTCGTCGTCATCGACGCGGCCCGTGGTAAAGCGGCACACCAGACGCGGGTTGATCCGGAACGACGTCGGGATCTGTGCGGCGGTGACAGGCACGATCACCTCGGGGCTCAGGCTGATCTCGAGCACCGAGACATCGCCGAAGTCCTGATTGACGATCGAGGTCAGGCCAAAGGCGCTGGCTTGCAACCCGACGATACCGATGTCGGTGCGGCCGTAGTCGATGGCCAGCGAGGGCCTGAATTCTATCCCGTTCAGCGCCGTCATGCTGCCGGTGACCGACAGGCCCGCATAGTAGGAAAACGCGTCGTAGTCCCCATCCAGCGCCAGTGTGCTGTCGGCAAAGTTGAGGTCGGTTTGCGCCCAGCCAACGCCGATATAG
>JBCBCR010000126.1:0-9945 GCA_038530495.1 Pseudomonadota bacterium | reverse complement strand
CTGCGTCTTTCATCCTGGCGTGACGGCGGCCCCCGCGCTCAGATCGCTTTCCGCGACTCTGCTGTCCTTGGGCGGTGCGCGGTCATCCGACTGGTCGAAAATGCGCGATATCGTGCTGGAAACCTTGCCGCAGCAAGACGCGCGCGTCATTGAAATGGCCGAGAAATCGTCGCCTGCCTTCGAAGGATTTTTTGGCTTTTTCGCCCGCGCACCCAAAAGCGGCAGATCAACGCGAGCTCTACATTGAAAACGATGTGCCGCAGCCGCACGAACTGGTGGCATTGGGGTTTTCGATCGTGAACCGTGCGCCGATCAACTCTTCGGTAAAGTCAATAACCGCACCGGCCAGAAACGGCAGGCTGATCTCGTCGACAACGACTTGCTCGCCGGCTCCTTCCAGAATTAGGTCGTTGTCCTTCGGCGCGTCTAGCGCAATCTCGTACTGAAAACCGGAACAACCTCCGCCTTCAACAGCAACGCGCAAGGCCTGCCCGGAGGCAGCAGCGCCAATCTCGGACAATCGTTCAAACGCGCGCGGGGTGACGGAAGGGGGCAGGTTCATGAGATCGGGCGTCCGCTTTTCTTATCGGTACAGCTTTAATATATGCGCTGTCGGAACAGGCGACAAGGAGCAGCCGAATGCACGCGCCCTATGCCAGCGATCCCGCCCGTGCGCGGGGCCGACGCTTTGCCGAAGAGGAAAGCGCATTTCGTTCCGCCTTTCAGCGTGACCGGGACAGGATTATACATGCGTCGGCCTTTCGGCGGCTCAAGCACAAGACACAAGTTTTTGTTGAACACGAAGGCGATTATTACCGGACACGCCTGACCCATTCGATTGAGGTGGGGCAGGTGGCGCGCACCATTGCAGGCTCGCTGGGCCTGAACGGCGAACTGACCGAGGCGGTCGCCTTGGCTCACGATCTGGGGCATCCACCGTTTGGCCACACGGGCGAGGATGCGCTGCATGATCTGATGGCACCGTATGGTGGGTTCGATCACAATGCCCAAGCGATCAAGATCGTCACCCAGCTTGAACGACATTATGCGGATTTCGACGGGCTGAACCTGACGTGGGAATGCCTCGAAGGGATTGCCAAGCACAATGGCCCGGTCACGGGCGAACTGCCTTTTGCGCTGGCGGAATACACCCGGCTGCACGACCTTGAGCTTCTCTCCCACGCCAGCGCCGAGGCACAGGTGGCCGCACTGTCAGATGACATCGCCTACAACAATCACGACATGCATGACGGGCTGCGTGCGGGGTTGATCGACGAAGACGCGATGTGCCAATTGCCCATCGTGTGCGATGCGTTTACAGATGTGGATCGGCTCTATCCCGGCCTCGAACGCACGAGACGCAGGCATGAGGGGTTGCGCCGCGTCTTTGGCATCATGGTGGGCGATGTGATCGATACATCCCGGCATCTGCTGGAGGAGGCTGGCGCCAAAGATGTGGCCGAGATCCGCGCCCTAGGGCGTCCCGCCATTCGGTTTTCCGATGCGCTGTGGTCTGATCTGAAGCAAATCCGCGCCTTTCTGTTCACCAATATGTACCGAGCGCCGCAGGTTATGGATAAACGCGCCGAAGTGACCGCGATCGTGCATGATCTGTTTCCGCTTTTCTTGTCCGAACCGAACCTGCTGCCGCAGGAATGGCAACGGGACGTGGCGGATGCGGCAGGGGACTCAGCAGCGCTCGCGCGGATCGTGTGCGACTATGTCTCGGGTATGACGGATCGCTTTGCCATTCAGGAACACGCGCGACTGGTGGGCGGTGCTTGACGCGGCACGGTGCCGTGGTACATGCCGCAACACCTTTAGCTGGACCTGACCGATGAACCTTTTTGCCGACATCCGCGCCCTCGTTCTTGACGCTCTGACTGCTCTTGAAGGCGCTGGCACGTTGCCTGCGGGCCTTGCCACCGACAATGTCACGGTCGAGCCGCCGCGCGACCCTGCGCATGGCGACATGGCGACCAATGCGGCGATGGTGCTGGCGAAACCCGCGGGCATGAAACCGCGCGACATTGCCGAAGCCTTGGCCGCCGAACTGGCGCGCGATGCGCGCGTCACCAGCGCCGACGTGGCAGGCCCGGGTTTCCTGAACCTGCGGCTTGCCCCTGTGGTCTGGCAGCACGTCGTTGCAGCGATCCTGGCGCAAGGCACTGATTTCGGCCGCTCGACCATGGGGCAGGGCAAGCGTGTCAATGTCGAATACGTGTCCGCCAATCCCACCGGCCCTCTGCATGTGGGGCACACCCGTGGTGCTGTGTTCGGCGACGCGCTGGCGTCGCTGCTGGCCTATGCGGGCCATGATGTGACGCGCGAATACTACATCAATGACGGTGGCGCGCAGGTCGACGTGCTCGCCCGGTCGGTATACCTGCGGTATCTTGAGGCGCACGGGCAGGACGTCGCGTTCGAGGACGGCACCTATCCTGGCGATTACCTGATTGCGGTCGGTGAGGCGCTCAAAGCCAAGGTGGGCGACGCCTATGTCGACAAGGGCGAACAGTTCTGGCTGGCCGACATCCGTGAGTTTGCCACCGAAGCCATGATGGACCTGATCCGCGACGACCTCGCAGCCCTTGGCGTCGAAATGGACGTCTTCTTTTCCGAAAAATCGCTTTACGGCACGGGCCGCATCGAGGCGGCATTGGACGACTTGCGCGGCAAGGGGCTGATCTACGAGGGCGTGCTGGAGCCGCCCAAGGGCAAAAAGCCCGAGGATTGGGAGCCGCGCGAACAGACGCTGTTCAAATCCACCGAACACGGTGACGATGTCGACCGTCCGGTGATGAAATCCGACGGCAGCTGGACCTATTTCGCGCCCGACATCGCCTATCACTATGACAAAGTGACCCGCGAGTTTGATGCGCTGATCGACGTTTTCGGCGCCGATCACGGCGGGTATGTCAAACGGATGAAGGCGGCGGTCAGCGCGTTATCCGGCGGCACCGTGCCCCTCGACATCAAACTGACGCAGCTCGTCAAGCTGTTCAAAGACGGCGAACCCTTCAAGATGTCAAAACGGGCCGGGACCTTTGTCACCCTGCGTGACGTCGTTGATCAGGTCGGCGCCGACGTCACCCGGTTTCACATGCTGACCCGCAAGAACGATGCGCCGCTTGATTTTGATTTCGACAAGGTGCTGGAACAAAGCCGCGAAAACCCGGTGTTCTATGTGCAATATGCCCATGCACGCGGTGCGTCTGTGCTGCGCAAGGCGGAAGAGGCCGGGATCACCGCGGATGACGAGACTCTGCAGGCGGCGGACTTGACCCTCATCGCACATGAGGCGGAATTGGCACTGGTGGCCAAGTTGGCCGAATGGCCCCGCCTGGTTGAAACGGCCGCACGGACAAACGAACCGCATCGGGTGGCCTTTTACCTCTATGACCTAGCCAGCGCCTTCCACAGCCTGTGGAACCGCGGCAATGACATGCCGGAATTGCGCTTTGTTCAAGATGATGCGGCTGTCTCGCGGGCAAAAATCAGCCTCGCGCGGGCTACGATGCTTGTTATTGCCGCTGGCCTTGGTATCTTGGGCGTAACCCCGGCCAACGAGCTGCGGTAAGACCCCCGACAAGAGGGGCATTCAGGCGAAGCAGAACTGACCCGCGCGGGCAAGCATCCGCATGGGCAACGAGGCAAGAATGGCACAAATGCACTACACCCATGACGTGGGATACGTGGGCATGGCGGATGACGCGCCTGCTCATGAGCAGCGGCGCAACCAGCTGAAACAATTGACAAATTTCGCAGGCGCCGTTGCATCATTGGCGCTGATCGCTGGTGTTGCAGTGTGGTCCTACAACCTGATCGTGCGCGATGTGTCCGGCATTCCGGTGGTGCAGGCCGCCAGTGGCGAGATGCGCGTACGTCCCGCTGATCCGGGTGGTCAGTTGGCGCAGAATACCGGGCTTGCCGTGAACGAAGTTGCAGCAGGCGCGACCACGTCCGAACCGACCGAACGGCTGTTGCTGGCGCCTGCGCCGCTTGATCTGGCGCAAGAGGATGCACCAGCCGACGCAACCGGGGTGGCCCCGGTGCAACAGCCCGAACCGCTGGATGTCGCCGCAAGCCTTGAGACAGTGAATGGAGGGCAAGCCGCCGAAATCGACGCGCTTGTCAGCCGTCTGATCGAAGGTGCCGAACCGATCGAGGTCGTGACCGAAGCCGCGGTCGCGCCCGTCGTCACGACCGTCGCCGCACCCGATCCCACCGCAGATGCCGAAGCTGAACCGGTCACGGCCGTGGTCACAGGCCCCGGTCCAAAGACGTCGCTGCGCCCGACGCTGCGCCCACGCTCGGCGCCCGCAACTGTTGTTCCAGCCAGTGCGCCAGCGACAGCCG
Source organism: Pseudomonadota bacterium (assembly GCA_038530495.1). Lineage (GTDB taxonomy): Bacteria > Pseudomonadota > Alphaproteobacteria > Rhodobacterales > Rhodobacteraceae > Tateyamaria. Next base: position 5,586 of record JBCBCR010000126.1, on the reverse strand, counting down.
AAGTGCGCGACATCGACCCTGCGACCTTGCCAATTGGCACGCGGCTTGTGCAGCTGGGCGCCTTTGACAGCGCCGATATCGCGCGGCAGCAGTGGGACGCGATGCGCACCCGGTTCGACGATTACCTGACAGGCAAGGATCGCGTGATCCAGCAGGCGCAAAGCGGCGGACGCACATTCTACCGCCTGCGCGCACATGGATTTACCGACCTCAGCGATGCGCGCCGGTTCTGTTCCGCGCTTGTCGCCGAAGGCGCCGACTGCATCCCGGTTGTCACCCGATGAATTTCGGCGCCATCATTCTTGATGCCGACGGGCTGCGCCTGTCCAAGGATGAAAAGGCGTTTTTTCGTGAGGCAGATCCTTTTGGTTTCATCCTCTTTGCCCGCAACATCGACATGCCCGATCAGGTCTATGGCCTGTGTTCCGAGATGCGCGACGCAGTGGGCCGTAACGCGCCGATCACCATAGATCAGGAAGGCGGGCGCGTGCAGCGGTTGCGCGCGCCTACGTGGCGTGACTGGGCGGCACCACTCGATTTCGTGCGTGCGGCAGGCGATGATGCGCCGCGCGCAATGTACATTCGATATCGCCTGATTGCGCATGAGCTGATGCAGTTGACCATCGACAGCAACTGCGCCCCCATGGTGGACGTGGCGGTCGATCAGACCCACGATTTCCTGCGCAACCGATGCTATGGAACGGACCCGGCTGCGGTGACCGAGATTGGACGCGCCGTTGCTGACGCGCATCTGACCGGCGGCGTGTTGCCCGTTCTGAAACACATGCCGGGTCACGGGCGGGCCACGGCAGACAGCCATTATGACCTGCCGCAGGTACCGCACGAGGCCGAAGAGCTGGCGGACACCGATTTTGCCCCCTTTCGTGCACTGAACGACCTTCCCATGGGTATGACCGCGCACCTGCAATACACCGCCATCGACGATGCCCCGGCGACCCTGTCGCGCGACGTCATGCGCCTTATTCGCGAGGATATCGGTTTTGACGGCCTGATCATGACCGATGATATCGGGATGAAGGCGCTGACCGGCACGCCCGCCCAGATCGCGAAATCTGCGCTGGATGCCGATTGCGACGTCATACTTTACTGCAACGCGCCGCTTTCGGATCGTGTCGCAGTGGCCAACGCAGCGGGGCAAATGACCGACGCCGCCCAAGCCCGCGCCGAGGCCGCACTGGCCGCCCGCCGCACCCCTGATGACATTGACATTGCCGACCTGAACGCCGAACTTGAGGCGCTTTTGGGTGATCGGCTGCATGGCTAACGACGACTTCGAAGAAGATACGCTGTCTGTGACCGAACGCCTCGCTGCCGAGGCGCTGATTGTAGACGTCGATGGGTTCGAAGGCCCGCTCGACCTGCTCCTGACCCTGTCGCGCACCCAAAAGGTCGATCTGCGCCAGATCTCTATCCTCCAGCTCGCGCACCAATACCTTGCCTTTGTCGAGAAAGCCAAAGCGCTGAGACTGGAACTTGCTGCAGATTACCTGGTGATGGCTGCTTGGCTTGCCTTTCTCAAATCCCGTCTGCTGTTGCCGCCCGACCCCGAAGAAGAAGGCCCCACCGGCGAAGAGCTGGCCGCACACCTCGCCTTTCAGCTCGAACGCCTGCAGGCCATGCGCGATGTCGCGGCCAAGTTGATGGCACGCGATCAGTTGGGGCGGGATTTCTTTGCCCGCGGCCAGACCCAAGAGGTGACGCGCGTGCGCCGCGTGACATATTCCGCGACGCTGCTGGACCTGATGCAGGGGTACGCGCGTATCCGGACCAAGGACGAATTTCGCCCCTTCACCATGGACCGCGATGCCGTGTTCACCATGGAACAAGCGCTGGACCGGATGCGCGGCCTCATCGGTTTTGCGGGCACGTGGACGGACATCCTCAGCTATCTGCCCGAAGGGTGGGAAACCGACCCTGCGCGCCGCCGGTCTGCCACTGCGGCCACCTTTGCCGCCAGCCTCGAACTGGTAAAAGAAGGTCACCTGACCATCCGCCAATCCGACACCTTCGCCCCGATCGAAGTCCGCAAGAAAGACCTCCCACGTGACGGAACGCCCTGAGGAACAAGAAGAAAGCCTGTTCGAAGCGCCCCCCATGGCCGAACAGGAACGCATGGTCGAGGCGGTGTTGTTCGCCACGACCGAACCCGTGACCGTGCGCGAACTTGCCGGCCGCATGCCGCATGGCTGCGATCCGGCCGAGGCGCTTGTTCATCTGCGCAAACGCTATGAGGGGCGCGGCGTACAAGTGATGAAAGTGGGCGATGCGTGGGCCATGCGCACAGCGCCGGATCTTGGCTTTCTGATGCAAAAGGAAACGGTCGAGACGCGCAAGCTCAGCCGCGCTGCCATCGAAACGCTGGCGATTGTCGCGTATCATCAGCCAGTTACCCGCGCCGAGATTGAGGAAATCCGCGGCGTGAGCGTCAGCCGCGGCACCGTGGATCAACTCCTTGAACTTGAATGGATCCGCTTTGGCCGACGTCGCATGACCCCGGGCCGGCCCGTGACATTTGTAGTCACGCAAAGCTTCCTTGATCACTTCGGCCTCGAAAGCGCGCGGGATCTGCCCGGTCTGAAAGAACTGCGTGCCGCGGGACTTTTGGAAAGCCGTCCGCCGCCCGGTAGTCTTCCCGATCCCGACGCTGAAGAGACCGAAGAAGGCCAATCCGAGCTCTTTGAAGACGAATAAAGCGCAATTGACCTGAAAATCGCCGCAATATGCGTTATCTTGGCAGCAACGAAACGGGCGGAGCAGTCCAATGAACGTGAACCAGATCATCAACATGATCCTGCGCATCATCATGCGCAAAGCCATCAATGGCGGCATAAACGCGGGTATGAAACGCATGAGCGGCGGGCGCAACGCGCAGCGGCAGATGCCACCGCCTCAACAACAGCCGCAGCCACCGCAAGCGCAAGAAGGGCCCACACGCCAAGAAGTGCGGGCGGCCCGTCGCGCCCGCCGCGCCGCCCGCGAGGCCGAGGCACAACGCAAAGGCTGATCACCCAACCGTTGCGGGAACTCCCTGATCGCGCTAGGCTTTCCCCATTTGGGGGAATTGTCTTATGGCCGACACCGCGTTGAAAAAGTCATCGAATTTCCTGCTCGGTTCGATGGTTGTGCTGCTTTATGTCGTGTTCGTATTCGCCGTGGCATTTGGCTTTGGCAGCTACATGTACCGTAGCACCTGGGAGAGCGAGCCGGTCATGCGGGCTGTCACCGACGACGACGGTGAAACGGTGCTACAAGAGCAATCGATCGACAACATGATCTTTATCCTGCGCCGCGAAAAGGCGCTGGAGACGTTGCAAGACGAGCTGAACGAAGAAATTCGGCTGTTGCGCGAAGATGAGGCGAACAAAACCGCCGAGATCAAGCTGTCTTTTGGCCCCATCGCGCGCAGCAAGGAACAGGCGCGCATCGCCTCACGCCAGGTCGAAACCGACCTTGAAGGCTATGCACCCATGCTGAGCGCGCTGGATCAGCAGAAATACGACTATATTCGCAACGATCCCGATCTTGGTCCGCACGGGCGTGTTACTGCGCTGATTTCATTGGTTGAAGGCGGGTTGGCCCGCCAGGCCGCAGACGCCGATACGCTCGCCCAATTCGAGACGATGCGCGCCGCTGCGGTGACCAAGATGGACACTTTGCTGGAAGCGACGGATGCCGCCAACCTTGCATCGCACCGCATTCAATCGGAACGAGACGTGATCCGCACCAAGATCAAGGAACGACTGGACCGGCAAGGCGAACACGACACGCAGATTTTTGCCCTTGAGGCGGTGCTGCCCATCGATTCCGCGACCCGTGCGCGATTGTCGTCACTCGAGATCAACGTATGGCTCTTGCCCAATGATCTGGTGCAACGGCTGGTCAGTTTTCCGACCATCTTTCTCACACTGATCGTGACCATTGCGGCAGGGGGCCTTGGTACGGTCGTTGCGTTTTCACGCCGCTATTACCATGAAAAGGACAACAAGCTCACCGCGTCGCGCCTGTTCGTGAATGTGGGCGAGGGGATCGCAGCAGCCATCGCGATCTTCCTTTTCTCCGGCGCGGGCATGCTTGCGCTGACCCAGGGCGGTGGCGCAACCAGCGACGTGGAACTCAGCCCCTACACAGTCGCCTTTGTCGCGTTCCTGTCTGGTTTCATGGCCGAAGACGCGTTTGCGTCGATCCAGCAGGCAGGCAAAAACATCTTCAAGACGGGCGACGATCAGAACGGCGAGAACGGCGGTCAAAAATCGGGCGAGGATGGCGATGACACGGTGGCGGGCGACGACAGCCTGCCTGATGACAATGGCGAGCGCGCTAAAGTCTGAAATGCTTGCTGAGCTTCAGGCCCTGACCTTGGTAGTTCGACGCGATGTCCGCCCCGTATAACTGCGCGGGGCGGGCGGCCATCTTTTCATAGATCAGGCGGCCCACGATCTGCCCGTGTTCCAGAACAAAGGGCGCCTCATGGCAGCGCACCTCAAGCACACCGCGTGATCCTGTCCCACCCGCAGCATCATGACCAAACCCGGGATCAAAAAAACCGGCGTAGTGCACGCGGAACTCCCCCACCATCGCAAGATAAGGCGCCATTTCAGCCGCATAATCCGGCGGGATATGCACAGCCTCGCGGCTGACCAGAATATAGAATGCGCCGGGGTCGAGGATGATGTGACCGTCGCTGCTGTGCACATCCTCCCAGAACTCCTTGGGGTCATAGTGACCGATCCGGTCCAGATCGATGACGCCGGTATGGGGTTTGGCGCGGTAGCCGACAAGGCTTGTGTCGGGCAGGCTCAGATCAACGGAAAAGCCCAGGCCATCATCAATCACCGCCGTTCCATCAACCAGAGGACTGGATTGATGCAGCGCGATCAGATCGGCATCGCTCAGCACCGCTTGTCCGGCGCGAAACCGAATCTGGTTCAACCGCATGCCCGGGCGCACCAGTACGGAAAACGATCGCGGGCAAATCTCGGCATAAAGCGGGCCGGTGTATCCTTGGGGTATGCGGTCGAACTCTGTCCCGCCATCCGTGATCGTACGGGTCAGCAGATCAAGCCGCCCGGTCGAGCTTTTGGCGTTGGCGACAGCCTGCACGCCGTCGGGCAGTGCCAGCCGCTCCATCAGCGGGACGACATAGACACATCCCTTTTCAAGAACCGCACCATCGGTCAGATCGACCCGGTGCATCTCGAATTCTTCCAGCCGGTCCGACACACTGCGCCCGTGCCCCGCCAAAAACGACGCGCGCACGCGGTAGGCGACCTGGCCCAATCGCAGATCCAGACTGGCCGGTTGTACCTGTTCCGGCAGGATCGGCGCACGTGCAGACAGCGCACCCGAGGCGATCAATTCTTCTATGCCTGTATCGGAAAGTACCCCTGTCATGGATCCAACCATGGCTGCCTCGCGATGTGCGGCGCCCCGTGGCGGCGGGGCAGGGTGGTGTTGGTCGGGCTAGCAGGACTCGAACCTGCGACCTTCCGTCCCCCAGACGGACGCGCTACCAGGCTGCGCCATAGCCCGACTTGCGATGCGTGATACCCGAATTTGCGGCAGGGG
>JBCBCR010000125.1:0-10018 GCA_038530495.1 Pseudomonadota bacterium | reverse complement strand
CCCTGATATCGTGGCCTGTGTGCGGGCGGTGGACGACCTCGACGTCACCTTTCGCGACAAGATGCAGAGCCATTGCCTGGTTCTCTCGGGCAATTTTTGCGAGGCGCCGACCAGCGGTCCGATCCTGGACTGTCTTGCCGATGTGACGGCCGACATGACGGAATTTGTGGCGAAGGTACTGCCGCGATTGCCCGGCAGCGTCGATCAATCACCGTTTCGGTCGCAGAGCTATGCGCGCACCCTGTCCCGACTGCAGGCGGACCGCGATCACGCCGCCCATTGTGCTGCACAACACGCGCGCGCCTTTGACCTTGCGATCTGCCAAAGTGTGGCCGCCTTTGCCGATCTGACAGATGTGTTCAATGCTGCACGCGCTGCGGGCGTCACGCTTCCTTGAAGCAAAAAGAGCGCCGCAGGGGCGCTCTTGTCTTCGGGTCTGCAGCAGGCCTTAGCCCTTCTGCGGCAACGGCCCGATCATCATGACCATCTGGCGGCCTTCCATCTTGGGAAAGTTCTCCACCTTGCCGATCTCTTTGGTGTCTTCGGCCACGCGTTCCAAGAGCTCGCGCCCAAGGTTCTGGTGCGCCATCTCGCGCCCGCGGAACCGCAGGGTGACCTTTACCTTGTCGCCGTTTTCAAGAAACTTGAACACGTTCCGCATCTTGACGTCATAGTCATTGGTGTCGGTGTTGGGGCGGAATTTCACCTCCTTCACCTCAATGATCTTTTGTTTCTTGCGGGCTTCCGCTTCGCGTTTCTGCGTCTCGTACTTGAACTTGCCGAAATCCATGATCTTGCAGACCGGCGGATTGGCATTGGGCGAAATTTCCACGAGGTCGAGACCGGCTTCGTCAGCGAGATCCATGGCGCGGGCAGGGCTGACCACCCCGACATTGTCGCCGTCGGCCCCAATGAGGCGGATTTCAGGGGCTCGGATCTTCTCGTTTACGCGCGGTCCGGTGTCTCGTTGCGGGGGCGCGTTGTGGGGTCTGCGGGCGATGGTGATGGTCCTTTGGTTGTGGCCGTGAAATTGGTGTCGGAAAATAGGGGGCCTTTGCGTGCGCTTCAAGCGGCAAATCGGCGAATGCGCGCGCAAACATCCGTTTTTCCCTCTTGCACCTCGCGGTTGCGAGGCGCATCTGACACACCAGAACCGCAGCGCGTGTCACGTATCGCCGCGGGTAAAAGACGTAGGAGTGGACATGAAAAATCTCATTTGGATCGTGGTGGCGCTGGTGATCGCTGGCGGTGCCTATTTGCTGTATTCCGGGCAAACCCCGACCGAGGCGCTGAACGAAGCGGCCGATGCGGTGAACGCACCCGAAGCGCTTGAAAGCGCAAGCGAAGCCGCGGGCGACGCCGTTGAGGCGACCGAAGGCGCTGTGGCAGACGCGGTCGAGGCTGCTGAAGAAGCTGTCGAAGAAGTGGTGGACGAAGCCACGGCGGCTGTCGATGAAGCCGCCGAAGCCGCGGCAGAGGCCACCGAAGAAGGCCTGAACGCGGTTGAAGATACGGCGGAAGCCGCAGGTGACGCGGTTGATGCGGCGGTCGAGGCCGCAGGCGATGCCGTCGACGCGGCAACGGACGCAGCGGGCGACGCAGTTGAAAGCGCTGTGGATGCAGCGACCGAAACCGCAGAAGAGGCGACTGAGGCGGCAACCGATACCGCTGAGACGGTCACCGAAGAAGCAGCAGAGACCGCGGCTGAAGCGACCGATGCGGTGACCGAGGCCACCGAAGACGCGGCAGCGGCGACGGAAGAAGCTGTTGAAACCGTGACTGAAGACGCCTCGCAGGCGACTGACGACGCAGTTGAGACCGCAACAGAAGCGACCGAAGAAACCGTGGACGCAGCGACAGATGCCGCTGATACCGCAGTCGAAAGCACCGAAGACGCAGTCGAGACCGCGGTTGAGGCAACAGAGGAAGCCGCTGAGACCGCTGTCGAGGCGACCGAAGAGGCGGCAGACACCGCAGCCGAGGCAACCGAGACCGCAACCGAAAGCACCGCCACTGACGCCGTCGATGAAGCCGCAGACACCGCAACCGAAGGCACCGAAGAGGCCGCGACCGCGGCTGATGAGGGCGCGGGGCTGGCTGATTTGCTCACCACTGACGGGTTCGACTTTGACCGTGTGATCGAAATGATTGACGGCTCGGATATCGGCACGCTGCAAAAGACAACGCTGAAGGCAGGGCTCGAGCAGGCGCGCGACAATCCCGAACTGCTGCAAGGCATTCTCGATCAGGTGAAAGCCGCTATGGGTCTTTGACCAATCACATCATCAGACACGACAAAGGCCGCGCCGCGACACCGACGCGGCCTTTTTCATGCGTGCGGGATCAATCCAGAAACGCCTTTTCCACCACGTAGTGGGCCGGTTTGGAATTCGCGCCTTCCTCCAGGCCATAGCCTTCGAGCATGTCCTTAAGCTCGAGGTTGAACGCCAGATTGCCACAGATCATCGCGCGGTCTGTGTCCGGTGACAGCGGCGGCACGCCGAGATCGGCAAACGCTTCGCCCGAGGCCATCAGATCCGTGATCCGGCCCATCTTGGCGCTCTCTTCGCGGGTGGTCGTCGGGTAGTACTTGATCTTTTTCCAGAACCCGTCGCCGATCACCTCGTTGAGCAGTTCATCCGTTTTCAGGTTCTCGATCAGGTCGCGGCCATAGGTCAGCTCGCCTTTTTCGCGGCAGGTGTGCGTGATGATGATCTCGTCATAATCTTCATAGGTCTGCGGCTCACGCAGGAGGCTCGCAAAGGGTGCAAATCCGGTACCGGTAGCAAAAAACCAGATGCGTTTGCCCGGCAGCAGCGCGTCGTGCACCAGCGTGCCCACGGGCTTGGGGCGCAGGATGATCTCGTCGCCTTCCTGGATGTGCTGTAGTTTCGATGTCAGCGGGCCGTCCGGCACCTTGATCGAATAGAACTCAAGCTCCTCGTCCCAAGACGGTGAGGCAATGGAATAAGCGCGCAACAGCGGCTTTTGCTTGCCCGTCTTTGGGTCCGGATCGCCCATCAGCCCGATCATCACGAACTCGCCGGACCGAAACCGCAGGCTTGCGGGCCGGGTACAGCGGAACCGGAACAGCCGGTCGGTGTAATGTTCAATCTCGGTGACGCGCTGTGCGTCGGGCAGGGTTGGCACCGCTTTGGGCGCAGACGTCGGAAGGGGGGCGTTGTCCTGGGGCACGTCGCTCTGTCTCAATGAAAACCTGTCAATGCAGGGTTACAGAGTGCGGATGCCAAAGGGAAGCCATCAATCTGCGGCGTAACGCGCGGGCTGCGCGGGCACGCTGGCCGCAGCAGTGGCCGCCGCACGCGGGGCCAGCCCGATAAAGGTCAGCACCGGCCCGTCCAAATCGGCCTCAACCAGCGCCTGCGCCATTTCGGCCAACGTGGTGCCCACGACGCGCTGATCGGGGCGCGAGGCGTTTTCGACAAAGGTCACCGGCGTTGCCGGATCGGCATCATACATCATCAACCGGCCCTGCACGAAGCGGGCGGCATTCTTGCCCATGTAGATCGCCGTGACCTCGCCCGACCGGGCCAGCGCGGCCCAGTCATGGTCGGCATGGCCGCGCATGTCGTGGCCGGTGATCAACCGTGCGGACGCATTGCGCCCGCGCCGGGTCAGCGATTGGCCGATGCTGGCCACCGCCGCCGACGCCGCGGTAATGCCCGGCACCACCGACCAGCTCAGGTTGGCGGCGTCCAGCGCCTCGATCTCTTCGTCCAGACGCCCGAACACGGTTGGATCGCCTGATTTCAGCCGCACCACCTGTGCGCCGGCTCCGGCATGGTCCACCAACAGCGCGTTGATCGTCTCTTGCGGCGTGGCGGGGCCAAAAGCCTCCTTGCCGACGTCGATCATCGTCGCCTCGCGGCGGGCCAGTTCAAGAATTTGCGGTGTGACCAGCCGGTCATAAATGACCACGTCCGCCTCATCGAGCGCCTTGCGCGCCTTGAGTGTCAGCAGGTCCGGATCGCCCGGGCCCGCACCGACAAAGGCCACGTGCCCCGCGCGCGCATCGCGCATCAGGTGATCTGCCAGCAGGGTGTCCAGCGCGGGCTGAACTGCCTCTTCGCCCTCGGCTATCGCGCGGGGGCCTGCGTCAAAGTAATACGCGCGCCAAAAATCGCGCCGCGCGCGGCCAAAGGGCAGGGCGTCCGCGGCCTTGCGAAACGCCTTGCCGATGCGCGCCAGCGGTCCCAGTGCTTGCGGCAGGCGTTCTTCGAGATCGGCCTTGATCGCGCGGGCCAGCACGGGCGCGGCCCCTTCGGTGCCGATGGCGACGGTGACCGGGTCACGGTCGACGATGGCCGGCGTGATGAACTGGCTGTCGGCGAGGTTGTCGACGATGTTCACCAGTGCGCCGTCGGCATGGGCGATGGTACTGGTGCGCGCGTCTTCGGCGGCATCTTCGTCGGCGGCATAGAACAGCGACGCGCACATCGCGTCGCCCGGTTCCATCTTGCGCCTGATCAGGGTCAGTTTGCCCGCCGCCGCCCATTTTTCGATGTCGGCATGCGGATTGGTCGCAAAAACGTTCAAATGCGCGGTCGTTTTCATCAAAAGCCGCAGCTTGGCCAGCGCCGCATCCCCGCCGCCCGACAGAACGATGCGTCGCCCGGCGGTGTTCAGAAAGATTGGGAAATGGTTCATGGCTGGCGCTTCCGGCTGTTTCTGCTTCCAGATATAGAACAGCGTTCCGTTTTGGGGCTAGACATCCGCGCCAATAAGAACATATGTCCCGTCACACTGCAGGTGCAGAACGCGTGTCCACATCACAAAGGAGAAGCGGAATGGCTGTTCGCGTTGACGCGATGGATCGCAAGATTCTGGCCGAATTGCAGCGCGATGCGAGCCAGTCGCTCGACGATATCGCCAAGCGCGTGGGGTCGTCAAAGACCCCGGTCTGGAACCGGATTCGCAAGCTGCGCGAGGCGGGCGTGCTGGGCCAGCAGACGGTGGTTCTGGATGCCGAAGCGCTGGGGTTCGAGGCGTGTTTTTTCGTGCTGATCCGGACATCGGAACATGATGCGGTCTGGCAGGCCGATTTCTTGCGCGCCCTGCGCGACCGGCCCGAGGTTCAGGAGGCGCACCGGCTGGCAGGCGACATCGACTATATCCTCAAGGTGCGTGTGAAAAACGCACGCGCCTATGACGTGTTCTACCAGGCGCTGATTTCTGAGGTGAAGGTGCACAACGTCACGGCGCTTTTGTCGATGGAAGAGATCAAGTCCACCACGATGCTGCCGCTGGCGACGTGACCAAATTGTGCGCTACCGCGCGTTGTTTTTTCTGCCAGGGGTGAGGCGACGCATCTTTGCGGGTGGCGGTTCGGGCTGATGCGTTTGGGTTGTTTGCTGAGAGGTCGTCTAAGGCGCTTTGCGTCTTAGACAGACCTGTTCGAGGGTTGTATGAGTCGCGTCTGCGTCAAGGACAAGCGGCGCGATGCGCCGTCGCTTCGCGATCCTTGACCCAGCCCCGACTCACGGGCGCACCATCAGGGTGTCGAGTTTGTGGAAATGGTAGCTGTCGGCGTAGCGGGGCGGTGCGGCGAGCGTGAGGTTCGGGCGCGCGGTGAACAGCGCGGGGAGGGCGATGGCCATTTCGAGCCGTGCAAGCGGCGCGCCGACGCAAAAGTGCAGACCGCCGCCAAAGGCGAGGTGGGCCGGGTCACTGCGCGCGGGATCAAACCTGTGCGGGTCGGTATAGACCGCCGGATCACGGCCCGCAGCCCCCAGCATAAGCGCAATCTCATCGCCGGGGCGCAGGGTGATGCCATGCACTTTGAGTTTTTCGTAAACGTGGCGGGTGAACATGTGCAGCGGTGGGTCGTGGCGCAGCAGTTCCTCCACCGTGGCGTCGATCTGTCCCGGGGTCAGCGCTTCGGTTTTGTCGTTCTCAATCAGGCATTTGACCGCGTTTCCGAGGCTGTGCACGGTCGCCTCGTGCCCGGCATTCAGGAGCAGCACACAGGTGCCCACCATCTCGTCCAAGCTGAGCGTGTTGCCGCCCTCTTCGGCGGCGATCAGTTCGGTGATCAGGTCGTCGCGCGGATCGGTGCGGCGTTCCTCGATATAGCCGCGCAGAAAGGTACTGAATTCGGCGGCGGCGGTGTTGGCCGCGTCTTCGATCGCGCGGGTCCGTCCGGCCTGATACATCGCCACCATCGCCGATGACCAACGCAAGAGATCGGGGCCGCGATCCTCGGGCACGCCGAGCAGGCGGGCGATGACGCGCACCGGCACCTGCTGGCAATAGGCCGGGATCAAGTCGAAGGGCCCGGCAGGCAGTTCGGCCAGCAGATCCGCGCAGATGTCGGTGATGTCGGGGGCCAGTGCGGCTATCCGGCGCGAGGTGAAGGCATGCAGCACCAGACGGCGCAGGCGGGTATGGTCGGGCGGCTCAAGCTCGAGCAGGGAATGCCGCTCCACGGCGTCAAAGGCTGTCAGGTGATCTGGCACTGCTGTTGTGTCGCGGCCCGGAACCGCCCGGCCCAGCCGCTTGTCACGCAGCAGCGCGCGCACGGTGGCGTGATCAAAGGCGGCGTACATGCCGTAGGCGTCCCAGTAGACCACCGGACCCGCTGCGCGCGCGGCGTCATAGACGGGGTAGGGGTCTTGGACAAAACCCGGGTCATGCGGGCTGGGCAGCATGTACGATCAGCTGGAGGCGAGCGCGACGATGATCGGCTGGAAATCCGCTGCTTTGAGCGATGCTCCGCCCACCAGCGCGCCGTCGACATTTTCGGCTTCGAAGATCGCGGCGGCGTTGTCGGGCTTGACCGACCCGCCGTAGAGGATGCGGATCGCCGTCGCCTCGGCGCCCACGCGTTCCAGCAGTTCGGCGCGCAACATGTCGTGGGTTTCGGCGATCTGGTCCATCGTCGGGATGCGCCCGGTGCCGATGGCCCAGATCGGTTCATAGGCGATCACGAGGTTCTGCGCCGTAGCACCATCGGGGACCGAGGCATGTAACTGACCCGCGATGATGTCGAGCGTGCCGCTGCCCAAACGTTCCTCTTCGCTTTCGCCGATGCACAGGATCGCTGTCAGGCCCGCGGCCCAGGCTGCTTCGGCCTTGGCGCGGACGTCGGCATTGCTTTCGTGGTGGTCGGCGCGGCGTTCGGAGTGGCCGACGATCACCGCCGTGGCCCCGGCGCCTGCGATCATCTGGGCCGATACATCCCCGGTATGCGCGCCCTTTTCGGCGGCGTGACAGTCTTGCGCGCCGATGGCCACCGCGCTGCCATCGGTGATCGACACGGCGTGGGCGAGGAACGGATGCGGTGGGCAAATCAGGATCTCGGGCGCGTCGTCCGCTTGCGCGCCCGCAAGCGTCTGCAACTCGGCCAGCAGGGCCGCATCACCGTTCATTTTCCAGTTGCCTGCAGCCAGCTTGCGACGCATTGCCTCTCTCCCCTTGGTTGGCGGTTCGGTCCTATCATCGTGCTCGCGCATGCGCTAGGGCAAGCCCAAGGAGTGCTGACCATGATCCCAAGACTGGACGCTGCCGCGTTGCGTGCGGGCGACGCGCAAAGCCTGGACGCTTTGGCCGATGCGGCCACCGGCATCGGTTTTGCGACCGTGCACAACACTGCGCTGCGCGCCAAAGATGTCGACGAAGTGATCACCGCCTTTCGCAAGTTCTTTCGCTTGCCACAGACGGAAAAGGCCGCGGTCGACATGGGCGAAACCGGGTCCAATCGCGGCTGGGGGCGGGCCGGGTCGGAACAGGTCGATCCCAATGCAAACCCGGATTATAAACAGTATTTCGACGTGGGCTATCAACTGCCCGGGGGGCATCCGCTGTCGGTGCATACGTTTTACGCGCCCAACCTGTGGCCCGAGGATCCGGCGTTCTGGGCGACCGTGTCGGCCTATTACGACGCGGCCTGCGCGGTCGCGTCCGAGCTGTTGCGCGCAATTGCGCAAGCGCTGGGGGAGGATGCGGGCCATTTCGACGACGCGTTTCGTCACCCCATGGCGCTCTTGCGCGGGAACTACTATCCGGCGCGGCCCGCATGGGCGGGGGACAAGGATTTTGGCATCGCCACACACACCGACTATGGCTGCCTGACGTTGCTGGCCACCGATGGCTCTCCGGGGCTCGAGGTGCAAAAGCGCGGTGGCGGCTGGATCCCGGTGTCGGCGCCGCCGGGCGAATTCATCATCAACTTTGGCGAAATGCTCGAGTTCTGGACCGCAGGGCGCGTCAAGGCCACGCCGCACCGCGTGAAAGGTGGCGTGAACGAACGGATATCGGTGCCGCTGTTTTTCAACCCGACCTATGACACCAACGTGGCGCCCGCCGGGGCAGAACCCATTCTGGCTGGCGATCACCTGAGCGCGCGGTTCCGCGAGACTTATCTGCATTTGCAAGAAAAAGCATGAGCTTGCAGGTCGAGCTTGAAGCTGAGGTGGCGCGGGTCTGGGCGGATCACAGCGACGGGGCGCATGACATCTGGCATCTGCGGCGGGTCTGGGCAAATTGCCAGCGGATTGCGGACGCGTTGGATGCCGATGTCGAACGCGACGTGCTGCTGATTTGCGCCTACCTGCACGACATCGTGAACATCCCAAAGGATGATCCACGCCGCGCGCGCGGGGCTGAATTGTCGGCGGATCACGCAGTGGCGTGGATGGCGGCGCGGGGTCTGGACGGGCAAGCGGCGGTGGCGCATGCGATCCGGGCGCACAGTTACTCGGCCGGTCAGGCATGTGAGACGATCGAGGCGCAAGTGCTGCAGGATGCTGACAGGCTCGATGCGCTGGGGGCCATCGGCATCGCGCGCTGTTTCAACGTGTCGGGGCAGATGGGGATCGGGTTGGTACATGGCGATGACCCGCTGGCCGAGGCACGCGATCTCGATGATCGCGCCTACGCGCTGGATCATTTTGCGGTCAAGCTGTGGCAGGTGGCCGAGAGTATGAACACGGCACCCGCGCGCGACATGGCCGCGGTGCGGGTGTCACGCATGCGCCGTTATGCTGCTGAACTGGTTGAAGAATCGCGCGTGTAGGGTGTGCCTTTACGGCGCACCTCTAGCCGATGGTGCGCAGTGAATGCGCACCCTACGGCGACCGGCACTGTCCTCGGGCCACGGTACACCGGATCGACGGTGCGGGCGTGCAAGGCCCCGGTCCAGGGCCCGCTTTGCACCGCGATACAGGCCGTTTCCTGGCGCACTGCCGCGCAGAAATTCTTGTCGCGCAGCCCGGTCACTTTGCCGTTGGGCAGCATGACCTGCACCCGTGGTGTGCTCTGTCGTGCAGTGCGCTCGATTGTCTCGCCAAAGCGCGCACCGAGAACGGGCAGGGCGTGTATGCCCTTGTGACGCTGCGGTTCGAACAGGTAGACCGAGCTGCCCAAAAGCACGACCGTGACGCCGCCAAACAGACTCACGAAAATCGCGCGATATACCCAGCGCGATGATATGTCAGAGGTGGGACAACGCCTCGCGCGCGAGGTTGGTGGCCTCTTCGGCGTCATCCAGCGCGCTGTCGGGCAGAAACCAGTAGGGCATGTTCGTGGGGCTTCCATCCTTGCGCACGAAATCCCATCGGTCGAGGCCCATCGCCTCGAACCGATCCTGCATATGTCCCTGACCTTTCAACAGGATACGTCCGTCCATCATCACGATGGCAAAGATTGTGCCGTCGCAATAGATCGACAGCCCGCCAAACATCTTCTTGGTCGACAGCGGCCCGAGCCCGGCGAAAAGGTCAAGCGCGTGCGCGATCTCTTCGTCGCTGACGGCCATGTCAGGTGGCGTTGCGCTCGGCCTCGAGCTCTTCGACGGATTTGAAATTGATCGACTCGCCGCAGCCACACGCATCGGCCACGTTGGGGTTGTTGAACTTGAACCCCGACTCCAGCAGCGCCGTTTCATAGTCGATTTCGGTGCCGAACAGAAACATCTGCGCCATCGGCGCGATCATCACCCGCGCCCCGTCCTGTTCAACGGTTTCGTCGTTTGGGTCGGCGGCGTCCACGTATTCCATGG
>JBCBCR010000124.1:0-10087 GCA_038530495.1 Pseudomonadota bacterium | reverse complement strand
CCACATCCTGATGGGCAGCGCGCTGGTGTGCGTGAACTACTTCCGCTTCGCCGCCGCCGAAGCGGTCGCTGAGGCGCTGCGCCCCCAGGCCATCAGCTTCACCCTCGCCTCGGGCCTCGTCGCCGCCCTCATCGGGCCAGAGCTCTTCACCTGGACCCGCGACAGCCTCGCCCCCACGCCGCTCGCTGGCGCCTACGGCGCCATCGTGGCGCTGGGTGCACTCGGCGCGCTGCCGGTGCTCGGCCTCACAAGGATGCGGGTCGACACGCAGGCACCAACCGCCCCGCAATGGTCCCGCCTGCGCACCCTGATCACCACCGACCCGCGCATCGCCGTCGCCATCGGCATCGCGGCCCTCAGCCAGGCGATCATGGTCCTGCTGATGACGCCCACGCCGCTGGCCATGATCGGCTGCGGCTATGTCGAAGACACCGCCGCCGACGTGATCCGCTGGCACGTGGTCGCGATGTTCGCGCCGGGCTTTTTCACCGGCAGCCTGATCAAACGGTTTGGCGCGGGTCGCATCGCCGCGACCGGCCTCACCCTGATCGTGCTGGCGGGGCTGGTGGCATGGTCAGGCATCGCGCTGACCAATTTCTACCTCGCTCTCGTGCTGGTCGGCATCGGCTGGAACTTCGGCTTTGTCGCGGGCACCTACATGCTGCAGGCCGCCGTCAGCGCCGAGGATGCGCCGCTCTTGCAGGGCGCCAACGACACGCTGCTGGCCATCGCAGCCTCTGCCGCCTCGCTGCTGTCCGGCGCGCTCTATGCCGGGATCGGGTGGGAGGCGCTCGCCGCCCTGTCCATGCCGATCACCGCGGGCCTCGCACTGGTGCTCTTGCGCACGACCCGGCGCGGCGTGGCACGGGCCAATCCCTAACCAAAAGTTATCGACGATCTGCAAACGTTAACGCGGGCCAAACCCTAACAGCGCGTAAACGCAACACCGGCCCGCGTTTTGTATAAAACAGCCCCCGTTTTCATCAAAACCCGCGAAGAGGGCCGAATAGGCCCCGATGAGCCATGCTGTTTTGTACAAAACAGGCCCCTCATTCATCAAAACGCGGCCACAGGGCCACCGCACGCCCCGTTAACCCCACCGTACGCAGCCCACAAAAAAACCGCGCCCGATCCCCCGGACGCGGTCCAAATCTTCAGGTGAAAATGGCCTCAGCCGACCAGTTCCAGCCCCGAAAAGAAATACGCGATTTCCACCGCCGCCGTCTCCGGCGCGTCCGACCCGTGGACCGAATTTTCGCCCACACTCTCGGCAAATTCCGCCCGGATCGTGCCCGGTGCCGCATCCGCCGGATTGGTGGCACCCATCACTTCGCGGTTCTTGGCAATCGCGTTCTCGCCTTCCAGAACCTGCGCCACGATCGGCGCCGACGCCATGAACTCGCACAGTTCGTCATAGAACGGACGCTCGGCGTGCACCGCATAGAAAACACCGGCCTGCGCCTTGGTCAGGTGGATGCGCTTCTGCGCCACGATGCGCAGCCCCGCCTCTTCGAACTTGGCGTTGATCGCACCGGTCAGGTTGCGGCGGGTTGCGTCGGGTTTGATGATGGAAAAAGTACGCTCAAGCGCCATGGGTCCACTCCTTTGATCACGTCGGGGCCCCTGCCCCATATGGTTCGCGGCGCACCTAGCACGGGTCCGCAGGCATGAAAAGCGGCGATTGACGCCTGCTTCATTCCGCGTCACACCGCGCCCATGCTGCGCCTCGACAACATCACCTACGCCATCGCCGGTCGCCCCCTCTTTGACGGGGCCAGCGCCGTCATTCCCGAGGGCCACAAGGTCGGCCTCGTGGGCCGCAACGGCACCGGCAAGACCACGCTTTTTCGCCTTGTTTACGGGGAGTTGGCGCTCGAAAGCGGTGACATCGCCCTGCCGTCCAAGGCCCGCATCGGCGGCGTCGCCCAAGAGGCCCCCGCCAGCGATGTCAGCCTGATCGACACCGTGCTCGCCGCAGACACCGAACGCGCAAGCCTTCTGGCCGAAGAGACCGACGACCCCACCCGCATCGCCGAAATCCAGACCCGGCTCGCCGATATCGACGCCTGGTCCGCGGAGGCGCGCGCCGCCACGATCCTCAAGGGTCTGGGCTTTGACGAAGCCGCCCAACAACGCCCCTGCGCCGACTTCTCGGGTGGCTGGCGCATGCGCGTGGCCCTCGCCGCCGTGCTCTTTGCCCAGCCCGACCTGCTGTTGCTCGACGAGCCCACGAACTATCTCGATCTCGAAGGCGCGCTCTGGCTCGAACACTACATCGCCCGCTACCCGCACACGGTGCTGATCATCAGCCACGACCGCGGGCTGCTGAACCGCGCCGTAGGCAGCATCCTCCACCTCGAAGACCGCAAACTGACGCTCTACCAGGGCCCCTACGACCAGTTCGCCCGCCAACGCACCGAACGGCTCGCCCTGGCCGCGGCCCAGGCCAAGAAACAAGAGGCCCGCCGCGCCCACCTGCAATCCTACGTGGACCGCTTCCGCTACAAGGCTGACAAGGCCAAGCAGGCCCAATCCCGCCTCAAGGCGCTGTCGAAAATGCAGCCCATCACCACGCCACAAGAGGCCGGGCTCAAACGCATGGACTTCCCCAACCCCGAAGAGCTGTCGCCCCCCATCGTAAATATGGACGGCGCATCAACAGGTTACAACGGAACGCCTGTCCTGTCCAAGCTGTCCCTCAGGATCGACCAGGACGACCGCATCGCGCTTCTGGGCAAAAACGGCATGGGCAAGTCGACGCTCTCGAAACTGCTCTCGGACCGGCTGGACAAGCTCTCGGGCAAGATCACCAAATCCGCGAAACTGCGCATCGGCTACTTTGCCCAGCACCAGGTGGATGAGCTGCACATCGACGAAACCCCGCTCGACCACCTGCGCCGCGAACGCCCCACCGAGACCCCCGCCAAATGGCGCGCGCGCCTGTCGGGCTTCGGCCTCATGGCCGATCAGGCCGACACTGTTGTGGGCCAGCTTTCGGGCGGTCAAAAAGCGCGCCTGTCGCTGCTGCTGGCCACGCTCGACGCGCCCCACATGCTCATCCTCGACGAGCCGACAAACCACCTCGATATCGAGAGCCGCGAGGCGCTGGTCGAGGCGCTCACGAACTACACCGGCGCCGTGATCCTCGTCAGCCACGACATGCACCTGCTGGAACTTGTGGCAGACCGCCTCTGGCTGGTGTCCGACGGCACCGTCACCCCTTACGATGGGGACCTCGAAACCTACCGCAGCTTCCTGCTCAGCGACAGCAAGCCAAAGACCGAAAAACCCAAAACCGCCAAGCGCAAAAAACCCTCTCGCGAAGCGCTCCAATCCCTGCGCAGCGCCCTCAAGAAATCCGAAGACCGCCTCGAAAAACTCAATGAAATGAGGGACAAGCTCGCCGACAAACTCGCCGACCCCACACTCTACGAAGACGACCGGACCTCTGAAATGGAAGTCTGGCAAAAGAAATACGCCGAGGTGATGGACGCGCTCGACCGCGCCGAAACCCTCTGGATGCAGGACATGGAAAAACTCGAATCCGCCGAACGTATCGCTTCTTCTGGCTAAAAATACCTCGGGGAGTTTGAGGGGCAGCGCCCCTCATTCACAAAATAAAATCGAACGCGCGCAGCGCACAATTTCGCAACATGATCGACACCGCATTCTTCATCACCGCCTTTGTCACCATGTTCGTGGTGATCGACCCCGTTGGCCTTGCCCCGCTGTTTGTCGCCCTGACCCAAGGCGCGGATGCCCGCCACCGCCGCGCGGTGGCCATCCGCGCCTGCGGCATCGCGATGATCATCCTCGTGCTCTTTGCGCTTTTTGGCGAGGCTGTGCTGGGTTTCATCGGCATTTCCATGCCCGCCTTCCGCGTGGCAGGTGGCATCCTGCTTTTCATCACAGCGCTCGACATGCTGTTTGAACGCCGCACCAAACGCCGCGCCGATCAAAGCGACGCGCCGCACAACGACGACGACCCCTCGGTCTTCCCCCTCGCCATCCCGCTGATCGCAGGCCCCGGTGCCATCGCGTCCGTCATTCTGCTCACGGGCCAGAAACCGGGGGTCGAGGGGTTGGCGCTGGTGCTCGCCATCACCGCACTCGTGCTGCTCTTGTGCCTGATCTTCTTCATGGCCGCAGGGCTGCTGGAACGCGCGCTGGGTCAGACAGGCATTACCGTAGTCACGCGCCTTTTGGGCATGCTGCTGGCCGCACTTTCGGTCCAATTTGTGCTCGACGGCTTGCGCGCCTTCGGTTTCGCTCCGGGCTAGGCGTGCCTATATAACGCCCATGAGCGCAGACAGCATTGCACAACTGATCTATCTCGGGGCCTTCGTGCTGGTCATCGGCGGGGGTTTCCTGCTGACCAATAAACTCAGCCTGAACAAGACGTTGCAGATGGCAGCCACATGGGTGCTGATCTTTATCGGCGTGATAGCGGCGGTCGGTCTCTGGGGCGATATTCAGGATGATCTGAACGCCGGGCGCACCTTTGTCGATGCCGATGCGGTGACCATCCCGCGCGCCCGCGACGGGCACTACTATCTCACGCTCGACATCAACGGCGTGGCCACCGATTTCGTCGTGGACACGGGTGCCACCGAGATCGTGCTGACCTCCGCTGATGCCGATGCCGCGGGCCTTGCGCCTGACACGCTCAACTTCATCGGCCGCGCCAATACTGCGAACGGCACGGTCAGTACCGCACCTGTGCGCCTCGACAGTGTCGAAATCGGGCCATTCATTGACCGCGATGTCTTTGCCGTGGTGAACGGGGGCGAGATGGACCAAAGCCTGCTGGGCATGGGGTACCTGCAACGCTGGGGCCGGATCGAGATTGCGGGCGGCGAGATGACCCTGTCGCGCTAGAGTGCGCTTACTTTTCGGCCTTCTTCTCCCAGCGCCCACTTTCCTCGGACCAGTATTGCGCGGACGCCCCCGCATCGGTCAGCGCCTTCCACTGCCCGCGTGCCACGGCCAACGCATCCGTGTCATTGCCATCAAACAGAACACAGACCCGATCATGAGCGGCGACCTCCTCGGCGCTGACATCCGCGCCGTCGATGGTCATCAGGCATTGCGGATCGTTGCCCGCATCACCGGTGGTCAGCAGGATCGGCTGATCCGCATCCTGCGCCCCCCCGGCCAGCCCGTGCGGCAAGAACCCCTCTTCAGGGCCCAGCCACAGCTTTTCATCCAGCCACGACAGCCGCGCCGCGTCGCGCCCCCGCACCGCCACGCGCCACCCCGCCCCGCGCGCCTTGCCCAAAAGCATGGTCAGCGTCTCTTCCAGCGGGCGGCGGGTCAGGTGGTAGAAATACGCGGCACCCAAGGGCTTAGCCTTCGTACCCGTCCGCGATCAGCCGGTTCAGCGCCAGCACGCCCCAGCCCGTCGCCCCCGTGGGGGCAAGGGTGGTGTCTGATTTCACTGATGCCACACCGGCAATGTCGAGGTGGATCCAAGGCGTCTCTTCCTTGACGAACCGCTGCAGGAACTGGGCCGCCGTGATCGATCCCGCCGGGCGACCGCCCACATTTTTCATGTCTGCAATGCGCGATTTCAACTGCTTGTCATAGGCCGCCCCCAACGGCATCCGCCAGGCACCTTCGCTTTCGGCGGCAGCGGCCTTGAGAAAAGCGTTGCAGAAGGCGTCATGGTTGGAAAACACGCCCGCGTTCTCGTGGCCGAGGCCAATGATAATTGCGCCGGTCAATGTCGCGAGATCCACCATGCCCGAGGGGTTAAACCGCTCTTGCGCGTACCACATCACGTCGCACAGAACGAGCCGACCCTCGGCGTCGGTGTTTATAACCTCAACCGTGTCACCCTTCATCGAGGTGACCACATCACCCGGACGCGTCGCATTGCCCGACGGCATGTTCTCGACCAGGCCCACAAGGCCGACCACGTTCGCCTTGGCCTTGCGGCGGGCAATGGCTTTCATGGTGCCCGCGACAACACCGGCGCCGCCCATGTCCATGGTCATGTCTTCCATCCCGCTGGCGGGTTTCAGACTGATCCCGCCGGTATCAAAGACGACGCCCTTGCCCACCAAGGCCAACGGCGGTTCGTCCCCGCCGCCTTGCCATTCCATCACAACGACCTTGGACGGGCTATCGGACCCTTGGCCTACAGACAGAAGTGTGCGCATCCCAAGTTCGGCAAGCGCGTCTTCGTCCAGCACCTCAACCTTGAGCCCGATGTCCTTCAGCGCCTCGAGTTGCGCGGCAAACTCAGTTGTCGTCAGCACGTTGGCGGGTGCATTGACCAGATCCCGTGTAAAAAACATTCCCTCGGCGACGGCCATCAGCGGCACAGCGGCCGTGGTTGCCTCGTCGGGTTTCGAACACATGACCGTGACATTCCCTTCGCGTTCGCCCGGGTTTGATTTCATGTCGTCATACCGATAATCGCGCGCAACCAAGCCAAAGGCCATTTCGGACACGCGCCGCAAGCCGTCCACCGCCACCAAAAGATCGTCGGTGCCGCGCAGCTTGGCCAGCGCCGCTCCGGCTTTGCGCGCCTGCTCGACGGTGTGGCTGCGTGGCAGGCACACAATATCCAATGCACGCGCCTCCATCCCTGTAGGCCAGGCCAGTGTACTTACTTGGCCCGGCGCCACGGTTTCGAGGTTCATCACCTCGATCAACCGCTTGAGCGCACCACGGGTCAGGCGGTTCACGCGCCGTGCAGATTGCCCCAAACGCCCATCGGTCCCGATGACCACCGCCACGCGGCCTTCGGCCGCGGCGAGCATATCAAGATCGGTTGCAGCAAAGGTGACGTCGGTCAGGGGGGTGGGCATCATGCACTCCAGTCAAAAAATGAATTCCGGACAGAGGTAACGCGCTGCACCCCCACTGACCAGAGGTCGCACCATCCAATCCGCGCATTAGCGGTTCCAGCCCCCGCAGGCTTGGGGTAGTCTGCGCGCAACGACGCTGCCGCGTTTCAGAGAAAACCGACACTGCAAGGGGGACGATGTGGCCAGGTTCGACCGCTATCTGCTGTCGCAACTTCTGTGGCTGTTCGGTTTTTTTGCGCTGGTGCTGGTGGCGGTATTCTGGATCAATCGCGCGGTGCAGCTGTTTGACAGGCTGATCGGCGACGGGCAATCGGCGCTGGTGTTTCTGGAATTCACCATTCTGGGCCTGCCCCGGCTGATCGTCACTGTTCTGCCGATCGCGACTTTTGCCGCCACAATTTACGTGATCAACCGGCTCAACAACGAAAGCGAGCTGACCGTGATGTCGGCCACCGGATCGTCGCCGTGGCGGCTGGCGCGACCTGTGGCGGTGTTTGGCCTGATCTCGGCGCTGATGATGTCGGTGCTCGCACATGATCTGGTGCCGCGATCGACGGCGCAGCTGGCCGAGCGCGAGCGGGAAGTGTCGCAGAACGTCACGGCGCGGCTGTTGCAGGACGGCACGTTCCTGAACCCGGTGCCCGGGGTGACATTCTACACGCGCGAGATCGGCGAAGACGGCATCCTGCGCGACGTATTCGTGGCCGACCGACGCGACCCGGCGCAGGGTATGATCTACACCGCCGCCGAAAGCTATCTGGTGCGCGAGGGGGATCTGGCGTCCCTGATCATGGTCGATGGGCTGGCGCAGCGACTGACACCCGACGACCTGCGCCTGTCGACGGCCAAGTTCCAGGACTTTTCCTTTGACATTTCTTCGTTGGTCAGCGGCGATGTCGATGTCGCGCAGACCATCGCAAGCACCGGCACGCGCGCCTTGATCGCGGCGCAAACCACATTCGTGGCCGAGGGCGTAGCACTCGGGGCACTGGCCGAAGAAATCCACACGCGCTTTGCCCGTGCTGCCTTCTGCCTTGTCACCGCGCTCATCGCGTTTTCAACGCTTCTGGTGGGCGGCTATTCCCGCTTTGGCGTCTGGCGCGAGATCATGATCGCCTTCGTGCTGCTCTTGCTGCTCGACGGCGTGCGGTCGACGCTGTCGGGTCCGGTACTGGCGACACCGCAGATGTGGCCGATCCTCTACGCCCCGGCTGTCGCAGGCGCCCTGATCAGCGCCGCGCTGCTGTGGGCCGCGGCGCGGCCATCGCTGTTGCGCCGCAGGTTGCGGGGGGCCGCATGATCCTGCACTTCTATTTCGCGCGCCGGTTCGGGCAGAGCATTGCGCTTGTGGCGGCGGTTCTCATCGCGGTCATGGCGATGGTCGAACTGATCGATCAGACCCGCAAGCTGTCGGCGTTCGAGGTCAGCTTTGGCCAACGCCTTGGCCTTACCCTGCTGAACCTGCCGCAGGCGCTGAACGAAATCCTGCCGCTGATCATCATCCTCGCAACCGTCGCCCTGTTCGTTACACTGGCACGCAGTTCCGAACTGGTGGTAACCCGCGCGGCGGGCCGGTCGGCGCTGCGGGCGTTGATCGCGCCGGTGACCGTGGCGCTGGCGCTGGGTGTGGTGGCCACCACGACGCTGGGCCCCATCGTGGCGGCAACGTCGAAACAGGCCGCAGCGTTGTCCGAATCCTATCGCTCCGGCGGGGTGTCGACCCTTGCGGTCAGCGAAGAGGGCCTTTGGCTGCGCCAAGGTGGTCTGCAGGGCCAAACCGTGATCCGCGCGGCGCGTTCAAACGCAGATGCGTCGGTGCTGTATGACGTGACCTTTGTCGCTTATGCACCAGACGGCGGCCCGGTGCGCCGGATCGAAGCCGCGAGCGCGTCGATCCAGGACGGTGAATGGGCGTTGCGCAAGGCCAAGGTGTGGCCGCTGACCACCGGTCTCAACCCCGAGGCAAACGCCGTGGAGCATGAATTGCTTGCGCTGTCGTCCACCCTCACGCTGGACCGCATCCGCGAGACGCTGGGCACCGTTGCTGGCGTGTCGATCTGGGACATGCCCGAATTCATCGATCAATTGGAACTCGCCGGGTTTTCAGCGCGGCGCCACATCGTGTGGTTTCACAGCGAATTGGCACGGCCGCTGTTCCTGATGGGTATGGTTCTCGTTGCTGCGGCGTTCACGATGCGGCATACCCGCTCGGGGGGGACCGGCACCGCTGTGCTGGCCGCAGTGCTACTGGGGTTCGGATTGTACTTTATCCGCAGCTTTGCGCAGATCTTGGGTGAAAACGGGCAGCTGCCCGTGATCATTGCCGCATGGGCGCCACCCGTGGCGGCGATCCTGCTGGCGTTGGGATTGCTGTTGCAGGTCGAAGATGGGTAGTGCCGTGCGCATCCTTGTGACCGCGCTGATCCTGCTTTGGGCACCGCTGGTCCACGCACAAGACGCCCCGCCTGCGATTCTTGTCGCCGATGAGATCATCATCACGCCCGACCGTGAACTGATCGCCTCGGGGAATATCGAGGCGTTTCAAGGCACCACGCGCATGACCGCGCAGCGGATCAGCTATGACCCTGAAACCGAAACGCTGCTGATCACCGGCCCGATCACCATCGACGACGGCAACGGTGCTGTGATCCTCGCCGATCGGGCGCAACTGAGCCGCGATCTGCAAGATGGCCTGCTAACCGGCGCGCGGCTGGTGCTGGACGATCAGTTGCAACTGGCTGCAGTGCAGATGAACCGCGTGGGCGGCCGGTACACGCAGCTTTACAAAACCGCAGTCACCTCGTGCCGGATCTGCGAGAACGACCCGCGCCCGCCGCTGTGGCAAATCAGGGCCAAGCGCATCGTGCACGACCGCGACGCGCGTCAGCTCTACTTTGACGAAGCGCAGCTGTTGTGGCGCAACACGCCGATTTTCTATCTGCCGCGCCTGCGCATGCCCGACCCGACACTGGACCGCGCCAGCGGGTTTCTGTTTCCCGAAGTCACGTCGAATTCGCGCCTCGGCACCGGGATCAAAGTGCCGTACTTCATCAAGCTGGGCGATCACCGCGACCTGACGCTGACCCCCTACATCTCGAACCAGACTCGCACGTTGGAGTTTCGATATCGGCAGGCCTTTCGCACCGGGCGCATTGCGTTCGAGGGGGCCGCCACCCGCGATGACCTGCAACCCGGCGTCAACCGGGGGTATCTGTTCGGAGTGGGTGAGTTCGATCTGCGGCGCGATTTCCGCCTGCAATTCGATATCGAGG
>JBCBCR010000123.1:0-10092 GCA_038530495.1 Pseudomonadota bacterium | reverse complement strand
GTGGGCGTGATCAGGGGCAGCACGATGGTGAAGAAGCGCCGCCAGAACCGGGCGCCGTCGATGGCCGCGGCTTCGATCACCGAGCGGGGGACCGATTGCAGCGCGGCAAAGAAGAACAGGAAGTTGTAGCTGATGCGCCCCCAGGCTGAGGCGACAACGACGAGGCCCATGGCTTCGCCGCCGTTCAGCACGTGGTTCCAGTCATAGCCCAACTGGCCGAGATACCATGCCACCACGCCCACGCGGGTGTTGAACATGAACAGCCACAGCACGCCCGCCACCGCAGGCGCCACGGCATAGGGCCAGATCAAGAGCGTGCGGTAGACGCCCGAACCCTTGATCAGCCGGTCGGCGAGGACAGCGAGGAACAGGGCGGGGATCATGGAACAGACGGTGACCAGCAGCGAGAAGATCGCGGTGGTCAGAAAGGACGCGCGATAAAAGCGGTCGGATAGCAGAAACTCGAAATTGGCAAGGCCCACATACTGGGCGTTCAGGCCGAACGGGTCGGGGATGAACAGCGATTGCCAGATCGCCTGTCCCGCCGGGTAGAAGAAGAACACCGCCGACACCAGCACCTGCGGTGCAATCAGCAGCAGCGGCAGCAGCCAGCCGCGAAAGAGGACGCGCTTTTCCATGCGGGACCGTATGCGCGACACCCGCCCCGGTTTCCAAGCCGGGGCCTCGGGGTCAGATGTCCCAGAGGCCCCGGGTCACGCCCGGGGCGGGTGCCGCCTGTGCCTTAGCGATTGGCGGATTCGAACCGGCGCAGGAGCGCGTCGCCGCGTTCCTTGGCGCTGTCCATCGCCGCCTGGGCCGATTTGTCCCCGGCCCAGATCGCCTCCAACTCTTCGTCGATGATGCCGCGGATCTGGTCAAAGGAGCCGAGCCGCAACCCTTTGGAGTTGGCGGTGGGCTGTTTGGCCGTCATCTGCATCACCGCGATGTCGGTGCCGGGGTTTTCGTCGTAAAAGCCTTGGCTTTTGGTCAGATCACCAGCGGCTGACGTGATCGGCAGGTAGCCGGTGTTCTGGTGCCACGCGGCCTGAACGTCCGATTTCGACAGGAAGGCGAGGAATTCGCCGACGCCTGCGTATTCATCCGGTTCGTGCCCTTCCATCACCCAGAGCGAGGCGCCACCGATGATGGTGTTTTGCGGCTCGTCCGCGACGGCTTTCCAGTAGGGCAGCGGGCGAACCTCGAAGTCAAAGTCGGCCTCGGCGCTGATGCCCGCGTAGCCTGCCGAGCTTTCGGTGAAGAGCGCGCATTCACCCGAGCGGAAGTTTGCCCCGCCTTCATTGCGGCGGCCGGTGTAGATGAACTTGCCCTCTTGGGCCCATTCGCCCATCGCGGTCAGGTGTGCCACCTGTGCGGGGCCGTTCAGCATCAGTTCGGTGTCGAGCCCGGCAAAGCCGTTGTCCTGGCTGGCAAAGGGCACGTCGTGGTAGGCGGAGAAGTTTTCGAGGTGGATCCAGCTTTGCCATGCGGTCACCAGCGGGCATTCCTCGCCCCCGGCTTTGAGCGCATCCAGCACTTCGCCGACCTGTTCCCATGTGGACATGTCGGTGTCGGGGTCAACGCCCGCCGCCGACATCGCATCGCGGTTCACCCACAGAACGGGCGTGGACGAGTTGAACGGCAGGGACAGCATGTCGCCGTCGGTGGTGGTGTAGTAGCCCTTGACCGAGCCGATATATGCGTCGGGGTCGAAGGTGGCGCCGCTTTCGGCCATGACCTCGTAGACCGGTTTGATTGCGCCGCCTGCGGCCATCATGGTGGCGGTGCCGACCTCGAACACCATCAGGATGTGCGGCTGTTCCTGCGCGCGGAAGGCGGCGATGCCCGCGTTGAGCGTCTCGGAATAGTTGCCCTTGTGGCTTTGCACGACGGTGTAGTCGCTTTGGCTGGCGTTGAATTCGTCGACCTGGGCGGCGACGAGTTCGCCGAGGCGGCCGGTGAAGGCGTGCCAGAACTGGATTTCGGTTTGCGCGGCGGCCATGTCGGCGGTGACCAGCGTGGCGGCCAGTGCGAGTGCGCTTGTGCAAGATTTCATTGTGCTTCCTCCCGGTTTGGTGTGGCGCGGCCATCCCTTAGGCGGGGCATGTGTCAGCTGCGTGACACGCGCGCCGGGCAGGGGTCATGAACGCCCCCGCATGTCCCAAGGATTGGCGGGCGCGCGCGCTTGTGCAAGCGATTTTTTCGCCGTGCGGTGGAAAACGGTGGTGCCGGTGAGGTGCTGGGCCAACGGGCTATGTGCCGGAGGGCTGCGCAAATTTTTCTGGACTGGTGCGGGAATTCGGTGAACCTTGGCGGCATTCATGCACGTGTCACAAGAAGGCCGCCCAAGCGGTCCGGGGGCACCATTTGGGAGGAAGATATGTCAAAGAAAACAACTGTACTGCTGTCCGCGTTGATGCTGTCGGGGGCTGCTGGAATGGCGCAGGCCGACAAGCTGACGTTCTATTGTTCGGCGCAGGAGGACTGGTGCCAGTTGATGGCGCGGAGTTTCGAGGAAACCACCGGGATCGACGTCAACATGACGCGCAAATCCTCCGGCGAGACCTTTGCCCAGATCAAGGCCGAAGCCTCGAACCCCAAGGGCGACGTATGGTGGGGTGGCACGGGCGATCCGCATCTGCAGGCCGCCGAAGAGGGCCTGACGATGGAGTACATGTCGCCCATGCGCGACCAGTTGCATGACTGGGCGATCAGTCAGGCGGAAAGTGCGGGCAACAAGACCATCGGCATCTATTCCGGGGCGCTGGGCTATGGCTACAACACCGACCTGCTGGCCGCCAACAACCTGCCCGAACCGGCCTGTTGGGCCGATCTCTTGAAGCCCGAGTTCAAGGGCCACGTGCAGATGGCGAACCCCAATTCGTCGGGCACCGCCTACACCACGCTGGCGTCGATGGTGCAGATCTTTGGCGAGGACGAGGGCTTTGATTTCATGAAGGGCCTGCATGCCAATGTGAACCAGTACACGAAATCCGGCTCGGCCCCGATCAAGGCGGCGGGACGTGGCGAGAACACCGTGGGCATCGTGTTCATGCATGATGCGGTGAAACAGGCGGTGAGCGGCTTCCCGGTCAAGGTGGTGGCCCCGTGCGAGGGCACCGGCTACGAGATCGGGTCGATGTCGATCATCGACGGGGCGCGCAACCTTGACGAGGCCAAGGCGTTCTATGACTGGGCGCTGAGCACGGAAGCGCAGAACCTCGCGCTGCAGGTCAACGCGTTCCAGGTGCCGTCGAACAAGGGTGCGGAGACCTCGGCCTCGGCCCCCGACATGAGCACGATCAAGCTGATCGACTACGATTTTAAGAAGTACGGGTCGTCGGACGAGCGCAAGCGTCTGCTGCAGAAGTGGGACGAAGAGGTGTCGATCCTGCCGCAGTAAGCGCGCGTGACCGACGCCACTGGCACCCCGCGTCCCGGGCTTGACCCGGGACCTCACGCACCACACGCCGCCCCGGGTCACGCCCGGGGCGGCGCCGCACCCGTGCTGCTGGCGTGGCTGGCGGCGGGCTGGATCGGGCTGTGCGTGCTGCCGTGGTACGGGGTCGAGGACGGGTTCTGGTCCTTTGCGTGGCTGGTGGATGGCTGGCCCTTGGACAGCGACTATGCCCCGGTTCTGTCGCTGATGCTGCAGGGCGAGAAGCTGTGGCTGGCGCCGCTGTTTGCACCGCTGATCCTCGCCACGCTGGCCCTGCGGGTGCCGAAATCCGAGGGCACTTATGCGCGGCTGCTGATCATCGCCGGGGCGCTGGGCTTTGCCTGGGTCATGGTTCAGGGGTTTTCCATCGGCATTCGCGGGTTCAATTACCAGTGGATGACCGATGCCTTTGGGCCGCTGGGCGACCAGCAGTTCGGCATGGGCTATGGCGGGCTGGTGGTGGCGTCGGCGTTCCTGTTCCTGTTCACCCAAGGCATCGCGGCCCGCGGGGCCGTGGGCGGCGACGTGTTCGTGGTCAGCGCCATTGGCGGGGTGATCGCGATTGTCACCATCTTTGTCTTTTTCCCCATCGCGCGGATGCTGTTTGCCGCCTTTGTCACCGAGGAGGGCGCGTATTCCCTGCAGGTGTTTTTCGCCAAGTTCTTTGACGACAGGCTGTGGGGGATCGGCTGTTTTTATGGGGGTCGCTGTGGGGCGGCGCTGAATTCGCTGTTTCTGGGGGTCACGGTCGGGTTTCTGACCACGGCGCTGGGTCTGGCCTTTGCGCTGGTGGTGACGCGCTCGGGCGTGCGGTTCAAAAAGGGGCTGCGGGCACTGACCGTGCTGCCCATCATCACGCCGCCTTTCGTGATCGGGCTGGCGCTGATCCTGCTCTTTGGCTTGTCGGGATCGGTGACGGTGTTTTTTGCCGACCTGTTCGGGGTGCAGCCGACCCGGTGGCTCTATGGGATGCCCGGGGTGCTGATCGCGCAGACGCTGGCGTTCACGCCCATCGCGTTTCTGGTCCTGATCGGCGTGGTCGAAGGCGTGTCACCGTCGATGGAGGAAGCGAGCCAGACCTTGCGGGCCAACCGGTGGCAGACCTTTCGCACTGTATCCTTGCCGCTGATGCGGCCGGGGCTGGCCAATGCGTTCCTTCTGGGGTTCATCGAGAGCATGGCGGATTTCGGCAATCCGCTGGTGCTGGGCGGCAATTTCGACGTGCTGTCGACCGAGATTTTCTTTGCCATCGTGGGGGCGCAATACGATCAGGGGCGGGCGGCGGTGCTGGCCATCGTGCTGCTGTTTTTCACCCTGTCGGCGTTCTGGCTGCAGCGCATGTGGCTGGGCAAGAAAAGCTATACCACCGTGACCGGCAAGGGGGATGCGGGGGTGCATCCGCTGATGCCGCGGCGGCTGGCGATCCCGGTCTTTGCCATTGCGGGCGTGTGGGGGGTGTTTACCATCACGGTCTACGCGATGATCGTCTACGGGTCGTTTGTCGAGCTGTGGGGCGTGCGCAATACGCTGACCTTCAAGCATTACATCACCGCGTTCGAGGTGCGCATGGGCGAGCATGGGCTGCATTGGGCTGGCTCGGCGTGGGACAGTTTCTTTACCACGATCAAGATTGCCGCGGCGGCCGCGCCGCTGACGGCCATTGTGGGGCTGACCACGGCGTACCTGCTGACGCGGCAGAGCTTTGCGGGCAAGAACGCGTTCGAGTTCGGTACCATGCTGAGCTTTGCCATTCCGGGCACGGTCATT
Source organism: Pseudomonadota bacterium (assembly GCA_038530495.1). Classification (GTDB taxonomy): domain Bacteria; phylum Pseudomonadota; class Alphaproteobacteria; order Rhodobacterales; family Rhodobacteraceae; genus Tateyamaria. The sequence goes on along the minus strand of JBCBCR010000123.1, from coordinate 4,889 downwards.
GGCGTGGCTTATATCCTCGCGTTCAACGTGCCCCCGATCGAGATCACCGGGACCGGGATCATCCTGATCGTGAGCTTTATCTTTCGCAACATGCCGGTGGGTGTGCGGGCGGGGATCGCCAGCATGAGCCAGATCGACAAGTCGCTGGACGAATCCTCGCTGACGCTGGGGGCCAATTCGTGGGCCACATTCCGGCGGGTGATCCTGCCGCTGTTGCGGCCTGCGATTTTGGCGGCGCTGGTGTTCAGTTTCGTGCGCGCGATGACGGCGATCAGCGCGGTGATCTTTCTGGTCAGCGCGGAATACGACATGGCCACCAGTTACATCATCGGGCGGGTGGAGAATAACGACTATGGGCTGGCGATTGCCTATTCCACCACGCTGATCTTCGTGATGCTGGCGGCGGTGGGGCTGTTCCAGTTGCTGGTGGGCCGGGTCCAGATCGGGCGGCGCACGCAATTCGTGGCGGGGAGGTAGGCGATGGCGCGGATCAAGGGGCAGGCGGCCCCGGTCAGTTTTCGCGGGGTGTCGAAGCTGTTTGGCAAGGACGTGGTGGCCGTGGACAGCATCGACCTGGAGGTCGAGGCGGGCAAGCTGGTCACGCTGTTGGGGCCGTCGGGCTGTGGCAAGACCACGACCCTGCGCATGATTGCGGGCCTCGAGATGGCGTCGGCGGGCCGCATCCTGATCGGGGACAAGGACGTGACCAAGCTGCCCGCGACGGACCGGGACGTGTCGATGGTGTTCCAGTCCTATGCCCTGTTTCCGCACATGAGCGTTTTGGAGAACGTGGCTTACGGCCTTGGTTTTTCGGGCTTTGGCAAGGCGGAGGCGCGCGAGCGGGCGCTGGCGGGCCTGGATCTGGTGGGGCTCAAAGGCTTTGACGGACGATTGCCGAGCGAGCTGTCGGGCGGCCAGCAGCAGCGCGTCGCGGTGGCGCGTGCGCTGGTGCTGGAGCCGCAGGTGCTGCTGTTTGACGAGCCGCTGTCGAACCTTGATGCCAAGCTGCGCCGGCAAGTGCGCGAGGACATCCGCAGCATTCAGCAGGATCTGGGGCTGACGGTGGTCTATGTCACCCACGATCAGGAGGAAGCGTTGGCCGTGAGCGACGAGATCGTCGTGATGCGCAACGCGCAGATCGCGCAGATCGGCACGCCGCGGGCGCTCTATGATGCGCCGGTGGATGCGTTTGTGGCCGATTTCATCGGCGAGGCGAACCTGATCGCCTGCGAGATCGTCAGCGTGGACGGTGAGATGGCGGAGATCGCGGTGGAGGACTATCGCTATCGCTTGCCGTCGCGGGGGCTGGCGGTGGGCCGCGCGCAACTGGCGGTGCGGCCCGCGCGCATCGTCATCGGCGGTGATGAAGGCGTCGCGGCCACGGTGGCCAAGGCGACCTATGTGGGGGTGCGGATGGAATACACGCTGACGGGCGCGTTCGGGCAGGTCTTTGCCGTGCATGAGAACGTAAATGACCCGTATGATCCGGGCACGGAAGTGCGCATGTCCTTTGCCAGCCGGGGGCCCGTGTTACTGCCCGCGTGACGGCGCGCTTGCGTTTGTTCACTTTTCGTTCATACTTGACCCATGACCGAGATCACCGATCCACCGACCCTGATGCCGGGCCAACTCTTGGCCCGCGGCGTGGCGCGGCATCTGGCCTCGCTCGGCTGGGTCACGGTCGAAGAACTGGTGCCCGCGCGGGGCCTGCGTGTGGACGTGATGGCGCTGGGGCGCAAGGGCGAGATCTGGGTGGTGGAGTGCAAGTCGTCCCGCGCTGATTTCATGACCGATCAGAAATGGCAGGGCTACCTTGACTGGTGCGACCGGTTTTTCTGGGCGGTGGATGAGGCGTTTCCGGTGGAGCTGTTGCCCGAGGACACAGGGTTGATCCTGGCCGACGCCTATGATGCGGAGATCGTGCGGATGGCGCCCGAGGCGAAACTGGCGCCTGCGCGGCGCAAGGCGGTGGTCCAGACCTTTGCCACCCATGCCGCACGGCGGTTGCAGGCGCTGCGCGATCCGGGTGCAAGCTTGGGCTGGTAAGGGCGCATCGCCTGCGCCATGGTTGCGACAGGGAGGATGCGCTGATGAAAGACCGGATAGAGCTGCACGGCTATTTTGACCCCGATGCCTGCGACGTGGCCGAGTTCGAAGCGATCGTGTCGCGGCAGACCGATCCGGCCGACGTGCCGCACGCGAGCGAGATCATCGCCAACATCCCCGCCTATGACATGGCCGCCGCCGATCTGGAGGATAGGGCCGCGCGCCGGGCGCTGATGGCGGAATGGGCGGCGGTTCTGCATCGGGGCGCGGGGGCCGTGGTGCTGCGCGGGGTCTATGCCGATACCACCGTGCTGGACCGTGCGACGGATGTGTTCATGGACATCATCGCCGCGGAAAAGGCGGGCAAGGGCGGCGGGGCCGATCACTTTGCCGCCGCGGGTGCCAATGACCGGGTGTGGAATGCGCAGGAGAAGCTGTGCCTGGCCGCACCGGAGGTGTTCGTGCAGTACTTTGGCCAACCGGCGCTCGATGCGATGTGCGAGGCGTGGTTGGGCCGGGGGTACCAGATGACGTCTCAGGTGAACCTCGTGCGACCCGGCGGGCAGGCGCAGGAGGCGCACAGGGATTATCACCTAGGGTTCATGACGCAGGCGCAGGCGGCGGGGTTTCCGGCGCATATGCACCTTTTGTCGCCGATGCTGACATTGCAGGGGGCGGTGGCGCATTGTGACATGTCGGTGGAGAGCGGGCCGACGCAGCTGTTGCCGTTTTCGCAGTGCTATGAGGCGGGGTATGTGGCGTTTCACCGCGACGATTTCCGGGCGGTGTTTGCGGCGCGGTCGGTGCAGGTGGCGTTGCAGAAGGGCGACGCGCTGTTTTTCTCGCCCGCGCTGTTTCATGCGGCGGGCGAGAACCGGACCGCGGATGTGCAGCGTTTTGCCAACCTGTTGCAGGTGTCGTCGCCCATGGGCCGCGCGATGGAGCGGTTGGACCGGCGGGCGATGTGCCGGGCGATCTATCCGTATCTGGGTGGGCTTGACGGGCTGGCGCGGGAGGCTGCGATTGCAGCGGCGGCTGAGGGCTATGCCTTTCCGACGTCGCTGGACACGGACCCGCCGGTGGGCGGGCTGGCGCCGGAGACTGACGCCGAGATCGTGCGGCGGGCGTTGCGTGACGGTCTGGATGTCGCAGCGCTGGGTGCTGCGCTGGAGGCGGCGGAGGCGAAGCGGGGGTGAGGCGCGCCTAGGCGAAAGGGCGCGTTAGCGCGTGTGGCGAGGTTCGGCTTCTCCGAGCGTCTAGGCCGTGAGGGCGGCTCGGTCTGCCTTGCTGACCAAGGTCACCTCGCCCGTGGGTGTCCCGCTGTCGTCAAAGAACGGCGTGTCGCGCCATTTGCCGGTGAGGCGGGCGCCGAGGGCGCGGGTGGCGAAGCCGGTGACAAAGCGCATCAGCCCCTCGTGGCCGCGCTTGCCGTTTGGTTTTTCGACAAAGGCGCGGGCGGTGACGGGGCCGAGGGCTGTGGGGTCTTCGAGCCTGTCGGTGCGGATCGACGCAAAGCTGAGGCGCGGGCTGCGCATGGTCAGCGCCAGCGGCGCGCCGCAGCAGGTCGCCTGCCAGCGCAAGGGGCCGCGTGGTGAAAACGAAAAGGCAGCGAGGTGTTCGGCGCCTTGGGTCAATCGGATGCGGAAAGGCATCGTCTGGTAAAGCTGCACCGGACCGGGGGCCGGGTCGGGTTGCTGGGCATAAAGCTCGCCCGCGCGGCAATCGGCGCAGAAACATTCCGCCCGTGTGCCATTGCGTGCCGTTGCCCCGCTCAGGTGGCCGCGCAGGGCGCCACAGGTGCAGGCAAAGGCGAGATCCGCCATCAGGCCGCCGCGTTCTTGTTCGCCGCCTTCTTGGGTTTGGGCGGCGTGTTGGCATCGATGAAGTCGAGCACAAGGGGGCGGATGTTGTTGCGCCACGAGCGGCCCGCGAAGATGCCGTAGTGGCCCGCGCCGGGTTCGACGTGGCTGGCCTTTTTCGCGTCGGGCAGGCCGGTGCACAGCTCGAGCGCCGCGATGCACTGGCCGGGGGCCGAGATGTCGTCATTGGCGCCTTCGACAGTCTTGACCGCGACGGTGGTGATCTTGCCGATGTCGACAGGCTTGCCCTTGACCGTGAAGCTGTTGGTGGCGATTTCGGTCTTTTTGAAGATGCGCTGCACGGTGGAGAGGTAGAACTCGGCCGGCATGTCCATCACGGCGAGGTATTCGTCGTAGAACTTGTTGTGCTTGTCATGATCGGACGCCTCGCCGCGGGCGACGCGGGCGATCTGGTCGGCGAAGGCTTTGCCGTGCTTTTCGGCGTTCATCGACATGAAGGAGCTGAGCTGCAAGAGGCCGGGATAGACCTTGCGGCCGACGCCTTTGTATTTGAAGCCGACGCGCTGGATCATCAGCTCTTCGAGCTGGCCCATGGTGACGCGGTGGCCAAAGTCGGTCACGTCGGTGGCGTTGGCGTTAGGATCGATGGGCCCGCCGATGAGGGTGAGCGTGCGCGGCTGGGCGGCGGGGTCTTCGTCCGCCAGATAGGCGGTGGCGGCGAGGGTGAGCGGGGCCGGTTGGCACACGGCGATCACGTGGGTGTCGGGACCCAGTTCGCGCATGTAGTCGACGAGGTAGAGGGTGTAATCCTCGACGTCGAACTTGCCCGCGCTGACGGGGATGTCGCGGGCATTGTGCCAGTCTGTCACGTACACTTCACAATCGGGCATTAGGGAGTAGACCGTGGATCGCAGCAGCGTGGCGTAGTGTCCCGACATGGGTGCCACCAGCAGCACCTTGCGCTTGCGCGGGGTGCGGCCCACGACATCAAAGTGGATGAGGTCGCCGAAATCGCCGGGCACT